>JANMDK010000038.1:0-12451 GCA_031376265.1 Pseudomonadota bacterium
GACGCCGGCAAGGGCGACGAGGCGCGGGCGAAGGTCCTCAACCGCGCGATGAAGCGCGTCAGCCGCGTGACGGTTCCGCTGATGAGTTCGGCCATCGGCAAGTACGGCCACGACCCTTACGGCTACACGCCGCAGACGACATTGATCCCGGCGCTGTACGACGCGGCGCGCGTGCACAAGCTGGCGGAGGGCGAGGAGCGCTGGATGCTCGAGACCAAGGTCGTGCGCGACCGCAACCGGGTGTCCGACGCGCTCGCCGAAGCCATCGAGATCATCGAAGACGCGCTGGCGCGCCTAGGCTAGGCGCCCCGGAACTCCGGGCCCATCGGGCGCAGGCGCACGCCCGCGCGCAGCTTCCTGTACGGATAGAGCGCGGGATCGGCGAGGTAGTAACCGGGCGCCAGCACCACGATGACCTCCGAGGCCAGCGGCTCGAACTCCGCGCGGTAGTGGCAGGTGCTTTTGAGGGCGAGGATCTTTTGCTGAGCAGGCTCGATGCCGATGTGGCGGAACCCCGCCTGGTCGTAGGCCTGCAGGCGCTTGCTCGTCACGACGATGCTTACGCCCCCCAGCGTGAGGAGCGCCATCGGCCCGACGTCGATCTCCCTGCCGCCCGAAACGGCGCCCTCGCTGCGGAATTTGCCGCTGCCGAGCTTGGCGACATGGAATGTGGCTTCGAGTGAAGAGACGCCTGCCGGCCCCGAGTGCCCGCCAAGCGCGATCTGGATCCTGGCGCCTTCGCCTGCGGCATGCGCGGCCCGCGCCGCGTCAGCGTCGCAAAGAAATCCCAGCACCGCCCCCTTCGCATCCGCCGAGACCAGCGCCTTGAGGAGGCCGGTTGCATCCGCAGTCCCGCCGCACCCGGGGTTGTCCTGCGTGTCGGCGATCACGACCGGCCGCTTGGCGGTACGCGACACTTCGATTGCTCGCGCAACGCCTACCTCCGGCGTGACCATCTCTTCGGCGAAGTTCGCTTCCTGGGAAAGGATTTCCTCGAGCATTGCGTCTGCGGCGCGATCCGCGGCTTGCTGGGTCCACGCATGCGCGATCACCGACGGACCGCACCAGTGCAGGTCGGACGGGGGAAATCCGGCAAGGTATGAAAGATTGACCAGGTCGCCGTCCGCCACTCTCGATCCGTCCACGACGCGCTTCGACGGATCGACCAGCGTGCACTGGCCATTCAGCGGAATCAGGAAAGGGATTTTTCGCAGGGCCCGGCCCGCGGGGCGCCCGCGTTCAAGCAGGACCTCCATCGCGCGGGCGGCGTACTGCCCGGTTTCGATCCGGTCCACGTGCGGGTACGTCCGATAGGCAATCAGCGCATCGGTCAGCTCGACCATCTGCGGCGTGACATTGGCGTGATAGTCGAGGCTCGCGACGACGGGGATCCCGGGCCCGACAGCGGCTCGAACCCGGCGCAGGACTTCGCCTTCGCCATCCTCGAAATCCTCGGTGACCATCGCGCCGTGCAAGTCCAGGTAGACCGCATCCACCGGCAGCGCTTCCGAAAGCCGCCCGACGAGGCTGCCGGCGATGCGCTCGAACGCGTCGCGCGTCACCATGCCGCCGGCGCCGCCGCTGGTCCACAGGAGGGGCACGAGGTCGTGGCGCTTTTCCATGTCGCGCATGAAACCGGCGATGGCGAAGCTGTTGCCCGCGAGCCATTTGACGACGTCCGCGCCGTAGACCAGCGGCGGGCGGTCGCGGTGTGCCGCGAAGTATTCGAAGTCGGTCCTCGAATCGACGAAGCAGTTGGTCTCGTGCTGGAAGCCGGCGATTGCGATGCGGGCCATGGAATGGGCCATAATTTGCGCTGGATCGATCATAGCGCGGCGCGAATTCTCCCCATCCCTGGAGAGCGAAACAGCCGTCGCCGAACCAAGGAGCGGAAGATGTCCGCAATCGCCGTCAAGCCGGTCGGCTACGCCTGTGGCGCACGCATCGAAGGCGTGGACCTGTCGAAGCCGTTGTCGCAGGAGGAGGTGCGCGTCATCAAGGCCGCATGGGTCGAGCACCTGGTCGTCGTTTTCCCGCAGCAGCAGGTCACGCCGGCGAATCTCGTCGACTTCAGCCGCCATTTCGGCGAGCTGGAGGACTACGCCTCGCAGCCGTTCAACCGGCATCCGGACAACGACGAAGTCATGGTGATCACCAACAAACGCACCAACGGCAAGCCTTCGCCGACCTTCAATGCCGGTCAGAACTGGCACACCGACCTTTCGTACACGATCCGGCCGGCCAAGGGCACGACGCTTTTCTGTGTCGAAAAGCCTTCGGTAGGCGGCGACACGATGTTCGCGAACATGTACCTGGCCTACGAGACGCTTTCGCCGAAGATGCAGGCTTTTCTCGACGGGCTCGAAGGCATCCACGACGCGAGCCTGATCCAGGGGCTTGAGAAGCGCGGTCCCGAGATCGTTGCCGAGTACAAGCGCCTGAACCCGCCGGTGATCCATCCCGCGGTCCGCAAGCATCCGGACTCCAGCCGCAAGGCGCTGTACGTCAACGAGCGTGTCCGCCAGTTCGTGGGCCTGAGCGAAGCCGAGAGCAAGCCGCTGATCCGCTTCCTTTGCGAGCACTCGGTGCTTTCGAGGCACGTGTACCGGCACTACTGGAGCGTGGGCGACGTGGTGATGTGGGACAACCGATGCCTTACGCACCTCGCCGTCGGCGACTACGACCCCGCCGAGTCGCGCTACATGATCCGGACCTCGGGGAAGGGCGATCACTATGGGCGGCTGGAGCAGGAATCCCCGATCGCAAATGCCCGCCCGGTACCGCCGAAGCAGGAGCTGGCCGCGGCCGTCGACGCACTGCGAGACTAGGCAGAATTCTCTACTTTCACTTTCGGAGAGCCGCGCTGATATTGGCTCTCCGGGCAGTTCGTGTATCGGTACCGGTACAATCACGATAAGAAAAAGGAGCCGTGACCATGCCCAGCAGCTACGCAGGCAAGCCGTGTCCCAAGTGCGCCTACGTGCGCGCGGCGTCCGACTCGGCGCCGGACTGGCAATGCCCGAAATGCGGAATCGCCTATGCGAAGTTTATGGAAGCGCAGGCGCAGCCTCAGGCTTATGCCGGCGCAGCCGGGAGCGGATCCGCCACCGCTGAGCTGGATCTGACGTCCCACCGCGAAGTCTTCGTCACGCAAAAGTTCGAGCTGCTCGAGATGCTTTCTGTGGAGGCGCGCAACCGATACCGAATTTCGGACGCGGCTGGAAGGCCGATCGGCTATGCCGCCGAGCAGCAGACGGGGTGGCTGGGATTCCTCTTGCGGCAGGTGTTTGGCCACTGGAGGTCGTTCGAGGTCCATTTCTACAACAACGCCAGGCAAGTCGTCATGCACGCGGTGCACCCGTTCCGGTTCTATTTCTCGCGCCTGGAGATCTTCGACGCCCGGCAGGTGCGCATCGGCGCGATCCAGAAGGAATTCGCCATCCTCAGCAAGAAATTCAGCGTCGAGGACGGGCGCGGCGTGAAGATGATGGAAGTGTCATCCCCGCTTTGGAAGCTCTGGGCTTTTCCTTTCATGGCGAGGGGAGAGGAGGTCGCGAAGGTCAGCAAGAAATGGTCGGGCCTGCTCTCGGAAGCCTTTACCGACCGCGACAATTTCAGGGTCGAGTTCGGTTCCGGTGCGCTCGGCAACGATGCGCGCAAAGTCGTGCTTGCCGCAGCGATCTACGTGGACCTCACGTATTTCGAGCAGAAGGGATAAAGAAAAAGGGCCCGGAAGCTTCTCCGGGCCCTTCGTCTGGTGGAGGCGGGGGGAATCGAACCCCCGTCCAAAGGCACGCCACAAACAGTTCTACATACTTAGCCGGTTTTTTCTTTTTAACGAGTCGGCCGCGAACAGGCACGCTGCTTTCCCCGCGAGTCGCCTACTTTTTAAGGCTGTGCCAAGCGACCCGGCGCAGCCCGATTCCCTGTAGATGACTCTGCATCCGGTTGCCCGGCCCACCCCAGGAACGAGATGGGTGCAGAGCTAGCCGGTTCTTAGGCGGCTAGTGCGTACGTGTTGTCGTTCGCAGTTACTTTGTGTTCCAGATGGATTTGCGAGGTGACTGGTCCTCGGTATGCCCTGCCTGCTTTGTAAACCCCTGTCGAAGCCAGGTCGCCCCCGGAATCGGTAGAAGCGCTTGCATTATCGCATGTGGGGATTGCAGCCCCGATTGCAAGCTCAGAGGTGCTGCAGGAGCTCCATCGGCTCGCCGATGACGGCCTCGGCATTCCATCCGCGAGGGCCGCCGTTTTCGGTGCCGCTGTAGCCGTACTCGACCGCGATCGAAAACATGCCCGCCGCCCGGGCGGCCTGGATGTCGCGGATGTCGTCTCCGAGGTAGCAGCACTCCGAAGGCTTTACGCCGATCTTTTCGGCCGCATGAAGCAGCGATGCAGGGTGGGGCTTCAAGTGCGGCGTCGTATCGCCGCCGACCACGCAGCCGGCGCGCTTCGCCAGGCCCAGGCGGTCGACCAGCGGCGTGGTGAGTTTCACCGCCTTGTTGGTGACGATTCCCCAGACCATGGGTTTCGAATCGAGGGTCGACAGCAATTCCTCAACGCCGGGAAAGAGGCGCGTATGCACGCAGATCGCGCCGCTGTAGTTCGCGAGGAACTCCTCGCGCATCGCTTCGTACTTCTCGTCCTGCGGGACGACGCCGAAGCCGACGAAAAGCAACCCGCGGGCGCCGCTGGAAGCATGCGGGCGCAGCTTTTCGAGCGGCAGGGGCGGGCGGCCGCGGTCGGTCAGCATGCGGTTGAGCGCGGTCCCAAGATCCGGCGCTGTGTCCGCGAGGGTCCCGTCGAAATCGAAAAGTACTGCCTGCATCTAGTCCTCCCGTACGCAGTGGACAATGTAGTTCACGCTGCAATTGCTGCCTAGCGCGTACTGCCTGGAGAACGGGTTATAGGTCATGCCGGTGAATTCCGTGCAGCGCAGGCCGGCGGCCCTGCAGGCGGCCGCCAGCTCCGACGGCCTGATGAAACGCATGTAGTCATGTGTGCCCTTGGGAAGCATTTTGAGGACATATTCCGCGCCGATGACGGCGAAGGCGTAGGCCTTCGGGTTGCGGTTGATCGTGGAGAAAAAGGCGTGGCCGCCCGGTTTCAGCAGTCTGGCGCACGCCGCCACCGTGCTCGACGGGTCGGGCACATGCTCCAGCAGCTCCATGCAGGTGACGATATCGAACGCCGAAGGGCTGCGCTCTGCAAGGGCTTCCGCGGAAATCGCCTCGTAACGCACCGGCAGGCGGCTCTCCAGCAGGTGCAATTCGGCGACCTTCAGCGCTTTTTCCGAGAGATCGATCCCCAGCACATCCGCGCCTTCGGCCGCCATGGCTTCGGCGAGGATGCCGCCGCCGCATCCGACGTCCAGCACGCGCCTCCCTGCGAGAGGAGCCCTCGCGTGGATCCACCCCAGGCGTAGCGGGTTGATCTCGTGAAGCGGCTTGAACTCGCCGGCCTTGTCCCACCAACGGTGCGCGAGCTGGCCGAATTTCTCGAGTTCCGCGGGATCCGCGTTCTGGGCTGGGTTCATGAGTCGATTATGCAAAAAAAAAGCCCTGCGACTGCAGGGCTTTTTTCCGCTACTTGGTGCTTACGGCTGGCGCGTACCGATCACCTCGATCTCCACGCGGCGGTTCTTGGCGCGGCCTTCCTTGGTGGCGTTGCTCGCCACCGGCTGCTTCTCGCCTTTGCCTTCGGTGTAGATGCGGTTCGGCTCGACGCCCTTGCTCACCAGGTAGGCCTTGACGGCCTCGGCGCGGCGTACCGACAGCTTCTGGTTGTACGCATCGCTGCCGATCGAGTCGGTGTGGCCGATCGCGATCACGACTTCGAGGTTGACCCTCTTGATCTTGTCGGCGAGGTCGTCCAGCTTGCTCTTGGCATCCGGCTTGATGACCGACTTGTCGAAGTCGAACAGCGCGTCGGCGGCCATCGTCACTTTCTCGGCGACGGGCTTCGGCGCGGGCGCGGGGGCCGGCTTCGGTGCTGGGGCGGGTCCCGGGGCCGGAGGCGGCGCGACATACGGTGCAGGCGCGGGTGCGGCCGGCTTGGGCATCAGGTCGGGATCGCACTCGGCGACGGCCATGGCCGGCGTGAAGTAGACCGACTTCCAGCACTGCCCGTAGGCATTTTTCCAGATGAGGCCGCTTGACGGGTTCGTCCAGTATCCGCCGGTCTCCTGCGCGGAGGCGGAGAACGTGACCGCCGACATAGCCATCCCTGACATCGCCAGAAGCGACAAGACTTTCTTATTCATACGATCCCCTCTTTCGTTATTCCGAAGACTGCTTATCCCTAAGAACTACATTTTTTGTTTCAGTTCTTAAGGGCATTTTGCCACAACTTGGCGCGGGTGTCCAAGCCGGGAAAATCCATGTGTTTCAGGACCCTGCCGGACATTTTTAGGTTGCCGTCGACCCATACGTGGGTCACGTCCTCCCGGCCGGCGCAATAGACGAGATGCGACACCGGATCGAAAACCGGGACGAGCTCCGGGCCGGCCAGCCGGACTGCGGCGAGATCCGCGCGCTTGCCGGGCACGATCGAGCCGATGCGCGACTCCAGTCCAAGCGCCTTCGCGCCCGCGAGCGTGGCCATGCGGAGGGCAGTGTGCGCAGGAATCGCTTCTGCGCTTTTCGCGACCGCTTTGGCAAGCAGTGCAGCCTGGCGCATCTCCTGGAAGCCATCGAGCCGGTTGTTGCTCGCGGCCCCGTCCGTGCCAAGACTGACATTCACGCCTTCGGCGACCAGCGCGGCCACCGGAGCGAATCCGCTCGCGAGCTTGAGGTTCGAAGAGGGGCAATGCGCTACCGAGCTGCCGTGATTTGCAAGCATTGTGATTTCGGCCGGCGTCAGGTGCACCGAGTGCACCGAGATCATGTTGGGGCCGACGATGCCCAGTTCGCGCAGCCGCTCCAAGGGCCGCTTGCCGTGTTCGGCAACCGAGCGCGCGATCTCGTCCTCGGTCTCGTGCACGTGGCAATGGATCGGGCAATCGAGTTCCGCGGCCAGCGTCGCGATCTTGGTGAACGCGCGGTCCGATACGGTGTAGGGCGCGTGCGGCGCAAAGCAAAACGATACCATCGGGTGGTCCCGATACTTGTCCCTGAGGGCGAGGCCCTTGGCGATGTAGTCGTCCGGGTCCGAGGCATACACCGTCGGGAAATCGATCACGATCATGCCGAAGGAGCCGCGCATCCCGGCTTCGAGCGCGGCCTCGACCGCGGCTTCCGGGAAGAAGTACATGTCGTTGAAGCAGGTGATGCCTCCCCGGAGCATTTCGGCGCAGGCCAGCAGCGTCCCGTCGCGCACGAACTGGTGGGAGACGTGCTTGCCTTCGGCTGGCCAGATGTGCTCCTGGAGCCAGCGCATCAGCGGCAGGTCGTCGGCGAGCCCGCGCATCAGGGTCATTGCCGCGTGCGTATGCGCATTGACGAGGCCCGGGATCAGGACGTGCTCCGCAAGGTCCACGTGCTCGAACCCGGGATAGGCCTCGAGTGCCTGCGGCGTCGGCAGCACCGCTTCGATCGCGCCATCGCGAACGGCGACGCTGTGACGCTCGAGGACGACGCCCTCCGGTTCGATCGGAAGGACCCAGCGAGCGCTGATCAGCACGGTGTTTTCGCCTGCCACTGTGGGCTACCTTTCTTGCGCAAAAAACAGTGCCCGAAGCTTACCGCGCCAGCCCGTTTTGGCGAGGTCCGCGTGTTAAAATTTCGTGTTCGGCAAAGCGTGCTTGGAACCCCTTTTTCGCGGTTCTCGGACGCAAGCCGGAAACACCGTTCTGCAACTGGGCAAGCATGGACCAATTCGCAAAAGAAACGCTCCCGATCAGCATCGAAGAGGAGATGAGAAGGTCGTACCTCGATTACGCAATGAGCGTGATCGTGGGGCGTGCCCTGCCGGATGTGCGCGACGGCCTCAAGCCGGTCCACCGGCGTGTGCTCTACGCCATGTACGAGCTGTCCAACGACTGGAACAGGGCCTACAAGAAATCCGCGCGCATCGTCGGCGACGTCATCGGCAAGTATCACCCGCACGGAGATACGGCGGTCTACGACACCATAGTGCGCATGGCGCAGGATTTTTCGCTGCGCTACATGCTGGTCGACGGGCAGGGCAACTTCGGCTCGGTCGATGGCGACAACGCCGCGGCCATGCGCTACACCGAAATCCGCATGGCGAAGATCGGCCACGAGCTGCTGGTCGACATCGACAAGGAGACGGTCAACTTCGGGCCGAACTACGACGGCTCGGAGCACGAGCCGCTCGTCATGCCGGCGCGAATCCCGAACCTGCTGATCAACGGCTCCTCGGGCATCGCGGTCGGGATGGCCACCAACATCCCGCCGCACAACCTCACCGAGGTCATCGGCGCCTGCCTCGCGATGCTCGAGAAGCCGGAAATCACCATCGACGAGTTGATCGAGATCGTGCCGGCCCCGGATTTCCCCACCGCCGGCATCATCTACGGCATCTCGGGCGTCCGGGAAGGCTACCGCACCGGCCGGGGCCGCGTCGTGATGCGCGCCAGGACGCACTTCGAGGACATCGGCAAGGGCGACCGGCAGGCGATCATCGTCGACGAGCTGCCCTACCAGGTCAACAAGAAGACCCTGCTCGAGCGAATCGCCGAGCTGGTCGGCGAAAAGAAGATCGAAGGCATTTCCGACATCCGCGACGAGTCGGACAAGGACGGCATGCGCGTTGTAATCGAGCTCAAGAGGAACGAGCTCCCGGAAGTAGTGCTGAACCACCTCTACAAGCACACGCAGCTGCAGGACACCTTCGGCATGAACATGGTGGCGCTGGTCGACAACCAGCCCAAGGTGCTCAACCTCAAGGACCTGATCGAGAATTTCCTTTCGCACCGGCGCGAGGTGATCACCCGCCGCACCGTATTCGAACTGCGCAAGGCGCGTGAGCGGGGGCACGTCCTCGAAGGCCTCGCGGTTGCGCTCTCGAACGTCGACGAGGTCATCGAGCTCATCAAGCGCGCGCCTACGCCCGCGGAGGCCAAGCGGGGGCTCATGGGCAAGGCCTGGCAGTCCTCCACCGTGCGCGAGATGCTCGACCGCGCGGCCGCCGAGGCATTCCGTCCGGAGGGCCTCGCGCCAGAATTCGGCCTTAAGGAGGGCGGATACCTGTTGTCGGACGAGCAGGCGCAGGCCATCCTCGAATTGCGCCTGCAGCGCCTGACGGGCCTCGAGCAGGACAAGATCGTCAGCGAATACAAGGAGGTCATGGCCGACATCGCCAACCTGCTGGATATCCTCGACAAGCCGGCGCGCATCACGGTCATCATCGGCGACGAGCTCAAGCAGATCCGCGCCCAGTTCGGCGACGCGCGCCGCAGCACGATAGAGATCAACACCGAGGACATCTCCCTCGAGGACCTCATCGCGCCGCAGGACATGGTGGTCACTTTCTCGCACGGCGGCTACGTCAAGTCGCAGCCCCTGGCCGACTACAGCGCGCAGCGCCGCGGCGGACGCGGCAAGCAGGCCGCGGCGACCAAGGAAGACGATTTCATCGACCGCCTGTTCGTCGCGCATAGCCACGATTACCTGTTGTGCTTTTCCAATCGAGGCCAGCTCTACTGGCTCAAGGTCTACGAGGTGCCGCAGGGCACCCGATCGAGCCGGGGCAAGCCGATCGTCAACGTCTTTCCGCTGGAGGAAGGCGAGAAGATCACGGCGGTGGTCACGGTGGAGCAGTTCGACGAGCAGCACTACGTGTTCATGGCCACGGCGCAGGGCACGGTGAAGAAGACACCGCTGTCGGAATTCGCGCGTCGGCGGGCTGCCGGAATCATCGCGGTCGGGCTCGACGAAAACGACTACCTCGTCGGCGCCGCCCTGACCGATGGGAGCTACGACGTGATGCTGTTCTCCGACGCTGGCAAGGCGGTGCGCTTCGAGGAGGGCGATGTGCGTCCCATGGGCCGCCAGGCCACCGGCGTGCGCGGCATGCGCCTCGCGGAGGATGCAGCCAGCGCGTGGTTTGCATGTTGGTCGCCAAGGACGAAAAGCAGACCGTCCTGACCGCGACCGAGAACGGGTTCGGCAAGCGCACCGCGATTGCCGACTACACGCGCCATGGCCGGGGCACGCAAGGGATGATTGCAATCCAGACGTCCGAGCGCAACGGCAACCTGGTCGGCGCGATTCTCGTCGACGACAGCGACGAGGTCATGTTGATTTCCACCGGCGGCGTCCTGATCAGGACAAAAGTCGACCAGATCCGCGAGATGGGGCGCACAACGCAGGGTGTCACGCTGATCGCGCTCGGCGAAGGGGAGAAGCTGGCGGGACTCGAGCGCGTAGTGGAGCGCGACGAGGAAATTCCGAACGGCAATGGCAACGCCAACGGCAGCGAGCCGGAAGGCAGCGGCACGCCGTCATCAGAGGCCGAACCCGGCCCGGCATGAGCCGCATCTGGAATTTCAGCGCGGGCCCGGCGGCGCTGCCGCAGGAGGTGCTTGCCCGCGCCGGCGATGAAATGCTCGACTGGCATGGCGCCGGCATGGGCGTCATGGAGATGAGCCATCGCGGCAAGCACTTCATGGCAATTGCGGCCGAGGCCGAGGCGGATCTTCGCTCGCTGCTTGCGATTCCAACGGGCTACAAGGTGCTGTTCCTGTCCGGGGGCGCCACTCTCCAGTTCGCGGCGATCCCCATGAACCTGCTCGCCGGCAGGGGCAAGGCCGACTACGTCGTGACCGGAGAATGGTCGCGCAAAGCCGCCGGCGAAGCGCAATCCTTCTGCGATACGCACGTTGCGGCGACGTCCGAGGACCGCAATTTCACCTATGCGCCGCCGCAGGCACGCTGGGAGATCCGGCCGGATACGGCCTATGTCCACTATTGCTCGAACGAAACCATTGGCGGGGTCGAATTCCAGTGGATCCCGGAAACCGGCAGCGTGCCGCTGGTGGCCGACGCTTCGTCGCATATCCTTTCGCGGCCGCTCGATGTTTCGCGCTTCGGCCTGATCTATGCCGGCGCGCAGAAAAACATCGGCCCGGCCGGGATGACGATCGTGATCGCGCGGGAGGACCTCCTTGGACGAGCGCAGAAAGGCACCCCCCGGGTCCTCGACTACAAGCTGCAGGCCGATGCGGATTCGATGCTGAATACGCCGGCGACCTATGGGATCTACATGGCCGGGCTGGTGTTCAAGTGGCTCAAGCAGCTCGGCGGCCTGGCCGAGATGGAAAAGCGGAACATCGCCAAGGCAAAGCTCCTTTACGATGCGCTCGATGGAAGCAATTTCTATCGCACGTCCGTGACCGTCGGCGACCGCTCGCGCATGAATATTCCTTTCAACCTCGCCGACGACGGGCTGGTTGCGGACTTTCTCAAGGGTGCGGAGGAGCGGGGCATGGTGCAGCTCAAGGGTCACAAGCTGGTCGGGGGAATCCGCGCGTCGATCTACAACGCGATGCCGATCGAAGGCGTCCGGGCATTGGTCGACTACATGATCGAATTCGAGAAGAAGCGCGGCTGAGCATGAACGACGAAATCGCACGGCTGCGCAGGGAAATCGATGCGCTCGACAGCGAGCTGCTCGGGCTGGTGAACCGGCGCGCGGACCTCGCACGCCAGGTCGGCGGATTGAAGCAGGGCGCCCCGGCCTACCGCCCGGAGCGCGAGGCTGAAATTCTGCGCCGCATGACCGCCGAAAACGCGGGGCCGTTGCCTGCAGAACGCGTCACCTCGGTATTTCGCGAAGTCATTTCAGCCTGTCGCGGCATGGAGCAGGACATCCGCGCGGGCTACCTTGGCCCGCAAGGCACCTTCAGCGAACAGGCGGTGCGCAAGCATTTCGGCCGCGCGGTCGAGGGCGTACCGCTGGCGTCCATAGACGAGGTCTTCAGGCGCGCCGAGTCGGGCGAGACCGAGTTCGCCGTCGTGCCGGTCGAGAATTCCACGGAGGGCGCGGTCGGGCGCACGCTCGACTTGCTGGTTTCCACGCCGCTCAGGATTTGCGGCGAGATCGAGCTGCGGGTCCAGCAGAACCTCATGGTCAGGGAGGGCGATCTCGCCGCGGTGAAGCGCGTGTACTCGCACGCCCAGTCTCTCGGGCAATGCCATGGCTGGCTCGGCCAGAACCTGCCGAATGCGGAGCGGATCCAGGTTGTATCGAATGCGGAGGCCGCGCGCCGCGCCGCCGAAGAGCCGGGAACCGCCGCAATCGCAGGTCAGATGGCCAGCGAGCACTTCGGCCTGTCGATCCTTGCGCGTTCCATAGAGGACGACCCGAACAACACGACACGCTTCCTCGTGCTTGGCAAGATCGAAGCGACCTCCACCGGCCGCGACCGTACCTCGCTGGTGATGACCGCCGAGAACAAGCCGGGCGCGGTGCACGCGTTGCTGTCGCCTTTGGCTGCAAACCGGGTGAGCATGTCCAGGATCGAATCGCGGCCCTCGCGGGCAGCCAA
>JANMDK010000057.1:0-3193 GCA_031376265.1 Pseudomonadota bacterium
CACGCCGTAGCGCGTGTAGCCGGTGCTGTACCAGCAGATCACCCAGCCGGCAATGGCCGTAATCCAGGCGATCACCGCCGTCGACCAGCCGCAACCGGGCCCGCCGAGCGCCGGCGCGCCGAGGTAGCCGTGCATGAACACCAGGTTCAGCGGGATCTTGAGCGCGAGGCCGAGCAGGTTGAGGCCCATGATCACGCGCGGCCGCGACACCGCGGTGCTGAACGAATAGAACACGCGAAAGAGGAGCATCGCCGGCACGCCGAACGCGATCGCCTTGAGATAGGCCCTCGTCTTGACCTCGACCTCGGGGCGCACCTGCGCCAACGCAAGGAACGGATCGGGAAAATAGATCAGCACGAAGGCGAGCACGGTCAGGAACGTGCCGAGCCACAGGCTCTGCCGGACCTCCTCGCCGATGGCCGCGAACCGCTGCGCGCCGTAGAGCTGCGCGACCACCGGGGTCAGCGCGATCAGCACGCCCATGAGCGTGACGAACACGCTGATGTAGATGGAGGCGCCGATGCCGACCGCCGCGAGGTCCTCGGGCGAGAGCCGGCCGGCCATCACCGTGTCGATGACGCCGTTGATCATCACCGCCAGCTGGCCGACGAGCACCGGCCAGCCGAGCTTTACGATGTCCCGCGCGATCGATGAAAACATGGACATTCATTTCAGGAGAACCAATGGCTATGCGGCTCTCCAGCCAATTGTGTTGCCTGAAATGGAAAAACTATCGGTTACTGCGGTTTGAAGCGCTGCACCCGCTTGCCGGTGTCGACTTCGGCCGTGTAGAGATTGCCGGCCGAGTCGATCGCGATGTTGTGGATCCAGTGGAACTGCCCGGCCATGCGCCCGTTGCGGCCGAAAGACGAGACCGGCGCGCCGGTCTCGCGCGAGAGCACGTGGACAACGTTGTTGCCGCCGTCGGCCACGTAGAGGTAGCTTTGCGCGGCGTCCTGCGACAGCACCATGTCCCACACCGAGCCGATCTGGGTCGTCTGTTTCTCGACGAAGAACTCCTTCACGAAAGTGCCGTCGCGCCGGAAGACCTGGATGCGGTTGTTCTCGCGGTCGCATACGTAGACGAGCCCGTCGCGCGACAGGCGCACGCAATGCACCGGCGTGCCGAACTGCTTCGACGGCGGGGCCGAGGGGCTGTAGGTCGTCTTCGCATCGTCCGGGCGGCGGCCATACGCGCCCCAGTGGCGCTTGTAAGCGCCGGTGGTTGCGTCGAAAACGATCACGCGCCGGTTGCCGTAGCCGTCTGCGATAAACAGCTCGTTGGCTGCATCGTCGACTTCCATGTGTGCCGGCTTGCCGAGCAGCTTCTGGTCGTTGCTGCCGCCGCTTTTTCCCGCCAGGCCGATCTGAAGCAGGAACTTGCCGTCGCCGCTGAACTTGAGCACCTGGTGGTCGAGGTCGTGGTTGCCGGCGATCCAGACGTTGCCCTGGCCGTCGACGTGGATGCCGTGCTCGCGCTTCGGGAAGTCGTAGCCGGAGGCGGGCAGGCCCCACGAGCGCAGCACGTTGCCCTGCTGGTCGAACTCCACGACCGAGGGCGCGGGCACGCAGCAGGCGGCGCGCGGCGGATTGAACGACGCGGCTTTCTCGTCGTCGGTCATGCTGCCCGGGCGCTGGATCACCCAGATGTGGTCCTGGCGATCGACCGCTACACCGGCGACGGCGCCGAACTGCCACTTGGCCGGAAGGGGTTTGGGCCACCAGGGATCGACGCCGTAGTTGGCGGACGCGACAGTCGAGAGGGACGCGCAGGAGGAAAGCAGTGCTGCCGCCGCAACGCAAAGCAGGGATGAAACGAAGCGCTGGATGCTCACAGGAAAGGTCTCCTCACAGGGGACCGGGAACGCCTCTGATGGGTGTTGCCCGGGAGGCGTCAATGATACGCGGTCAGCGGGCTGCGGCCGCCTTCGCCGTCCACTCGAGGATCGTGGGGATCGCCGCCCTCGGCGCGCCGAGATGATCGGCATTCGGCTCGGCAAACCGGTGAAGCGGATTCCTGGGCAGGCGCGCAAAGTTGGTGGCCGCGTTGCGGCGCAGCCCCGCGTAGTCGCCGGTCGGCGAGACCCACAGCACCGGCACCGTCGCCGGAAAGTCGCGCAGGATGCGGCCCATGCCCATGGCGCCGTCCGGGTCGAACCAGGTCACGTAAGCCGAGGGCGGGGAGACGACGGTGTAGTTCTTGCGGCTGCCTTCGTAGTCTTCGAGCCGCTGCTTTTCGGCGCCGCGGCCCTCGGCCACGAGCTTGCGGGCGCGCGCCAGCGATTCTCCGACCTGGTCGCGGTAGACCTGGTTGTCGACCGAGCCGCCGGGCGCGACTGCCACCACACCGTCCACCGCAGCCCTCGTCGCGTAGTGCAAGGCGAACACGCCGCCCATGCTATGGCCCATGAGGAAGAGTTTCGTCGCGCCCTTCGCCTTGAGTCCGGCAATGGCGGCTTCGATCTGCCTCTCCGCCTCGCCGGTGCCTACGTCGTAGTTGCGGCTATAGGACCAGGGCATCTCGAGGTTGGCGACCAGGAAGCCCTTGGCCTCGAGCCCCTCGGCGAGGTCGGAGACGAACTTGAGCGGCGTGCCGCCCTTGCCGTGCATGACGACTGCGCCGGGCTTGGGCGCCTGGGCCGCCGCCAGCACCGGGGCGCAAGCGAGGGCAAAAATTGCGGCGAAGCGCGCAAGGGTCACGAGGGGAGTTCGTAGACAGCGTGAACCGGCCAATGGTCCGAGGGCGCGATGTCTCCATGGAATACCTGCGGCACGCTGGCCGCAATGGCCCGCGCATGCTCGTTTGCGGCGATGAGGTCGATGGCCTCGGTGATCGTCGGTTCGCCGGGTTCGATGTTCGCCGCCGGATAGCACTGGAAGGTCGGCGGGCTCTGCAGCCCGAGTGCAGCAAAGCAGCTGCGAAAGCCAACGTCGCCGAGGATGCGCTGGGGCTGGCGCGGGTCGTTCATGTCGCCCATGAAGAAGGCCGGCTCTGCCTTGCCGACGAGCCGCGCGATTTCCTTGGCAATTCGCTTGAGCTGGCCGATGCGCGGCGACAGGCCGGTTTCCAGCTCCTCCTTGCGCCGGGGCGAGGTGAGGTGGGCAGTCGAAACGAAAATCGTCTAGCCTGTGGCCTTCACCTTGAGCCGCGCCCAGAACAGGCGCCGCTCGGACTCAACATGGCCAACCTCCT
>JANMDK010000090.1:0-11893 GCA_031376265.1 Pseudomonadota bacterium
GACTCGAAATTTTCCGACTCGACGACATAGGCGTCTATTCGATCGTCTGCGTTGAGGATCGCCGCCACGTCGCGCACCATGTCCTCGACGAACTTGGGATTGTCGTAGGCGCGCTCGGTGACGTACTTCTCGTCCGGGCGCTTGAGCAGCCCGTAGAGCTCGCACGAAGCCTGCTTCTCGACCACGGCGACGATCTCCTCGATCCAGACGAAGTCGTTGGTGGTCGCAGTGACGGTGACGTGCGAGCGCTGGTTGTGCGCGCCGTAGTCGGAGATTTCCTTCGAGCACGGGCATAGGCTGGTGACCGGGACCAGCACGCGCATCGAGAACTCGGTCTTGCCCTTCGCGATCTCGCAGGTGAACGTGATCTCGTAGTCCATGAGGCTGCGCACGCCGGAAACCGGGGCGGCCTTGTCGATGAAATACGGGAAAGTCATCTCGATGTGCCCTTCCTGCGCCTCGAGCTTCTCGACCATTTCCTTCAGCATGACCTGGAAGGATTTGACGGTGATTTCGCGCTCGTGGGCATTCAATATCGCCACGAATCGCGACATGTGCGTGCCTTTGAAGTGCTGCGGCAGGCGCACGTACATGTTGAACATGGCTATGGTGTGCTGGATGCCGCCGCCCTGCTCCTGGATCCTGACCGGGTGGCGGATCGACTTGATGCCCACCTTGTTGATCGCCAGCCGGCGCGTGTCGGCTGACGCCTGTACGTCGGGGATGGCGTCCGCCAGGCGCGGGTCACGGGTGTTCATGACGAAATTATATCGCCGACTGGATTACTCGGGTATTACGCCCCGGATCGATTTCGCTATTCCGGCGCCGTCCAGGCCCACCGATGCGAGCAGCTTCGCGCTGTCACCGTGATCGATGAAACGATCGGGCAATCCAAGCAGCAGCACCTTGGGTTCCTTATTCAGCGAAGCGAGCGCCTCGCACACCGCGCTGCCTGCCCCGCCGAGAATCACATGCTCTTCTACGCACACTAGCAGTTCGTGCTCCGCCGCCAGCGATGCGATCAGCGCCTCGTCGACCGGCTTCACGAAGCGCATGTTGGCCACCGTGGCGTCGAGCAGCTCGCCCGCTTCGAGCGCGGGCGCAAGCATCGAACCGAAAGCGAGGATCGCGATTTTCTTGCCTCGCCGGCGCACCTCGCCCTTGCCCACGGGAAGCCCGGTCAGCGGACGGTCCACCGCAGCGCCCGGGCCGCTGCCGCGCGGATAGCGCACGGCCGAAGGTCCGGAAAGGCCGAGCCCCGTAGTCAGCATCTGGCGGCATTCGTCCTCATCCGCGGGCGCCATGACGGTCATGTTCGGGATGCAGCGCAGGAAAGCGTAGTCGAACGCGCCGTTATGCGTTGCGCCGTCGCCACCGACGACGCCGCCGCGATCCAGCGCGAACATCACCGGCAGGTTCTGGATCGCCACGTCGTGGATCAGCTGGTCATAGCCGCGCTGCAGGAAGGTCGAGTAGATCGCCACCACGGGCTTCAGGCCCTCGCAGGCGAGGCCGGCCGCAAACGTGACCGCGTGCTGCTCGGCGATGCCGACATCGTAGTAACGCTCGGGGAATTTCTCCGAGAACTTGACCATGCCCGAGCCTTCGCGCATTGCCGGCGTGATCGCCACCATGGCGGGATCGCGCGCGGCGACTTCGCAGAGCCAGTCGCCGAACACCTGGCTGTAGGTGGGCTTGGAGGCGGCGGCTTTCTTGATGCCCTCGGCCGGATTGAACTTTCCCGGGCCGTGGTACAGAACCGGGTCGTCCTCGGCCAGCTTGTAGCCCTGCCCCTTGCGCGTGATGACGTGCAGGAACTGCGGCCCCTTGAGCTTGCGGATGTTGTCCAGCGTCGGCAGCAGCGCGTCGAGGTCGTGCCCGTCGATGGGGCCGATGTAGTTGAAGCCGAATTCCTCGAACAGCGTGCTCGGCGTCACCATGCCCTTGACGTGCTCTTCCGCACGTTTGGCCAGCTCCCACATCGCGGGCAGGCGCTTTAGCACATGCTCGCTGTAGCGCTTGGCCTTGTCGTACATGCGTCCGGACATGAGGCGCGCCAGGTAATTGGTGAGCGCCCCGACCGGCGGTGAGATCGACATCTCGTTGTCGTTCAGAACCACAAGGAGGTCGACATCCATCGTGCCGGCGTTGTTCATCGCCTCGAAGGCCATGCCTGCGGACATCGCCCCGTCGCCGATGACCGCGATGGCGTGGCGCTTCTCGCCCTTGATCTTCGCGGCGGCAGCCATGCCGAGCGCCGCCGAGATCGAGGTGGACGAGTGCGCGGTGCCGAACGTGTCGTAAATCGATTCGTCCCGCTTCGGGAATCCGGACAGGCCGTCGGTCTGGCGCAGCGAGGGCATGCGCTCGCGGCGGCCGGTGAGGATCTTGTGCGGATACGTCTGGTGGCCGACGTCCCAGACGATGCGGTCCTCGGGCGTGTTGAAGACGTAATGCAGCGCGATCGTGAGCTCGACGGTGCCGAGGTTCGACGAAAGGTGCCCGCCGGTCTTGGAAACGGAGTCGAGCACGAACGCGCGCAGCTCCTCCGCGAGCTGGCCAAGCTGCTTGCGGTCGAGCTTGCGCAGTTCCGCCGGGTCGTCGATGGTCTTCAGCAGCTCGAACATTGCCGGATTGTAATCTTTGGTCGCCGTAGTACTGAATTCGGCGCCGCCCGCGGCAGCGCCTGCCAATGCATCGGGCAAGTCGCCGGGAATGCCGATCGTCGCCGTCATCTCAGAACTTCCTCAACACGATGAAATCCGCGAGCTCACCGAGCCTCGCTGCCCTCCCGCCGAACGGTTCGATTGCAGTATGCGCCTGCTGTCGCAGGTCCTCGGCGAACGCCTTTGCCCGCGCAAGGCCCATCGCCGAAACGTAAGTGGCCTTGCCCTGGATCGCATCCTTGCCCGCGGTCTTCCCCAATGTGGCGGTGTTTGCGTCGCAATCAAGTACGTCGTCGACTACCTGGAACGCCAAACCGACGCATTTGGCGTACCGGTCGAGATTTTCCGCCTGTTTTACTTCGAGCGCCTGGCCGCAATACGAGCCCAGCACCACGGCCGCGCGAATGAGGGCGCCGGTCTTGTGGATGTGCATGAATTCGAGTTCCGGCAGGCTGAGGGGCTTGCCGGTGGATTCGAGGTCGATCGCCTGCCCGCCGGCCATCCCGCGGGAGCCCGAGGCCAGCGCGAGCGCCTTGACCATCTCCAACTGCGCGCCGGGCGAATCCGACAACCTGTTCTCCGACAGGAGCTGGAAAGCGAGCGACTGGAGCGCATCGCCGACGAGAAGCGCGGTGGCCTGGTCGTACTCGACGTGCACGGTGGGCTTGCCCCGGCGCAGCACATCGTCGTCCATGCACGGCATGTCGTCGTGCACCAGTGAATACGCGTGGATCAGCTCGACAGCGGCGCCGGCGATCTCAAGCCGCTCGGGCGTTGCCCCGGTCAGCTCGCCGGCGGCGAACGAAAGCAGCGGCCGGACGCGCTTGCCGCCCTCGAGCACTGCGTAGCGCATGGCATCGTGAAGGCGCGCGGGCACCGAGCCCGAAGCCGGCAACAGGCGCGCAAGCGCCGCTTCCATTCGCGCCTGGACATCGCCCATCCAGGCCTGGAAGCCGGAAGCTTCAGTCGTCACCGGTTCCGGGAGCCTGCGCAGCCGAGAGGTTCTTGAGGATCTCGCCTTCGAGCACGCGCACCTGCTGCTGCGCCGACTCGAGCCGCTCCTGGCAAAAGCGCGCGAGCTCCAGCCCCCGCTTGTGCGAGGCCAGCGATTGCTCAAGCGTCAGGTCCCCGCCTTCCATGCGGCCGACGAGCTTTTCGAGCTCGTCGAGCGCATCTTCGAAGGTGGGGCCTGCGGGAACGGAATTCGGGTCGCCGGGGGAACTCTGGCGCGCGGAACGACTCATAGGTGCGAACCTTAGCCGAGCGACCCCAAAGGGTCAATTCACCTTCGGGTCAATTCAACTTCGGCCTCGGCCCTTTGGGCAGCCCAGCTTCGTTGGGCTAAAATCCTCTTCCGCACTTTCGGTGCGCGCATTTGCAGGTTGAAGCAGGGGGAATGCTACATGTCCGATATCGCGAGTCTCGGGCGCCTCAAACCATCGAGCGCGCAACTGCCGGTCTCCTGGTACCTAGACCCGGAAATCTTCGCCCTCGAGAAGAAGCTGCTCTTCGACGGCGGCCCGAATTACGTCGGCCACGAGCTCATGGTGCCCAATGTGGGCGACTACCAGACGCTTGCGTGGATGGACCACGCCAAGGTGCTCGTGCGCAATCCCTCAGGTATCGAGCTGCTTTCCAACGTCTGCCGTCATCGCCAGTCGATCATGCTCGAGGGCCGCGGCAACACGGAAAGCATCGTCTGCCCGCTCCATCGCTGGACCTACGACCTGAAAGGCGAGCTGCTGGGCGCGCCGCATTTCCCCGAGAACCCGTGCGTGAAGCTCAATTCCACGCCGCTCACGAACTGGAACGGCCTGCTATTTGCGGGGCCGCGCAACCCGCATCGCGACTTTGCGGGGCTCAAGCTGGCCGGCGACTTCGATTTCTCCGGCTACGTGCTCGATCGCGTGAAGATCGACGACTACCCGATCAACTGGAAGACTTTCATCGAGGTCTACCTCGAGGTGTATCACGTCGACCCCTTCCATCCGGGCCTGGGCAACTTTACCGACTGCAAAAATTTCAACCTGCAATCGGACGACCGCTTCTCCCTGCAGGTCGTGGGCGCCAAGGACGGCCTCGGGCGGCCCGGCACGCCGGTCTACAAGCGATGGCACGACGCCTGCCTCAAATACCTCGACGGCAAGGAGCCCAAGTACGGCGCGCTGTGGCTCACGTATTTCCCCGGGGTGATGGTCGAGTGGTACCCGAACGTGCTCATCGTGTCGCAGCTCATCCCGCGCTCACCGACCCTGACCACCAACGTCGTCGAGTTCTACTACCCCGAGGACATCGCCCTCTTCGAGCGCGAGTTCGTCGAGGCCGAGCAGGCCGCCTACGTCGAGACGGCGATGGAAGACGGCGAAATCTGCACGCGCATGGATCGCGGCCGCAAGGCGCTGCATGCGCAGGGGATCAGCGAAGCGGGCCCGTACCAGTCGCCGATGGAAGACGCCGTCCTGCATTTCCACGAGTACCTGCGCAGGCAATTGCAGCGTCCCGCATAGCAGGAAGCGGTAAAATCGCGGGATGGCCTACCGCACCCTGATCGACACCGCGACACTCGCGAAAAACCTCGACGACGCCGACTGGCGCATCTTCGACGTCCGTCACGACCTCATGAATCCCGGCCTCGGCCGCGACCAATACGCCGAGGGACATCTCTCCGGCGCAACCTTCGTCGACCTCGACACCGACCTCTCCGGCGAGAAGCTCGGCACCAACGGGCGCCATCCCCTGCCCGACCCCGAAGACTTCCAGGCGAAGCTCGGCGAATGGGGCCTGCGCCCCGGCCAGCAGGTCATCGTCTACGACGGCGCCAACGGCACGTATGCGGGGCGCTTGTGGTGGATGCTGCGCTGGATGGGCCACTACAGCGTCGCGATGCTCGATGGCGGCTTCGCCAAGTGGGAAAAGGAAGGCCGCCCGGTGACTGCCGAAGTGCCGCATTTTTCGCCGACGAACTATCGCGGCGCGCCGCGCACGATGCATGTCGACGCCACGTTCATCAAATCCAACCTCGGCAAGCCCGAGGTGACGGTGATCGACGCGCGTGCCGCCGGCCGCTATGCAGGCGTTGGCGAGACGATCGATCCGGTCGGCGGCCATATCCCCGGCGCGCTCAACCGCCCCTTCAGCGAGAACCTCAACAAGGACGGCACGTACAAGGCGCCCGAGGTGCTTGCCAAGGAGTTCGCCGCGCTGCTCGGCAACCGCTCGCCGAAGCAGATCGTCCACCAGTGCGGCTCCGGTGTCTCGGCCTGCCACAACATCCTCGCGATGGAAATCGCCGGGCTTGCCGGCTCGCGCCTCTACCCGGGTTCATGGAGCGAGTGGTGCAGCGACGCCAAGCGCCCGGTGGCCACCGGCAGGGATTGACCCGGTAGCGGGACGGGACGGCGAATGCAGGCGCTGCTCGCCGACCTGGTCCTCGTAGCGCATTTCGCCATCGTCGCCTTCATCGTCGGCGGACTCGTTTTGGTGTGGCTCGGCGCAGTACTAGGGTGGGCGTGGGTGAGGAATCCCCTGTTCCGCTACCTGCACCTCGCGGCCATCGTCTTCGTCGCGCTCGAAGCGCTGCTCGGCTACGCGTGCCCGCTCACACTTTGGGAAGACCTGCTGCGTGGAGGCGTTCGTGCCGATTCGTTCGTCGGCCGCTGGGTGCGCCATGCGCTCTACTACGATGCGCCGGCCTGGGTCTTCACTGCCCTCTATGCCGCATGGGCCCTTGCGACGGCGATTACGCTTTACCTGGTGCCAGCCAGGCGAAAAGCGAGCTGAACAGGCTCTCGCGGATCGGCTGCCTGGAGAGCGCGAGGTCGTGCAGGCCGCCGGGATATTGCTGCACGGATACGGTCTTGCCGAGGTTGGGGCTCCACTTGGCGATGTCCCGCCAGCCGAGCACGATGTCGGCCTCGTCCGAATGCATGACCAGGACGGGGCACGCAATCGAAAGGCCGGCGTGGACGCGGCTATGCGCGGCGAGGATCGCGCCGATCCAGCCGAAATAGAGCGGAAACCCTTCGAGCGGCTTGAGCTTGAGGTCGAACTCCCATTCGCCGCCGTATTGCCTGTGCAGGCTCCTCACATAGTCGCGCGGCAGGCCTTTGGGGTCGGTGAGGAAGGGAAAGAGAATGCCAGTGGCCGCGGCGAGGCCGAGCTTGAAGCGGTCCGCCTTCGGGAGCTTGAAATCGAAGAACGGGCTGTTGAGCCAGAGCGCGGAGACCTGCTGCCGCCACGGCCCCGAGTCCGCGTAAAGCGCTGCGATCAGGCCGCCCGTGGAATGCCCGGCCAGCAGCAGCAGGCCGGCGACTTCCGCGCGGATGACTTCGATTGCGCGCGTGATGTCGGGAAAATATTCTTCGATGCGCTTGCAGAAGCACGGGTGCTGGTGCGGCAAGAGCGACCGCCCGTGCTTGCGAAGGTCGAGCGCATAAAAGTTATAGCCTTCGGACTCGAAGCGCTCGGCCATGTGCGCCTGGAAAAAATAGTCGATGAAGCCGTGCACGTAGAGGACCGCGCGCTTCCCGGGGCTCGCCCCGGTCTTCCTCACCAGGGTGGCGACCACCGGGCCGTCATAGTCCGGCGGGAATTCGAGCGTGGCGGTCTCGTAGCCGGGCAGCAGTCTATCGGCCGTCCAGGCGATTTCTCGGGTAGTCATGATCAAGGGGTTTCGCTGGAGAAATCGAAGGGGTATGATGTGTAACTTCGTTTCGGAGTATACACATCATGCGGACGAACATCGTCATCGACGACAAGCTCATGAGGCAAACGCTTCGCGCGACCGGCCTGAAAACCAAGCGCGAGGCGGTTGAACTCGGGCTGCGCACCTTGCTGCGTCTCGGGCAGCAGGGCCAGCTGCGCCAGCACCGGGGCAAATTGGCCTGGGAGGGCGACCTCGTCGCGATGCGGACCGACAAGTGATCCTGGTCGACTCCAGCGTCTGGATCGACTATTTCCGGGGGACTGCGACCCCGCAGTCGGACCGGCTGGATTCGCTGCTCGGGGCCGAACCGCTCGCCATCGGCGATCTGATTCTGGCTGAAGTCCTGCAGGGATTTTCCAGCGAGCGCGACTTCAACCAGGTTCGCAAGAGCCTTGACGCGTTCACGCACGTCGAGCTTGGCGGAAAGGAAATTGCGATTCAGGCCGCGAGGAACTTCCGCATCCTTCGCGGGCTCGGCGTGACCGTTCGCAAGACAATCGACACCGTCATTGCGACGCGGTGCATCGAAAGCGGATACACGCTGCTACATTCGGATCGGGACTTCGATGCTTTCGAGAAGCATCTCGGGCTGCTGGTAGTGTCGCCGGGAAAGTAGCCTGAGCGACCTGCATCACAGGACGCTTCACGACGCTCACCCGGGCTTCATCAGGTCAAGCTTCATGATAGTAAACGCCACGTAGATTTCTGCGGGCTGCCACGAATAAAACGGTAGTTGCCCTGGCCATCAAATTCGATAACTAAATAATTTCCGCGTTGCCAATATCCGATTGAAGAATTAATTATCATCAGCCAATTTTTGCCTTCTAGCGCGTGACCCGCCAGGCGGGTGCCGTTGAATTCCCACTTTCCGGGCGTCTGCGCCTGCGCCCAATTGGCGATTGAAAAAACTCCTTTGCTTAATCCTTTCGCAACTCCAACAGCAAGCGCGTCGTTGCGCATGCGAAGAGACTCCGAAATGCCCCACAAACCTCGCGTCGCATCGTAAATACTGGTTCCGTCCGAAAGCGCGTTGTGAATTGGGAAGATGAAAACGGTCCTATACGGTACACACGGATTTACCATTGGCGCAGACAGCGCCGAGACATCTTGTGCGGTAAGGATTCCTCTTAGCGTTGATGAATGACCGGCAATGTCATTAAGGGCTGGGCCATTCTGTGAGATCTCCAGCGCGTCGATGATGGCGGCCTCAATATCAAATGAAGTAACCGTAGACCCGACGTCACGACGAAGGACAAACCAGTCTACGTCTTCATCGGCTTCCCAAATTTCCACAATCCTCCGAAGCTTGGCGGTCCAAGGGCCATTGTTCTTCGATGCCGATTCAGCATCATTGAAATGGTCAAAGAGACGATTTCTATTTCCCTTGCCAATGTAGAACACTTTTTTGTCGCGCGGATCGCGTAGAGCGTAGACATACTCGCCAAGCTTGGCTTCAACACTTGGGTCAAATACTCTTATCGTGTTCAATTTGTCTTACTTCGACTTTGATGTTTTCTCTCGCTCGAGCTTAACGAGATCCCCCAGAGCGAATGTCTTGTCGCAATAAAGAGTTGCCGAATAATCACTTCCTTTATATTGCCCATTAATCTTGACAATTGATTTGCAGGTTCCGCTGCTGGAATCAAAGACATCCTGAATAGATTTTGCATTGCCGTTGGCCTGCAAATGCGTAAGTGCGTCGAATCTTTCTCGTGCCGCCTGCGGCCCAAAGAAGTTGCCCGCGGACGGACCGTCCCACCCACGTTCCTTGCAAAAAATAATCTGCTCCATAGTGTTGGCGCAACTACCCTGACTCTTCTCTGACATGTTTACCTTCTCAGGCACTGGCACCGACGTCGCCTGCGGCGACTTACCCGATTCAGAACACGCCACTACGATGGGAAGAATGGCCAACATAGGCACCGCGTAGAACACACGACGACCCCTTCTCATAGAGTCTCCCGAATTTATGAGGGCTAGTATGACTTAGCTCCGTAACATTCTAAGTCACCATCTCGGACCCCCGAAAGCGTGCAAGTTGCTAGACCTGTTGCTCCAAAGCCCAGGCGACGTGCTCGCGCACCAGAGCCGAAGGATGGTCGGCCCGTGATCGCAGCACCGCACGAATTTCCTCACTCTTCGCCGCATTGCCCAAACCAACCGCTAGATTGCGCAGCCAGCGCTCGTAGCCGATGCGGCGGATTGCCGAGCCGGCCATGCGCGTGTCGAACTCGGCCTCGGTCCAGCCGAACAGATCGACCAGGCTGGCCGAGTCGAGCCCGTTGCGGACCGCGAAATCCGCCTCCCCGGTCGCCTGGGCGAAGCTGTTCCACGGGCAGACGATCTGGCAGTCGTCGCAGCCGTAGACGCGATTGCCGATCAAGGGCCGAAACTCTTCCGGGATCGAGCCCTTCAACTCGATCGTCAAATACGAAATGCAGCGGCGCGCATCCAGGCTGTACGGCCCGCGGATCGCCTGCGTCGGGCAAATCGTGATGCATTTGGCGCAGGTGCCGCAATGATTGCCGGCCGGCGCATCGACCGGCAACGGCAGGTCGGTGTAGATCTCGCCAAGGAAGAAGTACGAGCCGGCTTCGCGCGAGAGCAGCAGCGTGTGCTTGCCGCGCCAGCCGATGCCCGCCTTGGCCGCCAGCTCGACTTCCATGACCGGGGCGGAGTCGGTGAACACGCGGTGGCCGAACTCGCCGACTTCGCCTTCGATGCGGTCCGCCAGCTGCTGCAAGCGGCTTCGCAGGACTTTGTGGTAATCCCTGCCCCGCGCATATCGAGCGATATAGGCGGCACCGGCCTGTTCAATGCGCTCAAGGCCTTCGTGCGGGTCGACCGCGTAATCCATGCGGCAAGCGATCACGCGCAGCGTATCCGGCACGAGTTCCGCCGGACGCGAGCGGCGCGTGCCATGGCGTGCCATATAATCCATTTCGCCGTGCCATCCGCGCTCGAGCCAATCCTTCAGGCGAGCTTCGGCGCCCGAAAGTTCGGTGTCGGCAATCCCTACGCCCTGAAATCCCAGTTCGCGGCCCCAGGCTTTGATCGAAAGCGCGAGGCCCGCATAGTCGTATCCTGCTTCGAGCATCGCCCGATGGTAGCAACATGAACCCCACTCCCCCCCGGCTGCCGCTAGCCTCTGAAGCGGCGACCCTGGCGCTTGGCGCCGCGCTGGCCAAAGGCGCGCTGCCCGGGCGCGTGCTTTTCCTCTCCGGCGAGCTCGGGGCCGGCAAGACCACTCTGGTGCGGGGGCTCCTGCGTGAACTCGGCTGGACCGGCCGCGTCAAAAGCCCGACCTACGCATTGGTTGAACTTTATGCACTTTCTCGGTTAAACTTGTATCACTTTGATTTTTATCGGTTCAAGGACCGCGAGGAATGGGTGAGCTCGGGTTTCCGGGAGCACTTCAACCCGGAGTCTTTGTGCATCGTCGAATGGCCGGAAATGGCCGAGGGCCTGCTGCCCCTGCCGGACCTGCATCTCACGCTCGAAATCTCGGAGCCCGGCCGGCGCGCCTCCTTTACAGCGCACTCGCCCGCCGGGCGCCAATGGCGACACGCCAGCTTCTCCGCCTTGTTGCCGTAGCCGCGGTTTTTCTCGCCGCGCTGCCGGCGCTGGCCGCCGACCAGATCGTCTCGACACGCATCTGGCCCGCGAAGGACTACACGCGCGTCACGCTCGAATCGCGCCAGGAGATCCGCTACACGCTCTTCGGCGTCAATAACCCGGACCGCTTGGTCCTCGACCTCGAAGGCGTCGAGATGAGCGCTGCGCTGGCCGACCTCAACAACAAGGTCACGCCGGACGATCCTTATGTAGAGAAACTGCGCGTCGCGTTGAACCGTCCGGGCGTCATGCGGTTGGTGCTCGACCTCAAGGCGCAAGTGAAAGCGCAGGCGTTTACGCTCAAGCCGGTCGCCACTTACGGCCACCGCCTGGTGCTCGACATCTATCCGTCGGTGGCGCCGGACCCGTTGCTGGTGCTGCTCCAGGAAGAAGCCACGCGCAAGCCCTTAGCGACGCCGCAACCGCCGGTGCTGGCGGCGCCGAATGAACCCGCATCCAATCCCATGGCCCTCCCCCCGCCGCCCCTGCTCAACAAGGACAAGGTGCTGCGCCTGGCGACGATCGTGATCGATCCCGGTCATGGGGGCGAAGATCCGGGGGCGCTGGGCCGCGGCGGGAGCCAGGAGAAAGACGTGACGCTGATCATCGCCAGGCGCCTCAAGGCGATGATCGACCAGGAACCGGGCTTGCGCGCGGTGTTGACGCGGGATTCGGACTACTACCTCCCGCTTGCCTCGCGGGTGGAAAAGGCGCGCAAGGTCAAGGCTGACCTTCTGGTGTCGATCCACGCGGACGCGTTCGTGAAGCCGCACGCGCGCGGCTCCTCCGTGTTCGCACTTTCGGAGCGGCGCGCCACCTCGGAAGCGGCGAGATGGCTCGCAAAGAAGGAGAACGAGGCGGACCTCATCGGCGGCGTCAACCTCGACGTCAAGGACAGATACCTCGC
>JANMDK010000119.1:0-29311 GCA_031376265.1 Pseudomonadota bacterium
GTGGATTGCCCGATGCCCAGCTCGGACAACTGGCCCACCGCCTCGTAGGTGAGCGTACCGGAGCGCGATACGACGCCGATGCGGCCCTTCATGTGGATATGGCCGGGCATGATGCCGATCTTGATCTCCTCGGGCGTGATGAGCCCCGGGCAGTTGGGCCCGATCAGGATCGTCTTCTTGCCGATCATCTTGTACGTGGTCGGGATCATGTCGCGCACCGGGATGCCCTCGGTGATGCAGATCACGAGGTCGAGGCCCGCGTCCACCGCCTCGTCGATCGCGGCGGCGGCGAAGGGGGGGGGCACGTAGATCACCGACACGTTGGCGCCGGTCTTCTCCTTTGCTTCCTTCGCGGTGGCGAAGATCGGGATGCCATCGAAATCCTCGCCGGCCTTCTTCGGGTTCACACCCGAGACGTAGCAGGCCTTGCCGTTGGCGTACTCGCGGCTCATGCGCGTGTGGAACTGGCCGGTCTTGCCGGTGATGCCCTGCGTCATCACGCGGGTGTTCTTGTCGATGAGGATGCTCATTTTTTCCCCGCGGCGGCAGCGACGACTTTCTGTCCGGCGTCGACCATGTTGTTGGCGGAAATGATCGGCAGGCCGGAGTCGGCCAGGATCTTCTTGCCCAGTTCCACGTTGGTGCCCTCGAGCCGGCACACCAGCGGGACCGAGAGTTTCACCTGCCGGGCGGCCTCGACGCAGGCGGCGGCGATCACGTCGCATTTCATGATGCCGCCGAAGATGTTGACGAGGATTGCCTTGAGCCCCGGCGTCTTCAGCATGATCTTGAAGGCCTCGGTGACCTTCTCGGTCGTGGCGCCGCCGCCGACATCGAGGAAGTTGGCCGGCGCGCCGCCGTAGAGCTTGATGATGTCCATCGTCGCCATCGCAAGGCCTGCGCCGTTGACGAGGCAGCCGATGTTCCCGTCGAGCTGGATGTAGTTGAGGTCGTACTTGGAGGCTTCGACTTCCGCGGGATCCTCTTCATCGAGGTCGCGCATCGCGACGATATCCGGGTGGCGGAACATCGCGTTGTCGTCGAAATTGAGCTTGGCATCGAGCGCGATGACCTTGCCGTCGCCGGTCGTGATCAGCGGGTTGATTTCCGCCAGCGACGCATCGGTCTCGTCGAAGCACTTGTACAACGACTTGAGCATCACGCGCGCCTGCGCCACGAGAGGGGCTGCAATGCCGATCTTCGTCGCCATGTCGTCGGCCTGCGCATCCGTAAGCCCGAGCTTGGGGTCGATGAACACCTTGTGGATCTTCTCGGGCCGGTTCGCCGCGACTTCCTCGATGTCCATGCCGCCCTCGGAACTGGCCATGAGCGCGACGCGTTGCGTGCCGCGGTCGACGACCATGCCGACGTAGAGTTCCTGCAAGATGGCCGCGCCCTCTTCGACCAGCAGCCGCCGCACCTTCTGGCCCTGCGGCCCGGTCTGGTGCGTGACGAGCTGCATGCCGAGGATCTCTTTCGCCTTCGCTTTGACTTCATCGAGCGACTTCGCAACCTTGACGCCGCCGCCCTTGCCGCGCCCTCCGGCATGGATCTGGGCTTTCACCACCCAGACCTTGCCGCCCAGTTCCTTTGCTGCATCGACCGCTTCGTCGACCGTGAAACAAGGCTTGCCCCGCGGCGTGACCACGCCGAATTTGCGGAAGATCTCCTTGCCCTGGTACTCGTGAATCTTCATTTGTCCCTTACCCCCCCACTTTTTCGGCGCTTGGCCGATACCATTTCGGATACATCTTGCGCACCGTTTCCGAGCCCGACTCGAGCGCATGGCACTGGTCGATCTGGAACGGCTTGCGCCCGTCGTCCGGCGCCTCCCTGCGCTCGCCCGCGAAAGTCTGGATCGCCGCGGTCGGGAAAAATCCGAGCATTTCCGTGATGTGTGTGCAGCCGTGCACCCCGCCAAGATGCTCACGCACCTGCTTGCGAAAGCCCTTGATGAGATTGAGCCCGACCAGCTTGCGGTACGCCGGCCCGATGGTGTCGCAGCCGCCCGGGTAAGGGACGGCGTCGGAAATCGCGAGGGCGTCGACGATATTGAATTCGGTATCGATGGTCAGGCGCACCCACATATCATGCACCGGCAATCCCGCACGGCGCACGCCTGTTTGCAGCTTAAAGTCGTGATTCTTGACATCGGTCAAGCGGCCTTCGATGTCCCAGAGGCCGTCGGCCCTTTTATAGCCTTCGAAACGCAGCCGGCGCGTGTGGGTGAGCTCTCGCTCGACATTCTGGATCGGGAGTGGCATGCAACCCTGCGGTCATGCTGCAATGCGATGAATTTTACCACTGCTAGAATTGCAACTCACTGTCGGAAAACATGAAATACATCCTCGCACTCGACCAGGGCACGACCAGTTCGCGCGCCATCGTCTTCAACGAACACGGCGCTTCGGTCGGCGTGGCGCAGCGCGAAATCCGCCAGATCTACCCGAAGCCCGGTTGGGTCGAGCACGACCCGAAGGAGATTTTCGAGTCGCAGCGCGACGTGGCGCGGGAGGCGCTCGAGCGCGCCAACGTTGCCTCTGCCGAGATCGTCGCGGCTGGCATCACGAACCAGCGCGAGACCACGATCCTGTGGGATCGCCAGAGCGGCGAGCCGCTGCATAACGCGATCGTCTGGCAGGACCGGCGCACCGCAGCCAAGTGCGCCGAACTGCGCGAGGCCGGCGTCGAGAACGTCATCAAGAACAAGACCGGTCTCGTGCTGGACCCGTACTTCAGCGGCACCAAGATCGCGTGGCTGCTCGACAACATCCCCGGTGCCCGAGCAAAAGCGGAGCGCGGCGAGCTTGCGTTCGGCACCGTGGACACGTGGCTCGCGTGGAATTTATCGCAGAGCCGGCTGCACGTGACCGACCCTTCGAACGCCTCGCGCACGATGCTCTTCGACATCCACCGGGGCGACTGGGACGAAGAGCTGCTCGAGATCCTGCGCGTGCCCCGCGCAATCCTGCCGGACGTGCTCGCGTCTTCAGGCGCTTTCGGGATGATCGCGCCGGACGTGCTCGGCGAACCGGTCACGATTGCCGGCATCGCAGGCGACCAGCAGGCGGCGCTCTTCGGCCAGGGTTGCCACAAGCCCGGCATGGGCAAGAATACCTACGGCACCGGCTGCTTCATGCTGATGCACACCGGCGACCGCGCGGTCACTTCGGGCAACGGGCTGCTGACGACGTCCTGCGCGCAGATGGGCCGCAGCCGGGATTCGCGCGATGTCGAGCGCGAGTACGCGCTCGAAGGCAGTGTCTTCGTCGGCGGCGCGGTGGTGCAATGGCTGCGAGACGAGCTGCGCTTCTTCAAGTCTTCCGCCGAGATCGAATCCCTGGCGGCAAGCGTGCCGGACAACGGCGGCGTGTACCTGGTGCCGGCGTTTGCCGGATTGGGCGCGCCGCACTGGGACCCTTATGCGCGCGGCGCCATCCTCGGCCTCACGCGCGGCTCCGGCCGCGAGCACATTGCGCGCGCGGCGCTCGAATCGATCGCCTTCCAGACGGCCGACCTGCTCGACGCAATGCAGCGCGATGCAGGCCGCAAGCTCACAGAACTGCGCGTCGACGGCGGCGCGACCTCGAACAACCTGCTGATGCAGTTCCAGTCGGACATCCTCGGCGTGCCGGTGCTTCGGCCCAAGGTGCAGGAAACGACTGCGCTGGGCGCGGCTTATCTGGCGGGTCTTGCCACCAACGTGTGGGGTTCGCGCGAAGAGATCGCCTCGCACTGGGAAATCGACCGCACGTTCGAGCCGCAGATGAGGCAAAGCGCGGTCGACGACATGCTCGGCCGCTGGCGCGAAGCCGTGCATCGCAGCCTGCGCTGGGCCGAGCAGGGCGACTAGCGCCCCGTCCACGAGTAACTAGACAGCGCTGGCGAGCGCGGCCCTCGACGGGATCGGACGCGACGCCGCGGCAGCGCGGCGGGCGCGGTTGCTCCCGAGGCGCGCATCCACCAGCCGCACGATCCCGTGCAGCGTCTCGGAGCGCAGGCCGCGCTGTCCGGCGATGCGGTCGACGAGGCTGTCCACCCTTTCGATGTGCTCGGCGCCGCCGAACAGCGCGCGGGCCGCCGACGAAGGCTTGCCGAGGCCGGCCGCGGCGCTGGCGTATTTGTCGAACGGCACGAGGTCTTCCGCAGCCGCACCCATACCGGTGCAGAGCCGGACCACCCAATCGTAGATGCGGCGGGACTCATCGACATCGCCGTGCACCGCCTCCTTGATCGGCACCATGCCCTCCGCCTGAATGCAGCGATAGTTGCCGGCGATCAGCATCGGCCACTTGGCGAGCGGCACGAAGATCGACTCGTGCACTTTCAGTTTGACCTGGATCTCGATCTCGCCCTGGCCGTCGTCGAAGCGCACCGCGTCGATGTCGGCCTCGAGCCGGCGCAGGATCGCGGTGAAAGCCTCCTGCTCGAAGCGTGCGGCCTTGAAGTTCGTCGGCAAGCCGACCTGGAGCACGTTCTTGGCTTCCTCCGGCGGCCGAAAGGCCTGCGGGTCGGGGCTCGCCAGCGTCATCAGCGCCGGGTCGAAGCCGTCCCAGACCGAAGGGTCCGCGTAGCAGCTTTCGAGCGCCTCGACCGAAAGTCCCGGGATGCGCTTGAGGAACGGAAGCGGCGGCATGTTCATGATCGCGAGGCACGGCCGCGCCGCGCGCGCTATCCGCCCCATGAGCTCGCGCACGCCGCTCGCCCCGTACTGCGACTCCTGCATTGCGAGCACGACGAGGTCGTAGTCCGCCGGGTCGACCTCCTCCGGCACGCAGGCCGACACCGCGCCGGGCAGGCCGCGCGAGGCAATCTCGACCAGGCCGTCGCGCCCCTTGACCGGCATGCGCAGCCGCACGCCTTCGGCATTCACCAGCTTTGCCGTCGGCGCCGTACAGACGAGCGTCGCGCGGTGGCCGGCCATCGCCAGCTTCATGCCGAGCAGCGAGCCGTAGGACGCGCCAAGGATGAGAACGTCGTACTTCATGAATCCCTCCGTTTGCTTGCAGCCATAAGCACTACGAGGCCCATAATAGGAGGAAGTTCTGGTAAATTTGACTGCTAAAATTTCACACTGTCAATTTCACAAGCGGCGCCCGCCCCCATGGCCCAGCACCTTCGCAAGAGCCATTTCCTAGGCACCAAGCTGCGCGCCCTGCGCAAGCGCAACGGCCTGACGCTCGAGGAGCTGTCGGCGCGCTGCACCCAGCTCGATTCGCGCAGCGCGCCCTCGGTCTCGTACCTTTCGATGATCGAGAGCGGCAAGCGCATCCCGTCGGAAGACGTCCTCGGCCTGCTTTCGAAGCTTTTCCAGCGCGCGCCGGACTGGTTCCTGGACGGCAGCCCGGAAATCGCCTCACCGGCGCCGCAGCAGCGCGCCGGCGGCGCGGCCGGCGTGCCGCTCGAGCCGGCCTTCCTGTTTTCGAAGGAGCTGCTGCAGGCGGCGATTCCTGAGCTGCTCGCGCAAACCGGCACGACGGGCCGCCAGTTCGCGCACCTCTTGATCCGCTCCCACCAGGAGATCTCGCGCAACGATTTCCCCGACCTCGAGCGGGCGGCCGAGAGCGTCGGCGAGCGCAAGTTCCCGCTCGACGTCGAGGACCTCACACGGCTTTGCAAACACCACGGCCTCACCCTCAAGTGGTTCGACCGCAAGCCCGTGCTTGCGCAGGACAACGACCGCGAGCTGCGCAGCATGCTGCGCTCCTTCTACGAGGCGCCGCGCACGGTCTACCTGAACCGCGAGCTGCAGAAGGACCCGGCGCGCCTCAAGTTCGACCTCGCCTCGCACCTCGGCCACAAGGTGCTGCACGCGGGCGACGGCATGAAGTCGATCCACGCCACCGGCGGCGAGATGGGCGGCAGCCCCGAGGGCGGCGAAATCGCCGCCGGCATGAGCGCGCAGGACGTGCTGCATGCCTGGCGCGATTTCGAATGCAGCTTCTTTGCCGGCGCGCTGCTGTGCCCGAAAGTGCCTTTCCGCAGGTTCCTTACGCGCGAGTCGTATCGCGTCGAGGCCGGCGAGAAGTTCGACCTCACGCCGGCCGTCGTGATGCGCCGAATGACCAAGGTGTCGCCTTATCCCTACTGGCACTTCTTCGATGCCTACCCGCCGGGTTATTTGCGCGCGGTCTATCGCGGCAACGGCATCCCCCTGCCCTGGGGAAACATGGCGCAGGTGCCCGACCCGTGCCCGAACTGGGCGGTGTTCCGCATGCTCAACGAAAACCTGCACGACGATCGCGGCTCGCAGATCTCGGTGCTGCGCGACGGCGACCACTCGCTGCTTTACTGCTGCCATTCGCGCCGCACCGGCGATATGGCGGGCAATCCGCATGTGCTGTCGGTCGGCATCGACCTGCTGCCCGCCTTGCGCTCGCACGACGTGGATGCGGACGCTGTGGTCGAGAGCATCACGGCCGCGTGCCTGAGCCACCACGGCGAAGGCCGCATCCCGAAAGACGCGATCGAAGCGATCCGCGGCGCGGCGGGCGTGCTAAACATCGCCTGGGTCGACGAAGCGCTCAGCAGGCCGGCGCGCATCATCTGCCCGCGCAGCTCCAACTGCCCGCGCACCGAGCACTGCGTCAGTAGCCGCAACTCACGCGCCCGCGCGATCACCGACGTGCGCGAAGAAATCATATGCAAGGGCCGGCGGGCACGCTGACGTTGCGCTGACATCGGGAGAAGGACCGCACGCGCGGGCCGAATGGCTCCTTCGTTCTAGCCTGCGAGACGTGGAAGGCGCCGTCTAGCGCTATCCCGGCGCAATTTCAGAACTTTTCATTTCGGAGAGCCGCGTGGTTATTGGCTCTCCGGGCAGTTTGCGTACCGGTACCGGTACATTGCCCTCAGCCGAGCTTGATGCCCTCGTCCGCCACGTAGGCGCGGATAACGCTGTCGACATCCGGGTCCGCCTTGAATCCCATGGCCAGCGCACGCGGCGTGCGGAACTTGACCGGCCAGCCGGCGACGATCTTCTGGATGCGCTCGTCGGGCTTGTAGACCACGCGCTTGGCGGCGGCATCGCCCGCCACTCGGCGCATGGCCTCGACCATTCCGGACACCGTCACAGTGATGCCCGGGAGATTGAGGACACGACTCATGCCCCACGCAGACGACGGCGTCTCGTGCGCATGAATGAACGACTCGACGCAGCGACCCGGAGAGAGAAGCCAGACGTCGGTGTCCAACGACACCGGGCATTCGGACACCACGCCGTTCAGCGGCTCGCGCAGCACGCCGCTCGCGAACGACGAGGCCGCGAGGTTCGGCTTGCCCGGCCGCACCACGATGGTCGGCAGGCGCAGGCTGCGGCCGTCGATGAAGCCTTTGCGGGTGTAGTCGGTCACCAGGTATTCGTTGCACACCTTCTGCGCACCGTAGGAGGTCTGCGGGTTGGGCGTGGTCGAGTCGTCGAGAACTTCCGGCAAGTCCCCGCCGAAAGCCGCCACCGAGCTCGAAAACACGAAGCGCGGCGGCTTGGCGCACTTGCGCGCGAGCTCGAGCAGCAGGCGGCCGCCATCCAGGTTCACTTTCCAGCCGAGATCGAAGTCGGCTTCGGCGCCGGACGACACGACCGAGGCGAGATGGAAGATCGACTGCGTGTCGGGCGTCACCACTTTCGCGAGCACGCCGGGCGCGGAGATGTCGCCGGTGATGGTTTCGAGGCGTGGATCCTGCGGCAGCGAAGGCGGGAAAGCGGTGTCGAAAAGGGTCACCCGGGTAAGGGCGGCCTCCTTCCCATCGGTGCCGGTGAGGCGTCCGCGAGCCAGCAATGCCTTGGCGAGCTTGAAGCCAAGCATGCCGCCGCCTCCGGTAATAACGACTTTCATGCCGTTCCTTCTTCAGTGGGTGTGAGGGAGGGAATTCTATCTTCGGCGCCGAAGAAATCCACGACGTCCTGCAACTCGCGCGTCGAGCGCATCGGCGGCAGGCTCGCGCGGATCGTGCGCCCGTAGGGTTTCGAATACAGGCGCGGATCGCAAATCATCAGCACGCCGCGGTCGGCCTCGTCCCGGATCAGCCGCCCGGCGCCCTGCTTGAGTTGCAGGATCGCCTGCGGCAGCTGCAGCTCCATGAAGGGGTTGCCGCCCTGGGCACGCAACGCATCGATTCTTGCCGCGAGTACCGGGTCATCGGGCGGCGCGAAGGGGAGCTTGTCGATCACCACCAACGACAGGGCCTCGCCGCGCACGTCGACGCCCTCCCAGAAGGACTGGCTGCCGAGCAGGATCGGGTTGTCGAGCCGACGGAAGCGCGCCAGCAGGTCGCTCCTCGAGCCGGTCCCTTGCACCAGCAGCGGGTAGTCGAGCCCGTCGCGCGCGAGCTTGTCGGCGAGGAGGTCCTTGGCGCGCCGCAGCGCCCGCAGCGTCGTGAAGAGGAGGAAGGCGCGTCCCCGGCTGGCGCGCAATACCGGGTAGGCCGCATCGATGACGCGCTCGGTAAACGCCTGGTCGTTCGGGTCCGGCAGGTCCTTCGGCACGTAGAAGAGCGCATGGCCGGCGAAGTCGAACGGGCTTTCCCAGCGCACGCTCGCCGCCTCCTCGATCCCCAGTTCGCGCGTGAAGTGGCCGAAGTCCTCCCCGACCGCGAGCGTCGCCGAGGTCATGATCCAGGCACGGGGATGGTCGTCCATCTGCTTCCTGAAGAGCTCGGCAGTGCGAAGCGGCGTAGTGTGAAGCTGCAGCACGCTTGCGAACACCTCGACCCAGCGCACCGCTTCGAGATCCTCGCTGTCCTGCCAGTAGTCGAGCTTGACTCGCGTTTCGTCCGCTCGGCGCAGGCACCCCTGCAGTCCTTCGGATCGCTCCGCCTGTGTCTCGAGCAGCTTGCGGAAATCGGCAAGCGCCGCGCCCAGCGCTTCGACGGCCGGGACGAAATCGCTCGAGCGCGTCGCCTGCGAATAGGCGAACCGCGCGCTGTCGTCGCGGAAGGCAAGCCGCAGGTCGCGCGCAGCCTTGTCCAGTTTCGTCGCGGCGCGGTCGAGGTCCGGCAGCGCGCCGCCGGCCGCGCGCAACTCAACGCGCGTATCGCGCGCGAGGTCGATGACTTGCCCGGTGGACACCGTGTCGCCGAAGAAAAGCCGGGCGGTGTCCGGCAATTGGTGTGCTTCGTCGAAGATCACGGTGTTGCAGGCGGGCAGCAATTCGGCCAGGCCCTCGTCGCGCAGCATGACGTCGGCGAAGAACAGGTGGTGGTTGATGACGACCACGTCCGCGGCGAGCGCGTTCTTGCGCGCGGTGATGACGAAGCAATCCTTGTACTTGGGGCATTCCTGGCCGAGGCAGTTCTCGCGCGTCGAAGTCGCATGCACCCACACCGGCGAGTTCTCCGGCACTTCGGCCAGGTCGCTGCGGTCGCCGCTCGTCGTCTGCCGCGAGAAGCGCTCGATCGCCGCGAGCTGGGTCGCCTCCTCGCGCGAGCCGAGGCGCGCCTCGCCGCGCGCGCGCTCGAGGCGATAAAGGCAGACATAGTTCGACCGGCCCTTGAGCAGCGCGGTCGAATTGCCCGCCGCAATTGCATTGCGCACCGCCGGCAGGTCCCGGTCGAAGAGCTGGTCCTGCAGGTTCTTGGTGCCGGTCGAGATCAGCACCTTGCCGCCTGACAGCAGCGCCGGCACGAGATAGGCAAACGTCTTGCCGGTTCCGGTGCCGGCCTCCGCGACCAGTACCGAGGTGGATTCGATCGCGTCGAGGATGCGCTGGGCAAGGTCGATCTGCTGCTCGCGCACCCGGTAGCCGGGCACTGCGTTGGCGAGCGACCCGTTTTCACCGAAGATCAGGCTGAGCGTTTCGGCGGACTGGCTTTTCAGGGGCGCACTCCTAAAGTCGCATTTCATTGGGGTGCCGCATCTTACGGGGAGGCCCGCCAGGGCTCCGAGGTTAGTGAGCCTTTACAGCGCCACGATTGTAATCTACATTACATGAATTATGCGTACTAACATACTGTATGCGATAGGTTTTTCTACCTTGCTCTCAGGTTGCGGCGGAGGTGCATTCAAACCTGCGCCAGTCGACGAGCCTTCGCAGGCACGCGTGGCGCCCCGCTCCCCGACACCAATCCCGCCGCCTGTGCAAATGCATTCGCAACGCGCCGAGCCAGAGCAATCGGAGATGCTGTTCCAGGTCCTGTCCTCGATCGGCGTGGATTACAAGTTCGGTGGCGCATCGCACGCCACGGGCTTCGATTGCAGCGGACTGGTCGCGCATGTGTTCCGCGAGGGCTACGGCGTCAGCTTGCCCCGAAACACTTACGGGCAGAGCCAGGTCGGACAACCAGTGCCGGCCGATGAACTCAAGCCAGGCGACCTCGTGTTCTACAACACGCTGAACAAACCCTTCTCCCACGTCGGCATTTACCTGGGCGATGGACGATTCATCCATGCTCCAAAGACCGGAAGCGCAGTCCGGATCGAAAGCCTGAAAAGCGCGTACTGGACCAAGCGCTGGAACGGCGCCCGGCGCATCGATACTCGACTCTAAGCCGGCCTTCGCCGGTGGCCGCCCGTCTCCAAGCGCGGCCCGTTATCTCCTGATAACAGTTCTCATTTCTTGCCGAGAATGCGAATGCGAGTTATTATCATCTGAATCGCACGCCTTCCCGGAGCTCCAAATGCCTGTCTCGATTAAGAATTTTCTTTTCGCCGGCGCACTCGCCCTTTTGTGCGCGGCAAGTTTTCCTGCTGCTGCGCAGGAAAAGGTTCTCAACCTTTACTCGTCGCGCCACTACAACACCGACGAGGCGCTTTATTCGAATTTCACCAAGCAGACCGGCATCAAGATCAACCGCATCGAGGCGCCCGAAGACGCGCTGCTCGAGCGGTTGCGCAACGAGGGCGCAGCGAGCCCGGCCGATGTGCTGATCACCGTTGATGCCGGACGGCTATGGCGCGCCGAGCAAATGGGCCTCTTCCAGCCCGTGAAATCCGCAGCCCTCGACGCGCGCATTCCGGCGTCGCTTCGACAGCCCGATGGGCTCTGGTTCGGCTTCTCGACACGCGCGCGCGTGATCGTCTACTCGAAGGACATGGTGAAGGCCGGCGAGATCAAGGGCTACGAAGACCTGGCCGACCCGAAATGGAAGGGCAAGGTGTGCATGCGCTCCTCCTCGAACATGTACAACCTCTCGCTCATGAGCTCGATGATCGACCACCTCGGCGAGCAGAAAGCAGAAGCCTGGGCCAAAGGCGTCGTCGGGAATTTCGCCCGCGACCCCAAGGGCGGCGACACCGACCAGATCAAAGCCATCGCCGCCGGCGAGTGCGCGCTGAGCGTGGTGAACACCTATTACTACGTTCGCATGATGAAGGCGGTAAAGGCCGACGAACGCGCGGCGATCGAGCGCGTCGGGCTCGTCTGGCCGAACCAGGACAGCCGCGGCACCCACGTGAACATCTCCGGCGCGGGCGTGCTCAAGTCGGCGAAGAACCGCGAGGCCGCGGTGAAATTCCTCGAGTACCTCGCAAGCGATGAAGCGCAGCGCTACTTCGCCAACGGCAACAACGAATTCACCGTCGTGCCGAGCGTGAGCGTGGACAACCGCGAGCTCGCCTCGCTCGGCAAGTTCAAGGCCGACGCGTTGAACGTAAGCGTGTTCGGCAAGAACCAGCCCGCCGCGCAGAAGGTGTACGACCGCGCCGGATGGCGCTAAGCGACCGCGCCGGCTGGCACCAAGCCGGCCGCACTGCGTGCTAGCGCCGCGCCATCGTTCGCGCGAGCAGCAGCACCGGGATCAATCCCACCGCAAGGATCACGAGCGCCGCCAGCGACGCCTCGGCAAGGCGCTCGTCCTTGGCGAGGTTGTAGGTCTGGACCGCAAGCGTGTCGAAGTTAAAGGGACGCATCGCAAGCGTCGCCGGCAGTTCTTTCATCACGTCCACAAAGACGAGCAACCCGGCCGTGAGGAGCCCCCGCGCGAGCAGCGGCGCGTGCACCCGGACTAGCGCCTCGGCAGGACGCACGCCGAGGCTGCGCGCCGCGTCGTCCATGCTGCGCTTGATCTTGGCGAGGCCCGCCTCCACCGTCTGCAATGAGATCGACATGAAGCGCACGAGATACGCATACACCAGCGCGACGATCGTCCCGCTGAGCCAAAGCCTCGGCTCGGTGCCAAACTGCGAGCTGAGCCATCCCGAAAGCCAGCGGTCGAACAGCGTGATCGGGACGAGCACGCCGACGGCGATGACCACGCCGGGAATCGCGTAGCCAAGAGCCGCCGTGCGGTTCGCTGCATTCGCGATGGGCCCCGGATGCAAGCGCGCAGCGTACGCAATGGTCAGCGCGCCGGCGACCGCCAGCAGCGCCGTGATGCCGGCGAGCGAGAAGCTGTTGAATGCGAGGGCAGCGAAGCGCTGCGCAAACCCGGGCTCCGCTTCATGCAGCGCGAGGCGGACCAGCAGCACGACCGGGGCAACGAACCCCGCAATCGCCGGCAAGGCGCAAACAGCAATCGCGCCGGCGGCCTTTGCGCCGCGAAGCACGAACGGCGCCGGCGCCCGCCGCGGGCCGGAGTGGAATGCGGATCGGCCGCGCAGCTTGCGCTCGAGCGCAAGCACGCACCCGACGCCGAGGAGAAGCAGCGCGCCAATCTGCGCGGCCGCCACCGGATCGCCGAGCGAGAACCAGGCGCGGAACACGCCGGTGGAAAACGTATCCACGCCGAAGTACGCCACGGTCCCGTAGTCGGCAAGCGTCTCCATCATCGCAAGCGCCACGCCGGCGGCGATCGCCGGGCGCGCCAAGGGCAGGGCGACGCGAAAGAAGGTCCGCCACGGGCCCAATCCCAGGACGCGGGCGGTCTCGAAGCTCGAACCCGACTGCTCGAGGAAAGCCGTTCGCGCCAGCAGGAAGACATACGGGTACAGCACGGCGGCCAGCACGAACACCGCGCCACCCAGCGAGCGGATGTCCGGCAGCCAATAGTCCCCGGCGCGCCATCCTGTCCAGGCACGCAAGGCGCCTTGCAGCGGGCCGGCGAACTGCAGGTAATCCGTATACACGTAAGCCATCACGTACGCCGGCATGGCGATCGGCAGGATCAACGCCCACTCGAAGAAGCGCCTCCCCGGGAAGCGGCACATGCTCGTCACCCACGCGCAGCTGACGCCGATCACGGTCACACCGGCGCCGACCCCGATGGCAAGCAGCAATGTGTTCCAGAGATAGGTCGGCAGCACCGTGGCCGACAGGTGCGCCCAGGTTTCGGAGCGCGGCACTGCCAGGTTCAGCGCCACCACGATCAAGGGCAGCGCGATCGCAAGCGCAATCGCGCCAGCGGCGATTTCAAGCGCAGAAAGCTTGATCCTGGGCAAAACGGAAGTCGGCGGCGCCGCTATGGTCATCGGGTCCCGGACCGGAAAAGTCAGGAAATCCTTGAAAATTCGAAGAATCTTAGCAGCCGAGCTTGACGCGGGCAATGAAGATGGGAATCATTATCATCCCTTGAGCACCCCCTCCCCCGATCCCGTCCTCGAAGTGCGCGGCCTGTCGCAGGCCTACGGCGCCAACGAGGTCGTGCGCGACCTGAGCTTTTCGCTGCCGCGCGGCGCGATCGGCTGCATCCTCGGCCCGAGCGGATGCGGCAAGACCACGCTCCTGCGCTGCATCGCCGGTTTCGAGCCGGTGACCGCCGGCGAAATCCGCTTGGCGGGCAGCGTCGTGTCGCGACCCGGCCTGATGCTGCCACCGGAGAAGCGGCGCATCGGGATGGTGTTCCAGGACTATGCGTTGTTCCCACACCTCAACATCGCCGACAACATCGGATTCGGGCTGCGCTCGCTCGGCGAGAAGGAGCGCCGTGCCCGCATCGAGGAGCTCGTGCAACTGGTGGGGCTTGCGGAATCGCTCGCCGCATTCCCGCACGAAGTTTCGGGCGGCCAGCAGCAGCGCGTTGCCTTGGCACGCGCGCTTGCGCCAAGGCCGGACCTGCTATTGCTGGACGAGCCCTTCTCGAACCTGGACGTGGACCTGCGCGAGCGGCTTTCGCTGGAGGTTCGCGAGATCCTCAATGCGAGCGGCACGACCGCAGTGATGGTGACGCACGACCAGCACGAAGCCTTCGCGATGGCCGACGAGATCGGCGTCATGCGCGAAGGCCGGATCGAGCAATGGGACAGCGCGTACAACCTGTATCACCGCCCGGTGAGCCGGTTTGTCGCGGATTTCGTCGGCCAGGGGGTGTTCCTGCCGGCCAAGGTGCTGAGCGACCGGCAGGTGGAAATCGAACTCGGCGTCCTGAACGGATCGATCCCGCACGATTGCCAGCGCGGCTGCGACGTGTGCGGCAAGGGCTGCAGCGCCGAAGTGCTGCTCAGGCCCGACGACATCATCCACGACGATGCTTCGCAGCTCCAGGCCGAAGTCGTCCACAAGGCCTTTCGCGGCGCCGAGATCATGTACACGCTCAAGCTCGAAAGCGGGCGCAAGGTGCTCGCGCTGGTGCCGAGCCACCACAACCATACGCTCGGCGAGCGCATCGGCATCCGCCTCGACGTCGATCACGTCGTAGCTTTCAGCCCGTCTCCTCCTTCAGGCTGAAAACCACAGGCACGTCGACAGTGAACCCGCGACCCCGCAGGGAGGCCGGGATCGGCGTCAGCGGCTTGGCCTTGCGGATCATCTCGAGCGCCTGCTGGTCCAGCGCCTCGTAGCCCGAGCGCGTCTTGATGGCGATCGAGGCAATGCTGCCATCGGCCGAGATCACCATGCGCACCTCGGCCTGGCCTTCCCAGTTGTTGTCGATTGCGATGCGCGGGTAGCGCTTGTAACGCTTCGCGGCCGTGATGATCGCGATGCGGTACTGGCCGAGCGTCGCCGGATCCGCGGAGTCGGAAGTTGCTGGGGCGGCCGGCGGCGCGGGCTCGATTCGCGCCGACGGTACCGTCGTCACGGCTGGCGACGGGGGCTGCACCGGGTCCGGACGAAGCGGGTCGGCGACGGGGGCCGGCTGCGGTGCAACGGCCGGCGCCGGCGTGGGCGAGGCTAACGGCGGCGCAACGAGCTTGGGCTGGACGCGCTCGATGGGCGCGGGCTTGCGTGGCGCCTCCGGGAGCGCCTCCGGCTGCAGCGCTCGCTCCACCACGGGCGCAGGCGCAGGCTTCGGCTGGGCCAGGTGCGCGACCAGCGGCGGCGGCGCCGCGGCGCGCTTCTTTTTCGGGTCGAGCCAGCCCGGCGCGACGGCCAGGATCAGCGCATGCGCAAGGATCGAAATGGCAAGCGCATAGGCGAGCAGGCGGTCGGCATTGCGTTGCGCCGGGTTTCCGCTTGCTTGCGCGAGGACCATCGATGACTCATCCGTAAAGGCGGTTGCCTGCCGCGATCCTAAACGAGGTCAGCGGGCGAGCGGCCTGGCGAGCAGCCGCCAGACTTTCTCGGGCGTGACCGGCATCTCGACGTCCAGCACGCCACGCTCGCCAAGCGCGTCGAGCACCGCGTGAACCACCGCGGGCACCGCGCCGATCGTGCCGATCTCCCCGCAGCCTTTCACGCCGAGAAGGTTGGTCTTGCAGGGCACGCTTTCGTCGAACACGTTGGTCATCGGCGGCAGGTCGTCCGCGCGGGGCACGCAGTAGTCCATGAGCGAGCCGGTCAGGAGCTGGCCGCTATCGTCATACACGGCCTGCTCGAAGAGGGCCTGCCCGATGCCCTGCGCGATGCCGCCCTGCACCTGCCCCGCGACGATCATGTGGTTGATGATGCGCCCGATGTCGTCGACGCTGGTCATGCGCTCGACGCGCACTACGCCGGTATCCGGGTCGATCTCGACCTCGGCCACCTGCGCTCCATTCGGCCACGAAGGCGCCGAGGGTGTTTCGGTCGCGGAGACGCGGATAAATTTTTCCGGTTGGCGGCCGGCCAGTTCGGCAAGGCCGATGGCGCGATCGGTGCCGGAGATGCCGAAGCGCCCTTCGCGGAACTCGATGTCGGCTGCGGCCGCTTCCAGCGCCTCGGCGGCGAGTTCCTTGCCTCTCACGATCACCTTGCGGCCCGCCGATACGACCGCAGACCCGCCGACGAACGCCGAGCGCGAGCCCACGCTGCCGACGCCGTTGGCCTGGTCGGTATCGCCCTGCACGATCCGGATGCTCTTGGCCGAAATCTGCAGAACCTCGGTGATGAGCTGCACGTAGCTCGTCTCGATGCCCTGCCCCATCGCCATCGTCCCGGAGTACACGGTAATGGCGCCATCGGCGTCGACGCGGATGTCGACGGTTTCGGTGAGCAGCGCGCCGGTCCATTCGATGTAGACCGCGAGGCCGCGGCCGCGAAGCTTGCCTGCCCGCTTGGATTCCGCCGCACGCGCGGGGTAGCCTTTCCAGTCCGATTCCTCGACCACGCGATCGAGCATTCGCGCGAACTCGCCGGCGTCGTAAACGTCGCCGAGCTGGGTGCGATACGGAAAATCCTGCGGGGGGATCAGGTTGCGGCGGCGGATCTCGACCGGGTCGATCGACATTTCGCGGCCTGCCTTCTCGATCAGGCGCTCCATCAGGTAGTTCGCTTCCGGGCGCCCGGCGCCGCGATAGGCGCCGCTGGCCATCATGTTCGTAAGCACGCCGCGCACATGGAAATCGATCAGCGGCACGTGATAGACGGTGGTCTGGACCTTGGGGCCGAGCCACAGGGGAATCATCGCCGTCGACCCGACCGGCACCGAGCCGAAATTGGCAAGCATCTCCATCTTGAGCGCGACGATCCTGCCCTGCGTATCGAGGCCGAGTTTCGCCTTGAAAATCTGGTCGCGCCCGGCATGGGCCGCGAGGAATTCCTCGCCGCGGTCGGCACGCCACTTGACCGGACGACCTAACTTCTTCGCCGCGTAGCAGGCGACCGCATCTTCCGGGTAGAGGCCGGTTTTCATGCCGAATCCGCCGCCGATGTCGCCGACGACGACACGGAACTGCTCGGGCTTGGTCTTGAAAGCCGCGGCGAGCGACTCGCGCGTGCCGGAAGGCTGCTGGGTTTGCGTGTGCAGCGTCCAGCGGCCGTTTTCGTAGGTCGCGATCGAGGTGCGCGGCTCGAGCGCCGTGGCGATGAGGCGCTGGTTATGCAGGTTGACCTCGGTCACATGCGCGGCTTTTGCGAAGGCGGCGGCGACCGCGGCCGGATCGCCGTAACGGGACTCGGCGGAAATGTTGCCTGGCGCACCGGCGAAGATCTGCGGCGCCCCGGGCTCGATCGCCTTGAGCGGGTCCACCACGCACGGAAGCTCCTCGTAGTCGATCGACACGAGTTCGGCCGCGTCCTGCGCCTGCTCGCGCGTTTCCGCAAGCACAGCGGCGACCGGGTGGCCCGCGTAATAGGCCACGCCCTCGGCAAGCGGCGTGCGCAGTGGCGCGGCCATCGGCTCGCCGTTGGCCTGCTTGAACAGCGGCGGGAATGGGATATGGCTCACGCCATCGGCCTTTAGGTCGGCCATCGTGTACACGGCCAGCACCCCAGGGGCTCCAAGCGCCGCGCCCGAGTCGACGGCGCCGATCCGGGCATGCGCATAGGGCGAGCGAACGATCACCATCCAGGCCTGTCCTTCGACGTTGGCGTCGTCGCTGTACTTGCCCTCTCCCTTGAGCAGGCGGTCGTCCTCAAAGCGCTTCTGTGAGCGCGAGGAGCCGAAACGTGCGGATTCCGGGTCGAACTGGGTAGCGGGAGCGTTCATCGAGGGGGCCTTGAAATGGACAGCGGCCCTGTCGGGGCCGCCGGATTGTGCAGTGCAATCAGCCAATTCGGGGCGTAAAGCATCCAAACCGGCCTGCGGCGAGTATACCTTTCGAGGCGCTGGCGACCGTCCGGTTTCACGTTTCCCGGGACCCTGGTTGCAGGCCGAACGGGAGAGGGCGGACCGGTATTAGTTCACATTATCAACCGCTTCCCTGACAATCCCTTTATCTATTCATACACAGTTCGCGTACCATTGGCACCCATGAATTCAATCGGACAGCGAGACCTCTACCTGCCTCCCGCCAAGGCTGACGCGAACACGCAGGCGCATGAACTCGTGCGCTACTGGCGCGCAATCAACCGGCATCGGCTCGGCATAATCCTTTTGGTCGTTGCGGTAGGCGTACTTGCGGCTGTTTATGCGGCGAGTCTGCCGCCGGTTTACCTCGGCACGACCACGCTCCTGCTCGATCCGGTCAAGAAAAAATCAGTGACGACCGAGGACGTTTACGACGCCACCATCAGCACGCCTCGCGACTACTACCTCACGCAAATCGAAGTCATGAAGTCGCGCGACTATGCCGAGCGGCTCGTGCGCGTGCTCAATCTCTCGAAGCACCCCGACTTCGACCCGAGGCAGCGGGTTGCGGAAAAATCGTGGTGGGCAACCCTGGTCGAGCGAGTCGCCCCAAGCCAATCCAAGCCCGCGCTTCCGACCAGTACAGTCGCCGTCAACGAGGACGAGATCAGGGAGGCGGCCATCGCCCGCGTGATGGGGGGAATTTCGATCTCCTCGACACGCAACACCCAGCTCGTGAAGGTGAATTTCAGCACGCATGACCCGGGTCTCGCCGAGCGCGTCCCGAATACGCTGGCGATGATCTACATCGTCGCCGACCTCGAATCGAAGAGCGGCTCCGCCAAGCAATCGATGGCGTTCCTCTCGGAGCAGGCCGATAAGCTCAAGAGCCAGCTGGCGGACTCGGAAAAGGAACTCCAGCAGTACCGCGAGAGCCAGAAAATGGTCGTCACCAAGGGACTGACGCTGTCCGAGGCCACGCGCAAGCTGGAGAACCTCACCGCCTCCCTCGAAGACGCGCGGCGCAAGCGGCACGAAGCCGAGCAGGTCTTCAACCAGGTCACCGCGGCCGCCAGGGGCCAATCCCCGGAAGCGCTCGAGACGCTGCCTGTCCTGCAGAAAGACTCAGTGCTGCAGCGACTGAAGGAAACCGAAGTCGAGGCCGAGCGGCGGGCGAGCGAAGCATCGAAGCGTTACGGCCCGGAGCATCCGCGGATCGTTTCGGTCCAGTCCGACCTCAAGATCGCCCGCGACGCCGTGCGGCGCCAGGTGAATGCCGCGGCCGAAACGGTTGCAAAGGAATTCGAGAACGCGAAGAACAACGAGGCATCGATCGCCCAGGCGCAGTCGCGCGCCACGGTGGAAGCCCAGGTCTTCAACCGCGCGGAGTTCCCGCTTGGCCGGCTGGAGCGCAACGTGGAATCCAACAGGCGGCTGTACGAGGCCTTTCTCCAGCGCGCCAACGAAACCCGCATCGGGGATATCCAGCAGCCCATCGCGAGAATCGTCGATCTCGCGCGCAAGCCCGGTGCCCCGTCGGGACCGGACAAGCGCCGGATCGTGGTGCTAGCCGTTCTCGGCGCGCTGTTTTTCGGTGTCGCCGTCGCCTTGTTCCTGACGCTGCTCGACAAGGGCATCAAGACCGGCCTGGACCTCGAATCGAGGCTGGAAATCAAGGCCGTCGGCGTCCTGCCGCGCATGAAGTCGGCGCCGGAAACGCCCCTTGACCGCATGGTGGTGGACGACAACTCGAATACGTTCTCCGAGAACATTCGCACCATCCGAAGCGACGTCCAGCTCTCGACGCTCGATTCCCCGCACAAGACCATCCTTGTCACCTCGACGATCCCGGGCGAAGGCAAGACGACCGTTGCCTGCAACCTGGCGTTTGCGTTCGCGCAGGTCAAGAAGACGCTGCTCATCGAAGCGGACATGCGCCGTCCCAAAGTGGCGCGTGCGCTCAAGCTTGAATCCAACAGGCCCGGCCTTTCCGAATTCGTCTCCGGCGACATTGGCATCGAGCAGTGCGTCCATCCGGTAGACGACACCGGGCTCTTCGTCCTGCAATCGGGCAAGGTCCCGCTGAACCCGCTCGAGATGCTCTCTTCGCATCGTTTCGCGGATGCGATGGAATCGCTGAAATCGATGTTCGAGGTCATCGTGATCGACAGCCCGCCGATCGAGCTCGTGAGCGACTCGATGGTGCTTTCGCGATTTGCGACCGCGGTCCTGTTTGTCGTGAAGGCCGACGAGACGCCCTTCCCGCTCGCGCGCCAGAGCCTGATCCGCCTGCGCCGCGTCGGCGCGCCGGTGCTCGGCGCGGTCCTCAACCACTTCGACGTGGAAAAGGCGCACCGCTACTACGGCGACTACAGCAGCTTCGGCAACGAATACTATTACCGCAACTACGGGTATCGTCCGAGGGTCGACGACGCTCCCGTCAAGGCGCCCGTACCCGTACGCAGCTAGGCGTCGGCAAGGTCCCGGTCGGCATAGAGCGAGACCCAGCCGAACCCCAGCATCAGCATGAAAGTCAGTGCGTTCGCCGGGATCTGCAGGTTGAAATCGGCAAAGCTGTGGACCATCAGGGCGATGATCGCCATCATCGACGCGAAGGAAATGCCGCGCATGACCGCGTCGCGCCGCTGCCGTTGAGCTCTTAGCGCCGCGGCAAAAGATAGCGTAACGATCAGCGCCAACAGGCCCAGTCCGATCGCTCCAGTCTCAGCCGCGAACTCGAGGTAGTCGTTGTGCGCGTGCGTATACGAGTACGCCGTGCCCTGGCCGCTATACCGGGGAAAGACGGACGGAAACGAGCCGAGCCCGCTTCCCAGCAGCGGGAAATCCGACCACATCCGGAGCGCATATTGCGCCACCTCGTCGCGATCCTCGGTCTGCATCGTGGTCTCGCCGATCCTTTCGACAACGCGCTGGGCGCCGAAATACGCCCCCACCAGGAAAAGGTCGATCACCACCAGGCTCGCCAGCAGCACCACCATCGAGCGCGTTGCCTTCCTGGAAAGCACGAGGCCGATCAGGCCGGTGACCAGGAGGCCGATGAAGAAGGCAATGTTGCCCATCCTCGAGCGCGTCAGCACCAGCGGGATCACCATCGCGACGATGAGCAGCCGCAATCCCATTTTCGGGCTGATCAGCCAGCCGATCATCCCCGTCATCGACTCCCTCCACGAACGTGAGCCGGATCCGGACAGGCTGGCGATGAGGACCCCAATGCCCACGGAGAGGCACATCACGAGGTAAGCGGCGAAGTGGTTGCGATTGACGAAACTGCCGGTCGCCAGGCCACCCAGGTTCTGGAAGGCCGTTGCCACGCCGTAGATCGACTGGAGCACGCCGGACGTGACCACCGCATAGGTCGCCAAGCGGATCCGGGTCGTGTCGCGCAACAGGACCAGGGTCAGCCCAAAGAAGGCGACGTAGGCGGTGCTCCTGCAAGCGCCATCAAGCGTCGCGTAACGGTCAAGCGTGAGCGGCGCCCAGGCTGGATTTCCCGCAATCGCCGCGGCGCCATGCCACCGCGCCGCCTCCGGCGAGAGGATCTCGAGCAAAGGAAACGGGAGCGGCAGCAGGTGCAGCCACGCAATCGCGAGCCACGCGGCCATGCAGAACAGCACCGGGCGGGCACCCGCCACGGCCGGGCTAAGGGAGTTGCGTCCGCGAACGAAGCCTACGAGCCAGGCGACGGCGAGAAGCAGCACCCACACTTCGAGAACCGCCACGGACCACGCACGGTTGCTGCCCAAAGGGATCGGGATCCAGACGAGCAGCGCCAGGTAGGGAAAGAAGATCCAGCGATTGCCGTTTTGCGAATCCGTCACTGCCGCGAATCGCTTGCTGCCGGCCAGGCAGGGCTATCCGCGGCGTTTTTCAGCAGGGGCTTCCTACGCACCCTCGCCCTCCGCCGCCTCCCGGCGTGCCGGCCGGAGCGACGATCGGTGCGGACGTCTGGGGCGCCTGCGCCTGGAGGATAGGCTCGGACGGGCCCGCGCCAGGCGAAGGCAGCTGGGAAAGCGACGCGGCAAAGGCGGCGGACTGAATGTCGATCGGCGCATTGGATGCAAAGATTTTTGCCTCCGACTCGGACGCGGCCGCCTGGATTGCCGCGGGTGCTGCAGCGATCGGCACCGGCCGCGATGCGTCGGCGCCCGGCTGCCAACGTGAAAACTGGTCGGAAGTCAGCCTCAGCGCGAAGCCCTGCGGGGTAACGATCGAAATTTCGCCGATCGTCACCGCTGCGGATCCCGCCGTCAGGGATTTCGGGTCGACTTCGAGCACAAAGGCCGTCACGTCGGGGCTCAGGATGTCGACAAAAGCCTTGCCGGCCGAAATGAGCAACCCGTCCGGATTGTCGGTATGGATCGCCCCGGTCACCACGCGCATCATCCCGCTCTGCAGTTCAAAGGAAGCGCGGTTTGTCTTGAGGTTCCGCGGATCGAACCGGTAGTCCTCGATCTTCAGAACGGACGCCGCGCTCAGCGCGATATTCTGGCCGTCGGCGAAAAGCAGCGTCACCGCCCCGTCGGAGTCCGTTCGAAACGTGGCGCCGGGTCCGAACATGTCGCCGACTTTGGCAAGTTCCTCGGTGCCGTCGCGCTTGCGCACGTAGACCGCGCCGGAAATCGAATTCACGTATCCCGAGGCGTCGGATGTCTTGGCCTCCGCTGCCTTTTCTCCGGCCGGACGGCCGGGTTGGGCCATCGGACCCATCGGAAACGCCAGTTGAAGCGTGACAAGGCCCAAGGCTATCCACCTTCGTGGCTTCATCAGCGAACCCGCCGCACCCGCTCTCATCGATCCGACCTCAACAATGGCTTTCCTAGCGACCCGCACTGGCCTGCGCAACGCAATCCTGCGCCGCAATCGAATGATATCCCGGGAGCGGGCACACAAGGTCAAGGCGTTTGAATCTCTTCACAATCCCGAACAGTTTCAACGCGTTCCTCGATGCCCCGCGCTCCAGCACCGCAGTCGTCGCGCGCCGCATTGCGGCGTCGGACGATTGCCATGCGGCCAGGCTGGCAAAGAGGACGATTTCCTGCGTCGACGGCTCCCAGGGACCAAGCTCATCGGCGTGACGCAACGCCGCGCGGAACTCGTCGTCCAGCTCGTCCAGGTAAAGCTTGCAAAGCGCAAGGTTCGCCCACAAAAACGGGGACGCGGGCTTCTGCTCGAGCGCCTCCCGAAACCTCTTGTACGCGTCGCGCGCCAATGCCTGCGCTTCAAGCGGGGAGCGGGTTGCTCGCATTCGGGCCAGGTCGGCTACGCCGAGGCTCTCCAGCGCCCAGGGATTGCCCGGGTGGAAGGCGAGGCTGTCGGCATAGAACCCCGCAAGCCGGTCCAGCTCGGCTTTTGGCGCTGTGCGGCCGGGCGCAGTGCGGCGATCCGACTCCGACTGCGCAAGCTCCACGATGAGGCCTCCCAATCCGAGCCGGAGGCTCTCGAAAGCGACGACTGCCAGGAGGACCGCGCCGGCCGCCGCAACAACGCGCGCGTTCGGGCGGGCCATTGCATTGGTGACTTTGGACAAGCTCGCCATGCTTAGTTGACAGCCGCGGTGAGGCCGGGCGCCGAGAACAACCGCTCCCAGTTCTTCCATTCGGACACTTCCTTCATCCCGGCCGGCAGGAAATGCATGAACAGGAGGTCGCAGCGGGTTCGCGCGCTCGAACCGGCAAGCGGCTCGCGGTAATGCCATTGGCCGCTTCCCGAAAAAACAACCGACTCGCCGGGCCGCATTTCGACCGCGCGAAACTCGTGGCCCGAGCGGTGCTTGATGCGTCCTTCCCAATCCTCATCTGCGCATTCGAAGTCCTCGGGCCACGCGATGACCTCGCTGAAATGAATCGGCCAAGGCTCCGACTGCCCGATGCAGTAGTCGAGCGTCCACTTTGATACCGGCGCATCGAGATGCACCGGGCATTTGCCGTTGCGGTTGTATAACGCGATGAAGGAATAGGCCGGGTCGACTTTTTCCCCGACCAGCTCGCCGAGCGCTCCGGCCGCCTCCGCCTGAAGGCCAACGAGATCCGGGTGATCGTGCACGACGAAGCGTCCGTGCGCACCCAGCTCGTGGCTCTCCAGCTGCGCCGTCCCGACTTCGCAAAGCGCCTTGCGGATGAGCCCGGCTTGCGCCGCATTGAAAAACTTTTCCGGGAGTTGAAAATGAAAGTCCGGCCGGGTCCTCAGCGGGTCCATCGCCGATTCGAACGCAGCAAGGCGGCCCGGATAGCGGTCAGCAAGAAATGCTTTTGCTCGCACGTATCGCGTAAGCCACCAGGCGTCATACCAAGGGAACCGGCCCGTCGCGCCCGGGCCGGCCGGCTTGCGTAGCCGCTCAATGGCGGTGGAAAGCGTGCTGCCCATATTTGATCGTGAGGCGGAACAAGCGGAGCGGAAAGTAGGCGAAATGCAGCCAGGCGGGCAGCGGCCAGCGCGACCATTCGACCAGGTTGGGGGCGAAGACCACGGAAAAGAAGTGGATCGCTTTGTGGCGCAGGCAATCGTACATGCGCAGGTCGAATCCCAATCGGTTTAGCGCACCTGCAGCGGCAGGCGCTCGAACAAAGGATTTCTCGAGAATTCTTCCGGCAAGCGCGTGAACATGCCTGTTCGAGCCGATCTCATCCAGCACCGGCTTCGGCAACGGAACGTCCAGCAAGCGATTCACAAGCAGCAAGCCCACGCCCACTCGCCGGCGGCAGTGGAATTCTCCTGCCCTGCGCATCACCCAATCCCAATCGCTGCCGGGGTACTTTCTAAGCAGCGCGGCAATGTCCACCAGCCATGCCAGCCTTTCCCATCGATGCCTCGATCCATGCACCAGCAGGACGAGCAGCAATTCCTCGCTGGTGAAACGGCTAACCGTTGATGGCTCGACCGGAAAATCCGCGTCCGTTTTCCAGTGCAGTTCGACCATCACATCCTCGTCGCGATGGAGCAGGACAAGGTGGTAGTTGAGATGGGAATGCAGGTAGGCGTCTTCGGCATCCTGCGCGAGATCGTATTCGGCGACGTATCCGCGAGACTGCAACAGCGCCCGCGCGCGCCGCACATCGGCCGGGCGCAAGAGGATGTCCAGGTCACTGAATTCCCGCAGCGCGAGGTCGCCATAGGCATTCTCCGCCAGCGACGGGCCTTTATAGGGGAGCGCGGGGATCCCCTCCGCCTCGAGCGCATTCACGATCTCTGCCAGCGCCCGGGCCATGCGCCGATTGCGGCGCCCGCTTTCCTCGTACCGCGCCCAGAGCGCCATGAAGACGTGCTTGGGCACGACCTTGGCACCCAGGTCGTTGAAGTGGCGGTAAAGCATCGGCAGGAGGCCGTGCCTTTCGCCAAGCGCCAGCAGGTCGCTCCAGTCGGCAACCTGCCCAGTCAAGGCCAGCAGGCGATCGCGCTCAGCGCGGGATAGGCTCAGGCGGGCGCAACCCAAAAGCAATGCGGCCTCGGGCCGCAGTTGCGATTTGAGCGCTTCGATCGAAATCATGACCGCGGCCGGATTTTCACGGACCCAGATCAGGAAACGGCGATCAACTTCTTCTCGCGCAGGTTGGAGATCAGCGCGAGCACGTCCCGCTCGATCTCCTCGCGCGAAACTTCGAATTCCTCGAGCATGCATGCACAGACCTCGCCGAGCGTCCGGCCATCGACCAGCAAGTCCCAGATTCGCGCGCCGACCGGATCCAGACCATAGTAAGTCCCGCTGACAAGGTCGAGGATGACCGTTTCTTCCCCGACCAGGCGCGACATCACTTCGCCCGGGACGGAAATCTTGTCACTCCAGTTCATGTGCGGTGTCCGGTTCGGTTGCATGGCCGACTATAGCCTGACGCACACTCGCCAAGCTCTCGTAGCGCCGCGGATAGTCGAGGTGATAGAAAATCGGCTGGTCGGCCATTCGCGCCATTTCGTCGAAATACGACGCGAGCAAAGGCTTTTTTTCGATGTTCAGCACGATCGAATGCATGGTGCATGCGATGAGCGCCTCGGCCGCTCCCATGCGCCGGATCGAGATCCCGGTTGCGATTGCGTCGCCGAGGAAATAAACGCGGTGCAGCTCTCGCGGCGCATCGCAGAACTCGATTCCGTTTCCGGCAAGAAACCGCACCTTCGAACCCTCGCCGAGCGGCAGGGCGGTTGCGGCCCCGGCGGGGACGAGCGCCTCTTCGCTGTCCTTCCACAGCCGAATGGACGGGTGGCTCGGCAGAACCCGATAACGGCCGGCGCAAGGCTCGAGGACAAGCCCGTCATCCGTGAGAAACCGGAAACCGTTGACTGAAAAATCGGCAGCCAGCGTGGACTTCCCCCATCCGGACCAGCCTGCGAAAGCGACGGCGCGATCTCCGATCTCGACGGCACTCGCATGCAGCACGAGCTTTCCCTGCACGCTTTGCGCCAACGGCAGGACCTGGTTCAGGTAGATGTGGTTGGGCGATTCTTCGGTCATGCCCGGGACGGGCAGGCAAGTAACGGACCGGCCATCCGAGGCGATTTCGAAGTCGGCCAGATGCGGGTAACGCACCAGGTAGCCCGACTCGGTCTCGAAATGCTGGCTCCACAAATCGCCCTCCGGCATCCTGATCTCGTAGAAGGGGCGGGTGCCGAGCTCGAGCTGCGGCCGCGCGCTTTTCAGGCAGAACGATTCCACTATTCGATGTCCTGTGCCAGGACGCGGGAAACGAACATCGAAGTTTCAGCCGCCGAAGGAAACATCTTTGGATGATCCCGCATCACAGCGTGGCTGACTTCCGCGACTGTCCGCTTGCCATCGCAATAGCTGAGCACCAGCAGGCGAGCCCGGGCAGCACTGTTCAGGCGAGCAACGTGATCGTCCCTTGCGCGGGCGGCGACCTGGGGCGGCAGGATCATGCCTTGCCAGGAAGAATGGCTGAATCGCTCCCTGCTCGCCGGGAATTTCACCTCCCAGGAAACGATCCGATCGGCCAGGCGCGCGGCAATCGTGAGGTCGATCGTGTCTCCGCGCCGCACCGGAACCGGCTTCTCGATCGGCAGGAAAGCCTGCGGCCGGTCGATGGGTTCCTGCGCCAGCGGGGAATTCGTCATCCAGGTGCCGGCGGCAAGCTCGCAGTCGAACCACCCTGCGACGCCGTTGGCTACGCCTTCGCGCTCGACGAGCAGCTTCGCACGCCACGAAAAAAATTCTTCACTCGCCGAATCGAGGCTCAGTTCGCCAAGCTGCGCCGCCGGTCCAAGCACCTCGGCCGCGTCAAGGCTTACGCCGTGCAACGTGTTGACCGAATAGCGGCGCACCCAGTGGTACTCGGGCGGAATCGATGCGGCCTGCCACGCGTCGACGATTGCGCTGCCCTTGGCGGACGCAACAACGGCGGCGCTGAGTCGCAGGTGCGCCGGGATGAGGGAGCCGCCCGGTTTGAGAAAGCGCGCCTTCGCGTCCTGCATGATTTCGATGACGCCGTAGTCGAATCCGAAGTAGCCGACATGGTCGCAAACCGCCACGTCTACGCGCTCCGGAAGGTCAACCTGCTGTGAGCGCCCGCAGATCAGCGTGACGCGCCCGGCATAGCCCGCGCGCGCGAACGTCTCCCTCGCGATCTCGATCATTGCGCTGTCGTCGATCGCATACAGATGGGATGCGCCTTGCTGGAGCGCGAGCAAACCCAGCACCCCGGAGCCGCATCCCAGGTCGGCTACGCGGTCGCCAGGCTTCACCGCATCCGCGATTGCTTTCGCGAACTGGCTTCGACGGATGGCGTCGGCGACATAGCCGAGGTGCTCGTGCAGCATGCGCATGCGGCCTCGGGCTTTGCTTGCTTGCCCTTACCGCTCCGGAATCGTGATTCCGAGCAGCCGGTAGTCCACGATCTTGTAGCCCCGCGGACCGACGGAAACCGCCTGCGGCAGGACGGCTTCGACCTCGTCGGCCATCACGCCGAAGTGCCGGCCGGAACCGTATTGGGATTCATGGCCCGGCTTGTAGTCGAACAGGTAGAGGCCGATGCCCAAGGGATGGGTTCCGACCCGGCTGATCTTCTCTTTCAGCGAGCGGTCCGACGTCATCATCGTGGCGTCCATCGACTGTCCGACGCCCTCGGCCGACGACATCGTGCCTGCCAGCGTCAGCGAGCGGACATGACCGTAGCTCACAAGGCGAGGGGTCTTGTAAGGTCGCTTCGCTTTCGACTTGGCGTCGGCCTGCTTTTTTTGTTTGTCCATGATTTCCCCAGTTTCCCTTCAGCCGACCGGTTGCAGGTTTCTTTCCGAGAGCCAGGTTGCGAGCACCGCAACGCTGAATAGTCCGTAGCCCGTGTCGTAGTCGCCGTTGGCCTGGTACCTCAGGCGAGCACGCTCGACACTTTCAGCATCCAGCCATTTCGAAAGTGTACTGGCGTGGCGGTCCATCTTCCAGTGGTCTTTGGCGTGGCGCGACATGTGGGCGATCAGTTCCTCATAGAACTTCCACCCGGGATGCGTGCCGATATCGCGCCGCCAGCGAACTTTCTCGGGCAGGCTCCCGGCCGAGCCCTTGCGCAGGACGAGCTTGTACCAGCCGGCATAGAGCTTTGCCTCCACCGGCATCCGGATCGCGAACTCGATCATGCGGCGGTCGGAGAAAGGGCTGCGCGGCTCCACGCCCATCGAGAGGGCAGCCTGGCCGTAGATCTCGTGGGCAAACGAGAGCTGCCCCGACGTGAACGATCGCGCGTGCGCGTTAGGGTCGTCCGCATAATCCACCGTCGCCTCCGCCGATTTTCGCCCTGCCTCCCTGGCCTCGACGAACCGCTCGGCGACCTCGCGCCGGACGCATTGCATGATCTCGCCGAGGTATTCGTATGGCCGCGAGTTCGCCGGAAGAAGCGAATCGCGCACGGACCGGTACCCGGACCGCATGCGATCGCCGGCAGCGGCAGAAAGGACCCTGCGCAGCGTTCGCCACGGCCGCTCCGGGCTCCGATGCCGATGGGAGGCTTTGAGGATCGACGGGATCCTGGAGAACATCCGCCGGCTTGAAACGACTTTGAAAGAACGTTCCATGTCGTAATAAAAGAGGTCCGCGGCGACGCCGTCGAGCACCACGTCGCAGCCGGCCTGCTTCGCCGCGCGGTACACGCACGTATTCGGCAACGCTTCGGTGAGCGAGAAGGGTTCGTTCAACTCGCCGATTTGCGCGACCAGTTGCGGCGCCATGGCACGAACGTGATCCGGGGCGATAACGATCGGGTCGACCCACCCGCCTTCCAGCATCGACGCGACATGCTCAGCATCGAGGCAGTCCGTGCCGCCCGCACGCACGAGCGAGAACGTTTTCAGGGGCTCGGCCAGCTCGCCGCGGAACTCGTCCCGGATCATCCCGACGATCGTCGACGAGTCGAGCCCGCCGCTCAGCATCGCCCCGACCGGGCCGACGCTGCGCAGGCGGCACTTGACCGCGACCCTGAGCTGCTCGCGGAATGCTTCCGCGCATTCGTCGATCGAGGCAAACCGGTTCGCCACCAGGTTCGCCGGGTTCCAGTAGCGCCAGGTGCTGGTGCGTCCTTGAGCAACTGATATGCAGTGGCCGGCGGGCAGCCGCAGGATG
>JANMDK010000135.1:0-9259 GCA_031376265.1 Pseudomonadota bacterium
GAAAGGGTGGATCCAGGCGAGCCGCTGATGCGCGCAGGCGACGCCGATAAGCAGGGATTCCGTTCCCTGCAAGGCGCGGAAACGCTCCGACCACCCGCGCACCAGTGCCTCCACCTCCCCGGAGGGCGGGGCGAGGTGACGTCCCGCGTACACCTCGTCCGCGCGATACGCCCCCGGGACGATCGGCCTTGCGTCGTCCGAATACCGGTCAGCGTCGGGCAGCCTGCCGTAGAGGATTGCGTGAATCTCCTTGATGAAGCCCGGGCTGAAGAGGTCCTGCGGCTGCGCTTCGCCGGCTTTTTGCTCGACGAGCGCCTCGGCCTCCATGTGCGCCACCGCGAGGCGCTGCCTTCTGGCCAGGTCCTGGTCGGCATCGAAGTGCTTTTGCAGCGCCTGCTCGATGGCGGCGGGCTTGGTGTGCTGGCCCTCGATCTTGTTCGAGTAGTACGAGTTCATCGCGCGCAGGCGCGGGCGCAATGCCCGGGCCACGGGCGCGCTTGCCTGGCCGGCGAGGCGGTGGCATTCGTTTGCCAGCCGGGCGGCCGTTTCCCGCAGCGGTCCGAGGACGCGCTCTTCGGGATAGAGGGGGCTGAATTTTCCCAGGTCGGGCATGCTGGTGGACGGTTTAAAGGACAGTAGTCTGGACAGTGTAATTGTACATTAAACTGATATATTAAAACTATTTATGAAACAAATTCTTTTCGGATTAGAGGACATTTGGACAGTTAAAAGTCGCTGTGGGAGGCGGAAACCCTGCACGCCAGGAGTCCCGCAAAGCACGGTGCCGAACTCTCGCTGGTTGTCCGCACTACGCGTGGCGAGGAAATCGTGCTGCAAAGCCTGGGCGATCTTGGCGGCCAGGCGAAAGGGGCGGCCAAACTCCGGCGTTCCGGCGAGCCAGAAAGGCCGAAGCGGCGCCCGGAGCAGACATGATTGGGCTGAGTCATCGCACTACAGCATTGCTCGGAGAGATGGCCGGCATGGAGGGCGTGCCCATCGATCAGTTTCACCTCACGCCGCGGGCGGCCATTTCGCATCGACCAGGCGGCTCACGCGCGCCCGCAGGTCTTCCGCCTGCCGTACGCATTCCGCGAGAGACGCATCGCTCACCCTGTCGCCCCGGTAATCGGAGAGATTCCGTTGCTTTCGCAGTCCGTCGAGGACAATCATCGATTCGCTGTCCAGGCCAAGCGTCAGCGGCAAAGCCTGCAGCGTGGTCTGGTGGTGACCCGGCTCGCTGGTTGAAGTGCGCTAGCCCTTCATCCATAAAGCCACGGTAGCGCACTGCATGATGGCCTTGTAGGCGGCGTCGAACCGGATCTCGGCCGAAACGGCCTTGGTCTTTGCGTCCGCAATGCTTCGGCCGGCGGCAGACAAGAGCTTCAGCAGGGCGTCGTGCGAAGCTTCAAGCTTTTCCAGCCGCCTGATCGCCAGCAAGTTTTCCAAGCTCATCGGCATCTCCGATCAGGAACAGTTTTTCGTTCGCCAGCACCTCGCGCACAAACGAGTCGCGTGCCTTCGCTTTGCGGCGGAATTCCCCGGGCGTCATGACCACCGGATTTATTTCGCGGCCGATCCTGTCCTGGGCCGGATGCAGGGCCTTGAGGGCATCGGCGAAGGCGAGCGTGCCGATCAGCAGCAAGTCCACGTCGCTGGCGGCTTTTTCCGCACCGCGCGCAACCGAGCCGAAAATCAGGGCGACCTTGAGCCGCCCGGACAGCCGTCCGAGGGCGCCCTGAAGCACATCGGCAAGACCGGAAGTCTTGCGCAGGATGCCGGCAAGTTCCTCGAAGATCGGAGACTGACGGTTGGCGCGGTAGTGGAGCTGATTGCCTACTTTTTCGCCGCTGAGCAAACCTGCCTTTGCCAGCCGCGCGAGTTCCTTGTGCAGGGTGCCCGGCGCGGTGTCGGTCAATCGCGCGATCTCGCGCACGTGGTAAGTCTTTTCCGGGTGCAGCAGGAGCAACCCGAGGACGCGCTGGCGATACGATCCGAACAGGAGGGCAGCAAGCATATGTAGCCGTTAAAGCAACGAACGTAGCCGTATATGCTACATCAATTCGGGTTGCAGGATTCATGCTCCTCCCTGGTTCGACGGCTCCAGGATAAGCGCATGGGTGGCTCACCCCCTGAGCCCGCCCGCGTCCACAATAAGAACCTGATATCGCCGTGCCCTGGGTCAATGGCGGCGCCTCGCATTCAATCCGTAATGCTTGCCGACAATATCCGAACGAGAATAATTTATGACTGATAAAACAACGGTTGAAGGCGGTGCTTGCCCGTCATGGGCTGAGCGGGAGGCAATGATGCGAAGCAAAGCGGGTGGCAAAGGCACCAACAACGTGCTGGCCGACCTGGGGTTCGAAGACGCGGAGGACTTGTCCGCGAAAGCGCTCCTGGCCGTCAAGCTCAACGAACTGATCGAGAGCCGGTGGATCAGCCAGGCCGCGGCCGCCCAGATCACCGGCATGACGCAGCCGAAGATATCGCTGGTTCGCCGATACAAGCTCCAGAACATCTCCCTCGTGCGCTTGATGCAGGCGCTCGTGTCTTTCGACCAGCGGGTAGAGATCAGCGTAAGACCGGCCCGGCCTTCACATGCCGCGGGCATCACGGTCGCGGCGGGGCGCTGATCGGCACGGCGTAGTCCGGGTGGCGGGGGGAGGTAGCTCAGGGTGGAGTTGCTTGAACTGGCAAGCAGACTCGGCTAAGAGGCTCGCCGTTAGGCGATCATCGACAACCTGCAGTCCTTCCTGCTCGAATTGGGCAAAGGATTCTCCTTCGTGGCGCGGCAAAAGCGCATGCGCTTCGAGGACGAGGATTTCTATGTGGACCTCGTGTTCTACAACTATCTCCTCAAGTGCTTCGTCCTGGTCGACCTGAAGCTCGGCAAGCTCACACACCAGGACATCGGCCAGATGGACAGCTACGTAAGGATGTTCGAAGCGCACGCAAAACCCGCGGGCGACAATCCAACGATCGGCCTGATCCTGTGCTCGAAAAAGAACGAGGCGGTGGCGAAATACTCGGTGCTCTCCGACGGACGCAAGATCTTCGCCGCCAAGTATCTGGCCTACCTGCCCACGGAGGAGCAGCTGCAGAGCGAGCTCGAACGCGAGCGGCGCCTGCTGGAGAAGAGCACAACCCGCGATCGCCGCCCGAAGGCGGGCGCCGGATCGTGAGGACATGAATGGCAGCATATCGGCTGGCGAGCCAATAACCGCGTGGGGGTCGGGCGAAAAATGGTAGTAATGGCCTGCCGGTGGTGATACTCAAGCCTTTAATTTGGCCGAAACCAAACCTTTCATTCAGCCGGCGGCAGTGATTGTTGCTAAAACACATTGAATATTGACAATCAATGTGGATTAGCAACACAATTCGCCGATGAAAGCCTCATCGCTCTCCCACGAAGCCGCCGTGCTGCAGCTGGTGCGCAAGCGCGGCCTGCTGCACACGCGGGATGTCGCCGCACAGGCCGTGCCCACGGTGGTGCTCACGCGCCTCGTACGCGCAGGCAAGCTCGAGCGCGCCGGACGCGGCCTGTATGCGCTCGCGGGCGCCCAGGCAAGCGCACAGCGCTCGCTTGCGGAGGTGTCGCTGCGAGCGCCGCGCGGCGTGATATGCCTGCTCAGCGCGCTGCGCGTGCACGAGGTGGGAACCCAGTCGCCTTTCGAGGTCTGGCTTGCGCTGCCGCCGGGCACCACGCCGCCGAATATCAAGCATCCGCAGCTCAAGGTTGCAAGGATGTCGGGCGCTTCGCTTACCGAAGGCGTCGAGCGCATCAAGGTCGATGGGGTCGAGGTGCCGGTTTTCAACGCCGCGAAGACGATCGCCGACTGTTTCAAGTTCCGGAACAAGATCGGCATCGACGTGGCGCTGGAAGCGTTGCGCGAGGGCTGGCGGGAGCGCAAGGCAACCAGGGTCACGATGGACGCGCTCTGGCACTACGCCAAAGTGAACCGCGTCGCCAACGTGATGCGACCTTACCTGGAAGGCATCGTCTGAGTCCGGCGCGCAACGTGCCCGCGTCGATTCGCCAGCGGCTGCTCGACCTGGCGCGCGCGAACGTTTCGTGCTCAAGGGGGCGATGCTCTTTGCGGCCTGGTTCGGCATCCCGCACCGGCCGACCCGGGATGCCGATTTCCTGGGGCTCGGCGAGCCGGATGCGGGCAAGCTGGCCGACACCGTGCGTGCCCTTTGCAACGTCGCCGCAGACGATGGCGTGAACTATGACGCCGGCTCGATCCACGTGGTGGAGATCCGCGAGCAGTCGAATTACGCCGGCCTCAGGGTGACACTGCGCGCCACACTCGACAACGCGCGCTGCAATGTGCAACTGGATGTGGGATTCGGCGACGCGGTCACGCCCGCGCCGGTGGAAATCGAATACCCCACGCTGCTCGACGATCTTCCCCGGCCGCGCCTGCGCGTTTACCCGCGCGAAACGGTGTTCGCCGAAAAGCTGGAGGCCATCCAGGTCCTCGGCATGGCCAACACGAGAATGAAGGACTATTTCGACCTGCTCTCGCTTGCGAGGGAGGGAATCATGGAGGCAGAAGTGTTGAGCGATGCGATTCTTGCGACCTTCAGGCGTCGTGGCACGGCGCTGCCCGAGGGCCTCCCGGTGGGGCTAAGCGTTGAGTTCGCAAACGACCCAGGCAAACGCCGTCAATGGGATGTCTTCGTCCAGCGCAATCGTCTGCAGGCGCCACCTCTGCCCGATGTTGCAGGAGAGTTGGGAGGATTCGTCCATGGCCTGCTGGAACGCGCGACGAGGAAGAAAGCCGGAGGAGGGTATAAGTAAAAGAGTATATGAACTGCCAGAAGAGCCGCGTGGCTATTGACTCTACGGAAATGAAAGTTGAAGAATTGACCCGAGCGTAGGCGAGAGGCACATGATAAACGTGGTCTGTCCCCGAATTGTTGTCAGGTTTGAGCCTGGCCCCTTTTAGTTGCCGCATCTAGTTACACACGGGCGTCAGCCAGTCTGCGTAAGCGGCTTTCGAGCCGAAGAGCCAGGCGCCGCCGATCGACGGGGGCAGGGTGGCGGCGAAGAGGTCGGGCGAGGGCTCGGTCACCGTGCAGCCGGCGTTCAGCAGCCGCGTCTTCAATCCCTTGGCGTCGTCGCACTCCAGCGCGTAGCCGGCCATCGCGGGCGCGGCGGGCGGGTCCTCGCCGAAGAGGGCTTTGCACGCGGTATCGCTGCCGATGAACACATCCCCGCGGTCCAGGGCCAGGCGCACGAAGCCGCGGATCGAGCGCGGGATCTGGCCGGAAAAATGCGCGAAGCGGGCGGCGACCTTCTCCGGGTCGTCGGCGACGACGAAGGTGGCCAGCAGCCCGGTGACGCCGTTCGGCTGGCGCACATAGCGCGGCTGCCACATGCACTCGGGCGTGTGGTGCTGGCAGAACTGCACGCGGCCCTCGGGCATCGTGCCGGGCGCTACGCGAATCACCGAGAAGCGGGTGAGGCGCTTCTCGCCCTCCACGTCGACCTCGCGCTGCAGGTTGACCAGCGGCAGCGGCGCGAATCCGTTGCGCTCGAGGCGCGCGTGCTCCTCCGCGGCCGCCGGCGTGCCGAAGGCGACCAAGTGCTGGCCCGCTTGGGTTTTCCCACTTCGCGCCATCGCGTCGCGAAGCTGTTTCGCCAGCGGCGTGTCGGCGGTGGGCACAAGGATCTCGAAATAGCCGCGCTCGAGCATCGCCACGCGGTTGGCGGTGCCGGCGGGCACGAGCTCGCCGCGCTCGTTCCTGTTCCACTGGGGCGAGAAGGGCGTGAGCACGAAGCCGAGTTCGTCCAGCGAACTCGAGGCCGCGTCCATGTCCGGCACGAAATGGGCGACGTGGTCGAGGTTGAGCGTGCCGGGGGCGGGGGTGTTCTGCGCGATGACTTCTTTTGGGGATTTCATGTGGACGCAGTTCTCCTTCGTCTTGCGTCGGGGAGGGGTAATGTACACAATTGTTGGATGACTGAGAGCCACAAGCCCATTGACGACCCAGGCCGCAGCCACCACGACATGGGCGGGCTGCCGGCCGGCCGCGTTGAGCCGGGCGAACACGAGTACGACGGCTGGGAAAAGCGGGTCGACGCGATGATGATGCTGCTCACCGGCGTCTCGGGCGGCAAGCGCCGCATGAGCGTCGACGAGCTGAGGAAGAACATCGAGTCGCTCCCGCCGGCCACCTACGACCGCATGGGCTATTACGAGCGCTGGGTCACGTCGCTCACGCAGACGATGCTCCAGCGCGGCCACATCACCACCGACGACCTCACGCGCAAGATGGCCGAGGTTGCAGGTAGGAATAAAAGCGGGAAATCCGATGCCGGCAGTCGCTGAACGCAGCGAGGTTGCCGCGCGCTTCAAGGCGGGCGACAAGGTGCGGGTGCTCGCGGCCGCGCCGCTCGGGCATGTGCGCACGCCCTGGTACATCCGCGGGCACAGCGGCGTGGTGGAGCGCCTGTGCGGCGCCTTCCCGAATCCGGAAGAGCTTGCGTACGCGCGCAACGGCGAGCCGCGCCAGCCCTTGTATCGAGTCCGCTTTCTGCAAAAACAAGTTTGGCCGGAGTACGCCGGCCGCGAGGATGATGTGATCGAAATCGAAATCTTCCAGCACTGGCTCGAGCCCGCATGAGCAATCCCATAGACCCGGATCTCGGCACTTACCAGCCGCTCACCTACTACCAGATGATGGAGGTGAGCCTGCGCGAGCTGCTGGTGGAGAAGGGCGTGATCACCGAGGAAGAGGTGGCGCGCGCGATGGGGGAGATCGGCGCGAGGAGCCCGGAGCGCGGCGCGAAGATGGTGGCGCGCGCCTGGCTCGACCCGGCCTACAAGGCGCGCATGCTGGCCGACGGCAGCAAGGCGGCCGAGGAGCTCGGCTTCGCGGTGCCGGGCCTCAAGCTCATCGTCGTGGAGAACACGCCTGACACCCACAACGTCGTCGTCTGCACGCTGTGCTCATGCTACCCGCGCATCCTGCTCGGCATCCCGCCGGAGTGGTACAAGTCGCGCAACTACCGCAGCCGGGTGGTGCGAGAGCCGCGCGTGGTGCTCGAGGAATTCGGCACCCGCATCCCGGACACGATCAAGATCCGCGTGCACGACAGCACCGCGGACATGCGGTACCTCGTCATGCCGCTGCGCCCGGACGGCACCGAAAATTTCACCGAAGAGCAGCTGGCGGGTCTTGTAACCCGCGACAGCCTCATCGGCACATCCATAGCAACCCTCCCGTAGGTTTTCAATGACCAAGCTCTTTACCCCGATCCAGCTCGGGGGCCTCACCTTGCCCAACCGCATCGTCGTCGCGCCGATGTGCCAGTACTCCGCCGCCGACGGCAGCATGGGCGACTGGCACCTCGCGCACCTCGGCAGCCTGGCGATCTCCGGCGCCGGGCTGCTCGTGATCGAGGCCACGGCGGTCACGCGCCACGGGCGCATCAGCCATGGTTGCACCGGCCTCTATAACGACCACAACGAAGCCGCGATGAAGCGCGTTATCGACGCCTGCCGCCGCCTCACGCGCAACCCCATCGGCATCCAGCTTGCGCACGCCGGGCGCAAGGGCTCGACGCACGTGCCCTGGGAGGGCCGCTCGTTCCTCGCGCCGGACCAGGATCCGTGGGACACCGTGGGGCCTTCCGCGCTTCCTTTCGACACGCGCCACGGCTGGCATACGCCGCACGCGGCCACGGTCGGGGAGATCAAGGCCATCGTCGAGGCATTCGGTAAGGCAACCGAGAGGGCAGTGCGCCTCGGCCTGGACGCGGTCGAGCTGCATGCGGCGCACGGGTACCTGCTGCACCAGTTTTTCTCGCCGCTCTCCAACACGCGCACCGATGAATACGGCGGTTCGCTCGAGAACCGCATGCGAGCGCCGCTCGAGGTCGCGCGCGCGATCCGCGAGGCCTGGCCGAAGGACAAGTGCCTCGGCGCGCGCATCTCCGGGCACGACTGGCACGAGGAAGGCGCGACGATCGAGGACACCATCGTCTTCGCCAAGGAACTCAAGAAAATCGGCTTCGACTACGTCTGCGTCTCGAGCGGTGCGCTGCTCGGCCAGACGCGCTACACCATCGGCCCGAACTACCAGGTGCCGCTGGCCGCGGCGGTGAAGAAGGCGGTGCCGGAGATGGCCGTGCGCGCGGTGGGGATGATCGCGGACCCGGACCAGGCGGAGGAGATCATCGCCTCGGGCAAGGCCGACATGGTGGCGATGGCGCGCGCCTTCCTCGACAACCCGCGCTGGGTCTGGCACGCCGCCGAGCATTTCGGCACCACGGTGCCGGTGCCGCCGCAGTACGAGCGCGCCGCGTTCAAGGCCTGGCACGGGTCGAAGCTCGCGCGGCCGCAGAATTTCAAAGAGGCCGCAAAGGCCTGAAAACTGAAGAGGACGCCATGGCGGAAGAACGGAAGAAACTCACGGTCCCGGACTTAAAGGCGGCCAAGAAGGCCGGCACGAAGCTGGTCATGGCGTCGATCCCGGACTATCCGTCGGCGGTCTGGGCGGAGCGCGCGGGCCTCGACATCATCGGCATCGGCGACAGCCTCGGCATGGTGAGCTACGGCTTCGCGAACACGCTGCCGGTCACGGTCGACATGATGATCCAGCACTGCCTCGCGGTGCGGCGGGGCGCGCCGAACACTTTCAACCTCGTCGCGATGCCGTACGGCAGCTACGCGAATCCGGATGTCGCGGTGGCGAACGCGCTGCGCTTCATGAAGGAGGGCGCGGTCGACTGCGTGAAGATGCAGGGCGGGCGCGACAAGTTCCCGATCCTCAAGGCGATCGCGGACGCCGGCGTGCCGGTAATGAGCCACGTCGGCATGTGCCCGCATTTCGTCCACCAGTACGGCGGCTTCAAGCTGCAGGGCAAGACGGCGGAGGAGGCGATGAAGATCGTCGACGACGCGCGCGCGATCCAGGAGGCCGGCTGCATCGGCTTCGAGATCGAGGCGGTGCCGGCGCCGGTGGCCGCGGCTGTGGATGCGGCGGTGGACATCTTCACCTTCGGTATCGGGGCGGGTCCCTCGAGCTGCGGCCAGCTGCTGCTGGCGTTCGACCTGCTGGGCGTGTTCGACCAGTTCAAGCCCAAGTTCACCAAGCGCTACGCAGACCTCTCGGGGATCGCGGTGGAGGCGCTCAGGACCTATGCGGCGGAAGTGCGCGGCGGGCAGTTTCCGGATGCCGAGCACAGCTATTCGATGAAGCCCGAGGAGGCCGAGAAGCTCCAGCGCCTCCTCGCGGGCGGCTGACT
>JANMDK010000141.1:0-16105 GCA_031376265.1 Pseudomonadota bacterium
CCTCCTCCAGCACGTGTCCGCTCATCCGTCGCAGGATCGGTTCCTGCTGGTGCCACCAGGCGCCTACGCCGTGACCGATCAGCATATGGTGGTCCGGCCAGCCGACCGCTGCGTAGTCCTTCATGGTCGCCTGCCACAGGTCGTGCACGTTCGCTCCCACGCGGCAGCGGTCGAGCGTCTTGCGATGGATCTCGAGGTTGATCGCTTAGTCGCGCCGCTGCTCCGGCGTCGGCGCCACCATGATCACGGTGCGCGACTGGTGGCCCGGATAGCTCTGCAGGTAGCCGACGTAGTCGGTGCGGATCGCGTCGCCCTTCTCGATCACGAAGTCGCTCTCGCCCGCATAGGGGATCGTGTTCTGGAAAGAGTTGAGGATGCCATGCGCCCACTCGAAGCCCAGGCGCAGGCAGGTGCCCATCATGTCGGCGTGGATTTTTCGCTCGGTGTCGCCGGGACGAATGCGGCGGAATGTTTCGAGGTAGGCATCGTCGAGGAGGTCCGCCGCCTTGCGGATCATCTGCACTTCCTCCGGCGTCTTGATCCAGCGCACGCGGTCCATGAGTTCGGTACAGGGGACCATCTGCAATTTCGGCAGCGCCTTCTGGAGCGTCTCCCAATGCTGCGCGCTGAAGTAGTCCTTCTCGAAGCCGACCCTGGCCGAGCCGAAGCCGGCTTCGCGGAGCAACTCCGCCAGCTTTTCCTGCGGGTTGTCGACATAGCCTTCGTAGAGCCGGACATCCTCGACCCAGGCATCCCGGCGCGCGAGGCCCTCCGCCGTCTTGTTGGTGAGGATCATCGGACGGCCGCTCCTCGGCCAGAGCAGCACCACCGGGCGCGTCGAGTCGGTGAGGTCCATGTGCCGCGCGAGCGTTCCCGGATAAACGACGCCGGAGAGATAGGTGAAGTTCTGCCCGGAGCGCAGCACGAGTGCGTCGAGCCCGGCCTCGTCCATGAGCGCATTGAGGCGCGGGATGTTCGCGATGACTTTCTTGCTGGTTTTCATTCAGGCTGAATCCCTGCGGCCTTCACGATCCGTCCGAATTTCTCCGATTCGTTCCTCAGCAAGAGGCCGTACTGCTCGGGTGTCGACACGAAAATCTCCAATCCCTGCGCAGCGACCTTCTCGCGAAAGTCCGGCATCGCGAGGATCTTCGTGATCTCGACCGAAAGCCGGTCGATGATCGGGTTAGGCGTCGAGCCATGCGCGAGCAAGCCGAACCACAGCCCCACGTCGAAGCCCGGCAACCCGGCCTGCGCAAACGTCGGCACCTTCGGATCGGGAAAAGGCGTCTCACCCGAGATTGCGATCGCGCGGAGCTTGCCGCCCCTGACGTTGCCGAGCACTGTGGCCGGCGTCTGGAACGAGAGCTGCGCCTGGCCTGCCATCACGTCCTGCACCGCCGGGGCCGAGCCCTTGTAAGGGATATGCACCAGTTTCACGCCGGCGAGCGTGTTGAACATCTCCGTCGCGAGCTGGTTGATCGAGCCGCCGGGCGCTGCGCTGTTCAGCCCGCCCGGCTTTGCTTTTGCCAATGCGATGAACTCCTGCAGGCTGTTCGCCGGCAGCGAAGGCGTGACCACGAGGAAGAGCCCGGTGCGCGCAAGGCTCGCCACCGGCGCGAAGTCCTTGAGCGAATCGAAAGGCAGCGCCGCCTTGGTGAGGTAGGGCACCAGCACGTGCGAGTTGCCCGGCAGCAGCAGCGAGTAACCGTCCGCCCCGGACTTGAGCAACTCGTTGGAAGCGATGACCGTGTTTCCGCCCGGGCGGTTGTCGACGATCACCGGCTGGCCGAGCGCGTCACCGAGCTTGGGCGCAAGCAGGCGCGCAAGGATGTCGTTAGTGCCGCCCGCGGTGAAAGGGATGATGATGCGGAGCGGCTTGCTGGGGTAGGACTGGGCGGCTGCGATGCCCGTGGCAAGCGCCAATACGACGGCGAGAAGGAACTTCACGGCAGGCTCCACGAAAGCGATGTGGGCATTCTCACACGCTCGCTCAGACGAAAGGCGCGCCCAGCTTCTCCGTTTCGAAAGCGCGGCGCACCGCCGGCCGCTCCAGCATGCGCTGAAGGTACGGGCCAAGTTGCGGCAGGCTGCGCGCCGGGCGGCCGAAGCCCCGCGTCCAGCGGCAAAGCAGGAACCCGAGCGGGTCGAGCACGCTGAAACGCTCGCCCAGGAACCACTTCTGCCCGTGCGAGGCGAGGTGCGCGTCCATCTGGTCGAGCATCGCGCCGACTTTCTTTTCGGCGTGCGCCTTGACCTCGGCCGCGCCCTTGTCGCTGCCTTCGTCGAACCATCGCTCGGGATAGAAATACACGATCAGCGTCGCCTGCAGCGTGTTGCTCATCCAGAAGAGCCACTTGTAGAGCTGCGCTCGCTCCTCCGTCCCGGCCGGCGGCGCGAGGTTCGACTGCGGGTGCGTGTCGGCCAGGTGCAGCAGGATCGCCGCGGTTTCGTAGAGCACGAGGCCGCCATCCACCATCACCGGGATCAGGCCGTTCGGGTTCATCTTCAGGTAGCCGGCCGACTTGTGCGCGGCAACAGTCCGGTCGACGTACTCAAGCCGGAAAGGCACGCCGAGCTCCTCGAGCAGCATGTGCGGCGCCAGGCTGGCGTTGCCGGGGTAGTAGTGGAGCTGGATCATTGACGCCTCCTATGCCGGCCCGAGGCAAAGCCGCTCTATCCGCGACGGATAGTTTGCCCATTGCGGACGCATTTCATCGGCGCGTTTTTCCACGTTCCAGACGCGCCCTTTGGCCAGGACCAGCGCCTTGAGCAGCGCGCGGTCGGCATCCACCATGCGGCCGCCCGGGCACAGGCGCGGCCCGGCGTGCTTTTCAAGCCTTTCAAGCAGCAGCGGGATCACCTCCTCGTCTGCCGCGCCTACCTCGTTCACCCCGGCAGGGGCCAGTTGCCTGGAAAAGCGGCCGGGTTCCAGCGCGTCCCAGAGCAGCTTCGCGCGGATCTGCGGGAGGGCGTAGAAGCCGAACTGACCGGAGATCAGCGTGCGCAGCGCCTCGCGGTCCGGCGTGCCCAAGGGTTCGTTCGCCGCCACCAGCGAGGACGCGTCGATGCTCTTTGCCACCCCCACGATCCACGCCGAAGACCGCGGGTAGGCGCCGGCCGGGGTCTTTTGCTTCCAGGGGTAGAACCATCCGGTGCCCCAGATGCGTTCACGCCTTCGTTCCGCCCGCTCCACCATCCCGCTGAGCCCGCCGGCTCTGATTTCACTGCCCTCGGCTTGCCCTGCCTTGTACTCGCGCTGCCAAAAGTAGTATTCGGTGCCGGTGAGAACCATGAAACCAGGCAGCAGAGCCAGCTGCACGGCCATCCACACGGTGATCCAGCCGGGCCAGCGCAGCTCGTCGCGCATGGACAGGTACTGCGCGAACGGCGCAATGACGATGAAGGGCAGGAAGACCGCGCTCGTCAGCACCAGCACGATCAGCTCCGAGCCGCCGGGGACGCCTTTGAAGTACCCCGCCCGTTCGCCGGGAGATGCCGCCAGGGCCAGGAGGAGGACAACCACAGCGAGTCCGGCGGCGGACCCGGCGATGGCGGCGGCGCGGTGACGGAAAATCCTGGCGAACAACAACAGGTCCACGATTACGGCATAGGCCACGCTCAGCAAGAAGGCCAGCAGGAGCCCCACCCCGTCCAGCCGCATCTGGCCGTAGCTCGCGTGGGCCGAGGCGGCCAGCGTGCATGAGGCGAGGAGGAAGAAGACTTGGCGGGGACGGGGTGTCGGCACTTGTTCGGCTCTATTGGCGTGGGGCTGACGGTCGCCATTCCCTACGCGCCTCTCCAGCAGCCTAAAGGCGCATGCCTCAAATGACAATCCCGGGACAGCCAAGACATGCCGGAGCCGCGCACCATCGATGGCAGCACATTGCCGTATTCGCCAATAGCAACGCGGGGAATTGACCAAAAGTGGCAGCATTGGCCTGCCACGAATCCGCTCTCTGGCGCCGGCACTCTAAAACTGCGCCTATACTTTTGCCATGGCCCGACTTCTGCGCACCCTCTTCGCCTTTGCCCTTCTTCTCGGCGCCCCGCTCGCCTCAGCGCAACCAGCCCTCGCCCCAGCCGACGCCAGAGCCGTGCGCGAGATCATCGAGGCGCAGATCGACGCCTTCCGCAAGGACAATGCCGCGAAGGCCTTTGCGCTGGCCACCCCGGGCATCCGCGAGGTCTTCGGCTCGCCGGAGCGCTTCATCGAGATGGTGCGCAGCTCGTACCCCGCGGTCTATCGCCCGTCGAGCGTGGCTTTCGACGCGCCGGTGATCCTCGAGGGGCAAGTCGTCCAGCCGGTGCGCCTCACCGATGCCCAGGGCCGAGCGTGGATCGCGCTCTACCCGATGGAGAAGCAGCCCGACGGCCAGTGGAGGACCAATGGCTGCCAATTGGCCCGGCTGCCGGGACAGCGGATCTAAGCCACAAACCTCCGCCATAAGCTGCCTAACGAACGGAGAAATCCGGACGATGGACAGATACTCCTTCCCTATTGGTCCGCGCACGGCACCCAAGGCCGCGGAACCCACAGGAGAAGGCGGATGGCAACGACGACGGCTGCGGATCTTTCGAATACGGGCACGCTGTTCCGATCTCCGGAGCAAATCGCGCGCATGCTCACCACCCTCCTGGGGAACGGCCAAACCGTGCAATGCGACCTCGCCGCCGGCGAGATGCTGTTCGAATCCAGGCTCCTGTTCGTCGACCCGGCACGCGCCTTCATCGTGATGGAATCCGGCGCGAGCGAGTCCGCAACGGCGGAACTGCTGGCGCGCCCGAACGCAAGTTTTCACTCTTCCACAGGCGGCTCGCATATCGAATTCTCCGCCGCTGGATCGCAGCGCGTCGAGCACGAGGGCAGTCCGGCCGTTCGCCTGTCCTTTCCAGAGATCCTGATCGCGCAGCAGAGTCGCGCGGCGGAACGCGTCGTCCTCCAGCCCCGGGAGCCGCTCAAGTTCGTTGCGGATACCGGAGGCCCGCTCTCCTTCGACGGCACCCTGGTCGACATCAGCCCCGGAGGTTTCGCTTGCCTCCAGTACGCGCCGAGCATCACGCTGGAGCCCGGCACCGTCCTGAAAGAGTGCTGCATCGAGATGCCCGGCCGGCCGTCGGCGACGGCGGACCTGGAGATCCGCTACTCCCGCTTGGTCACTTTGCCCGATGGGCGCCGCGAAATCCGGTCCGGCTGCCGCTTCCTGGATGCGAAGCCCGAACTCAAGGCGCTGCTCGCTTCCTTCTTCGTGCACTAGGCGTCCAGCAATTTCAACCGCTGCACCTTCCCCGAAGGCCCCTTCGGCAGGTCGGCCATGAACCTGAACACCTTCGGCGTCTTGTAGCGGCCGAGCTCTTTCTCGCAGAAGGCGCGCAGCTCGGACTCGCTCGCACTGCTGCCGGGCTTCAGCACCACCGCGCAAAGGATCTCCTGCCCGTAATGCGCATCCGGGATGCCCACCGCGGCCGCGTCCATCACCGCCGGGTGCTTGTAGAGCACGTCGTCGATCTCGCGCGGCGCGATATTCTCGCCGCCCTTGATGATGAGTTCCTTGAGGCGCCCGGTGACGAAGTAGTAGCCCTCCTCGTCCGCATAGCCGAGGTCGCCGGTGCGCAGCCACCCTTCCGCATCGAAGGCTTTCGCGGTCTCTTCGGGGTTCGAGAAGTACTCGCGCATGACGTTGTCGCCCTTGACGGCCAGCTCGCCGATCTCGCCGGGCGTGCAGTCGCCGCCCGAAAGCCGCATCACCTTGGCGGCGTTGCCGACCGGCTTGCCGACCGACCCGTACTTGCGGGCACCCTGCTCCAGCGGATTGGTGAAAATCGGCGCCGCGGTCTCGGTCATGCCCATGGTCTCGATGATCGAGAGCCCGAACTTGCGCTCGAACGATCGATGCAGCTCCGGCGCCAGCGGCGCCGAGGCCGAGCGGCCGAATCGCACGCGTTTGCTGCGGTCCGGGTGCTGCAGCGCCGGCTCTCCGGCGGCGAGGTACGAAATGATCGTCGGCACGACGTTGAACCAGGTGCAGTGGTGGCGATCGAGCAGCTCCCAGAATTGCGAGGCCGAAAACCGGTGCGGCGCGACCACGCTGCCGCCGTGGACCAGCGGCCCGACCGTCGCAACGATCTGGCCGTTGATGTGATAAAGCGGCAGCGAGGACAGCACGCGGTCCTTCGGCGTGAGGTGATGGGCTTCCTTCACATACAAGGCACCCGACACCACGTTCTTCTGCGTGAGGAGGCACCCCTTGGGGCGGCCGGTGGTGCCCGAGGTGTACATGAGCAGCGCGGGATCGTCTTCGTTCGGCGCCGGCGCCTCACCCGCCGGGAGCCTTTCTTCGAGGAAAAGCGCGGGCGCATCGACGTCGATCACGATGATTTCGATTTCGCGACCGGTGGCCTTGACCCGCTCCGCGAGCGCTTTCGCGTGCTCGGCGTCGGTGAAAACCAGCCGGGTCCCCGAATGCGAGAGCACGTACTCGAGCTGCGAGGCCTGCGACACGAGATTCAGCGGCACCGAGACATAGCCGCCATACATCGTGCCGAGGAAGATCGCCGCGGTCTGGTAGCCGTTGGCGCAGTAGAAGCCGATCCGGTCACCGGGCGCGTAGCCGCAGCTTGCCAGGAATCTCGAGAGGTTGACCGCCTGGCGCCGCAGTTCGCCGAACGTCAGCTCGCGCCCGGTCTCCGGCGCAATGAGGTAAGCCTTGTCTGGGCGCTCGCGCGCCTGCAGGTCGACGAAATGCCGGATGGTCCTTGCCGCGGCCTGCTTCACCTTACTTGCCGCGCTTGGCGTGATACTCGCCGAAGAGGTCCTCGGTGGTTGGGACGCGCGGCGGGATGGTGCGCACGATCCGCGTCGTGTTGAGGTAATGCCGGTAGTTCATGTTCTCGGAGATCGAGTTGCGCCCCCAGGTCCCGCAACCCATCGAGAGGGAGAAAGGCAGGCCGTTGTCGAAGGCGCCGCCGTTGGCGATCGCATGCGCCTGGTTGACGATGACGCGCGCCGCAGGCATCTCGAGCCCCAGCCGCAGGACATGCGCGTCGTCCTTCGTGTGGATGCCGACCGAATGCCCGGCGCCCTGGTGCGCGTAGATTTCGCGCACCGTGTCGAAGGCGTGGTCGAAATCCCTCACCCGATACAGCGTCAGCACGAGCGACAGCTTTTCGCCGGAGAACGGGAATTTCCCGCCGATGCCGGCCTCTTCTACCATCAGGTATTTCGCGCCGCGCAATTCCGCGCGGTCGATGCCCGCACTCCTGAGGACGTCGGCCACCGGGCGCGCCATGATCGCCGGGTTCAGCTTGCCGTTCGGCCACATCGCCGCGCGAAGCTTTTCTTTCTCGGTCGGGTCGAGCAGCGCGCCGCCTGCCTTGGCGAGCTCGGCGAGGGCCTTGGCGTACACGGCCTCGACGATGACCGCCGCATTCTCGGAAGAGCAGCTCGTCGCATTGTCGAAGCACTTGGAATCGCGGATCTTGGCCGCGGCATCGGCCAGGTCTGCCGTCGCATCGACGATGACCGCAACGTTGCCCAGGCCCACGCCGACCGCAGGCGTCCCCGAGGCATACGCGGCGCGCACATTGGACTGCGAGCCCGTCGCGACGACAAGATCCGCCTGGCGCATGAGCTCGTGCGTGGTGTCCTTGGTCACCGGCGATGGCAGCGCCTGCACGAGATCCCTCGGCGCGCCGATCTTGTCGAGTTCCGCGTGCACGAAATCGAGCAGCAGCGCGGCCGTGGACCACCCCTTGGGCGAAGGCGCGAGGATCACCGCGTTGCGGCCCTTGAGCGCGTTGATGATCTTGTTGGCCGGCGTGGCGCCGGGATTGGTCGAAGGCGTGATCGCCGCGACCACGCCCACCGGGCGCGCGATCTCGACGATGCCCAGGTCGGGGTATTCGGCAATGACGCCGACGGATTTAGCGCCCTTGAGGTCGCGAAGCAATCCCATCGTCTTGCGCTCGTTCTTAGCGAGCTTGTCCGGGACGTTGCCGAGGCCCGTGTCTCGCACGGCAAGTTCAGCCAGCCGGCGGTTGTTCTCCGGCTTGACTATGGCCCACCCGGCCGCGGTGACGACTTCGTCGACGCGCGCCTGGTCGTACTTCTCGTAAACGGACTGCGCCGCGCGTGCCCGGGCGACGATGGGCGAGACGAGTTCCTTTGCTGAGGGCGTACCTAGGACTGCGGCCATGCCAAAGTCTATTCCAGTTTTATTCCGGCCTGCTGGATCAGCGCGGCCCACTTTTTTAGCTCACTCTTCACCGTCTGGTCGAGCTCCGCGGAGGCATTGCCGACGCCGTCGGCGCCCTGCTCGAGCAGCTTTTGCTTTACCTCAGGCATGCGGACCACCTTTGCGATCTCCTGCTGCATGCGGGCCACGATCTGCGGTGGCGTGCGTGCAGGCGCAAAGACCGCGTACCAGGAATCGACCTCGTAGTCGGGAATGTTGAGCGCTTCGGCCACCGTTGGGACATCAGGTGCCGCTCCAGAGCGCTTCAGGGTCGTCACCGCGATCGCTCGCAGCTTGCCGCTCTTCACCTGCCCCATCGCCGCGGGAATCGACACGAACAGCAGCGGCACCTGCCCGCCGAGCACATCGGTGGTTGCCGGGCCGCCGCCCTTGTAGGGAATGTGCAGCAGCCTGATGCCCGCGCGCAGGTTGAGCAGCTCACCCGCGATATGCGAAGGCGTGCCGGCGCCCACCGAGGCGTAGGCGACTTTGCCCGGCTGGGCCTTGGCCTGAGACACGATGTCCTGCATCGTCTTGTAGGGCGAAGCGATGTTCGCCGCAATCAGCTGCGGGAGGCTCGCCACGGTCGAGACCGAGACGAAATCCTTCTCTACGTCGAACGAGAGCTTGTAGAGCAGCGGGTTGATCGTGTGGGAGGACAACGTGAAGAGGAACGTGTAGCCATCGGGTGCCGATCTTGCGGCCGCTTCGGTGCCGACCGCACCACCCGCGCCTCCGCGGTTCTCGATCACGATCTGCTGGCCGAGCGCGCGCGACAAGGGCTCCTGCACGATTCGGGCAATCACGTCCGTGCCGCCGCCCGGCGGATACGGCACGATGAAGCGCACCGGCTTGGACGGCCACTCCTGCGCGAATGCGCCGGTGGCCAGGACGAACGCGGCGAGCGCGATACAGCGAACGATCGGCCGGACCATGACCTAGACGAATGCCTTGTATTTGTCGAGGTGGCGCACCGGGTGCTTCAGCGCATCGCGTCGGAACGGGTCGCCGAGTTCCCGAGTGACCATCAACTCGACGATCGTGGTCTTGCCTTCCTTCTGCGCCTTGCAGGCCGACGCGAGCGCCGGACCCACGTCAGAAAGGTTGTCGACCGTGACGCCTTCGGCACCCATCGACTTGGCCACGCCGGCCCAGCTCGGGTTTTCGAGGTCCACGCCCTGGAAGCGGTTCTTGTAGAAGTCGACGTGGTTCTTCTTCTCGGCGCCCCACTGCTGGTTGTTGAACACCACCGCGGTCACCGGGAATTTCTCGCGCACGCAGGTGAGGATCTCGCCGAAGCTCATGCCCCAGGCGCCATCGCCAACGTAGGCGACGGCCGGGCGGTCCGGCGCCGCGACCTTGCAGCCGATCATGGTCGGGAAGGCATAGCCGCAGTTGCCGAACATCATCGCGCCGAACATGCTGCGCGGCTTCTCGAACTTGAGGTAGCTGTTGGCGATCTGGCAGATGTTGCCGATGTCGGTGGAGACCATCGCGTCCTTGGGCATCGCCTTCTCGAGTTCGCGCAGCATCTGGCGCGGATGCATGTACTTGGAGTTCTTCGCCACTTCCATGCTCCAGGCGTCTTTTTCCTGGTGCCAGTTGGCGAGCTCGGCGTTCCACTTGTCGCGCTCTGTCGCGATCGACTTCACGCGCTCTTCCTTGTTGGCCATGCAGGCAAGCGCGCGGCCCTTGAGGCGCTGCACGATCGCCATCGCGGCTTCGCGTGCGTCGCCGTTGATCGTGACCGAGGTTTTCTTCACCAGGCCCAGCATCTTCGGGTCGGCATCGATCTGGATCAGCTTGGCGTCCTTGGGCCAGTAGTCGAAGTCGTATTGCGGCAGCACGCCGAACGGCCCGAGCCGCGAACCCAGCGCCACGACCACGTCGGCCTTGTTGAGGATCGTCATCGCGGCCTTGGAGCCGTGATAGCCGAGCGGCCCGCACCACAGGCGATGGCTCGCCGGGAAGGTGTCGTTATGCAGGTACGAGTTGCAGACCGGGGCTTCGAGCGCCTCCGCCAGCGCGATGCAGGCATCTGCGCCGTTCGACATGATCACGCCGCCACCCGCGATGATCACCGGGTACTTGGCTTTCGAGAGCAGCTCGGCCGCCTCGTCGAGGTTCTTGCCCCCGCCGGGGCCGCGCTCGATGCGGATCGGCTGCGGGATCTCGCAGTCGAGCTCGCCATAGAAGAAGTCGCGCGGGATATTGAGCTGCGTCGGGCCCATCTCGAGGATCGCACGATCGAACGCGCGGCCGGTGAGCTCGGCCATGCGGGCAGGGTTGTTTACGTGCGCCTTGAACTTGGTGATCTTGGAGAAGATCGGCAGCTGGTCGGTTTCCTGGAAGCCGCCCAGGCCGATGCCCATGCTGCCGGTTTCGGGCGTGATCGCGACGACCGGCGAGTGCGCCCAGTAGGCGGCGGCAATCGCGGTGACGAAGTTCGTGATGCCCGGGCCGTTCTGGCCGATGCACACGCCGTGCCTTCCGGACACGCGCGAGAAACCGTCGGCCATGTGCGCCGAGCCCTGTTCGTGCACCGTGGGCACGAAACGGATGCCGGCCGCGGGAAAGAGGTCTAGCGCGTCCATGTAGGCCGAGCCCACGATGCCGAAGACGTGCGTCACGCCCTGCGCGACCATCGTTTCGACGAAAGCCTCGGAAGGCGACATGTGCTGCTTGCCGGAAACGACGATGCGTTTCGCGTCGGAAATATCGGTCATTGGGGTCTCCGGATCGATGAAATGAAGCGGCGAAAGTCTCTCACAAGCGCAGCGCAAAACACAACGACCGGGTGGCTAAATAGAACCCATCGTTCCGGAATATGATAATTTCGAAGCATGTCGCGCAAGGAAGACAAGATCCCGGCCACGCTGCGTTCTTTCGCAGTGCTCGAAGCGTTGGTGAAAACCGAGCGCCCCGCTTCGCTCACCGAAATCGTTGCGGCTTGCTCGCTGCCCAAGCCGACGGTGTACCGGATGCTTGCGATGCTGGAGACGGCCGGCCTCGTTGCTCGCGATCCCGGCGCCGCTCGCTATACGCCCGGGCCGCGGCTCGCTGCGCTTGGCCTCGGGATCATGCAAAACGGTTCGCTAAGCTCGGCGCGCCACGCAATCCTCGCGCAGCTGGTCGAGCAGATCGGCGAGACCTGCAACTTCACGATGCTGCATGGCGGCGAGGTGATGTACCTGGATCGGGTGGAGGCCGCCTGGCCGTTGCGCATGAACTTGACCAGCGGCTCGCGGGTGCCTTTGCATTGCACGGCGAGCGGCAAGCTGCTGCTCGCCTATATGACGAAAGCCTCGCGCGACCGGCTGCTCGACAATATTTCCTACACCAAGTACACACCGACGACGATTCCGGACCGCAAATCACTCGAGGCCGAGCTCACGCGAATCCGCAAGGAGAAGCACGCGACCGACAACGAGGAGTTTCACGCCGGGCTGGTTTGCGTGGCGGTCCCTACGCGGGGGACGAACGGAAAGCCGTGCGCAGCAGTCGCGGTGCACGCGCCGGTGTCGCGGATGCCGCTGGAGAAGGCGCTTGAGTACCTGCCGCTGTTGAGGAAGGCGGCGGAGGCGATGGAAGGGACATTCCAGGCCGACTGACTTCATGCCCGACGCAACGACTCGATTATCTTCCATCCCGCCTGTCCGGGCAGCCGAGCCTCCCAGAATCTCCAACCATTGACGTTGCTCTTGGTAAGAGCCATAGCAGCCGAGGAAGGCGTGTCATACCGCTTGCCTTCGACGACAATCCCTCCGCCCTCCACGCGCGCGAGGTGTGTTCGCCCCTTGTAGTTGGCTCGAAACTCGGTTCCTGCCGGAAATCGAATTCCCTTCGTGACCCAATCGCCGGCCTCGGGCGCAAGAACATTTAGATAGGCACGCTTCTTCGGCGGCAGCCCGAACACCTCTCGCAGGACGTCATTCTCCGTGGTTTCTTCTGATGGACGCCGATTCGTAATAGCCTTGAAGACATCAAAGTCGATCTCAATCGTAGGCACGCGCTCTCCTAATAGTCTAAGAGCCTCTAAGATAGGCAAAGTACTCTCCTGAGTCAAATTTCTAGAGCACGGCGAAACCTTGACATTGGACAAACAAACTATAATATTGTGTATATATAACATTTTTAACTCAAATGCATCTTCAAGACCTTGGCCGGGAAGTCCGCAAGGCACGCCTCGCGAAGGGCCTGACACAGGCACAACTCGCGCGAGAGACGAACCTGTCGCGCGAAACACTCAATCTGCTAGAAAACGGACTGGTGCGCGATCTGGGACTGCGGAAAGTGCTCAAAGTACTCGATCATTTGGGGCTCGAAATGATCGTACAAGCCCGGGTAGGAACTGCCCCTCCGAACTACGTTCGCATGGCGTGCACGAGTGCAAACGTCGGATTCAAGAGCATGCTCACCGAGGATCAGCTAATCCACGCATTGGTCACAGGAAAAGTGCCCGCGCATCGAAGCGCACATTTACGCGCATTGTTCGATGAGGCGCCCCAAGCGCTATTGATCGGATTGGTAAGAGAAGCCGGACGCTGGACCAAACCAGGCAAGTTCGAGAAAAATCTCCACACCCTCGTCAAGACACTTGGTGTTCCCCGAAAAGCAGAGGAATGGCTGACGACCGTCTAAAGACTTGGGAGACGCTCTTCATACGGGCGCTCGACCTGATCGACTCAGTCGGCAAAGCTGGAATCAGCCTCGATGACTGGAACTCCCCGCGCTGCGATCCTTTCGAGGATCGCAACCATGGACCACCAGCTTCGCCACGATTTCGACGAACTGGACGTTTTGGAGTACACGCGCTCGTACGACGAGTGCGTTTCTGTCGTCAGGCGTGCGCTCGACGACGCGTGAAACCAAGCGTCTGAAAACTATTGGGGTCTGCTCTTCGGACTGTCGGACCGCGCTTCAGGCCTTCCTGAAAGCAGTCGTTCAAAGGTAGACTTCCTTCGGACTTGGGTTGACCGGGCATTTCGCCCTCCGGCCCGGTGCTTACGCGCTGGCGTAGCAACCTGAGGACATCGGATGAACAGGCGGAACGCGGTACTCGCAATCCTTGCTCTCGGCGCATCGCCAGCGCTGGCCCAGCCGTCCCCCAAAATCGCAAAGATCGGTTTCCTGAGCGCACTCGGCGAGGCGTCGCTCGTTGCCAGGGAGGCCGCGTTCCGCGCCGGACTGAAAGACCTCGGTTACGTGGATGGCAAGACGTACGTCATCGAGCGGCGCTTTTCCGACGGAGACGCCGAACGGCTCCAACGGCAGGCGGATGAACTCGTGCGGCTCAAGGTGGATGTGATCGTGACGACCGGACCGACTACGACGCCCGCCGCCAGGAAAGCGACTTCTACGATTCCCATTGTCATGGGGTTCGACGGCGATCCGGTCGGTGCAGGGCTTGTCGCCAGCCTCGCCCGGCCGGGGGGAAATATCACGGGGTTGTCGGGACTTTCCGCAGCGCTTGCCGGCAAGCAACTCGAACTCCTAAAGCTGATCATGCCGAATCTGACCCGCGTGGCCGTGCTGGGAAATTCCAAAGCCGCCGGCAATGCGCAATCGCTGGGCGTAATCGAAGCCACCGCGAAGGTCCTGAAGGTGCAATCGCACTACCTGAATGCGGTAGACCTGGAGCAGTTGAAGGCGGCCTTCCTTGCGGCGGGTACTGCGCGGTATGAAGCACTCATTGTCCTGGCGAACGCGAACACGACCAGCCGTCCGGCCGAGGTCGTGGGGTTGGCGCAGAAAGCGCGGCTTCCGGCCATCTATTACGCGCCGGACTTCGCTGAGGCGGGTGGGCTGGTGGTCTACGGCGCCAACAACATCGAGTCGTTCCGGCGTGCAGCGACCTACGTGGACAAGATCCTCAAGGGCGCGAAGCCCGCCGAAATGCCGATCGAGCAGCCGACAACATTCGAGCTGGTCATCAACCTTAAAACGGCGAATGCCCTCGGCATCAAGATCCCCCAGTCGGTCCTCGTCCGCTCCGACCGGGTGATCGAATAGGGGGCTGCGAACGTCCGCTTCCGGCCTGTGAAGAGCTGCGCAGGTCGGGTGTTTGGTTGCCAAAAACTAGACGGGCGGCTGAAGGCATTAGTGGATGTGGCTGCCGCCGTTCACATCGATGGTCGCGCCCGTGACATAAGCCGAGAGATCCGACGCCAGAAAGAGGCACGCGCCCGCAATGTCCGCCGCCCTGCCTGCACGCCTCAAAGGAATGCCCGACACGATGTCCTTGAACTGCTCGGCAGTCACGTTGCCATCGAGCATTCCCGTTTCGGTCATTGACGGACAGATGACGTTGGCTCGAATCCCCTTGGGCCCGAATTCCCTGGCGATGCTGCGCGTCAAGCTGATTACCCCGCCCTTTGAAGCAGCGTAGTGGGCACCGCCCACGAGGCCGCCGCCGCGCTGCGCTGCGACCGAAGCCAGGTTCACGATTACGCCGCTCTGGCGAGCCGAGAAGACCGTCAGGGCGCTACGGCAGATGTTGAATGCGCCCTTGAGGTTGACGTCCAGCATCCGGTCGAAGTCCGCATCATCTATGTCGAGCATCGGCCCCGACATCACGATTCCCGCGCAATTGACGACGCAATCTACGGTTCCGAATCGCGAGACGACTTTCCGAATCAGGTCGTCGCACTCCGCCCGGCTGCGAATATCGCATTTGCCGGTGAATACATCGACAGGCCGGCCTGCCGCCTGCCCGATCGAAGCCGTGACTGCCGCGGAGGCAGCCTCGTCCATCGCGACGTCGACGGCAGCGACCTTCGCTCCGTGTCGGGCGAAGAGTTCTGCGGTCGCGTAGCCGATGCTCCGGGTCGACGCCGCGCCGACGATCACGCAGACCTTATCCTCGAGCAGCATGTGCCCTCCCGGGCGTCGCCTTTGCCGCCGCGCTGATGCCCCCGATACGCTCAGTGAGCGTGCGCGCAGTCGCGCCCAGCGTCTTCTGCACCGCTGGTATAGGCTTTCGCTTGCGTTGATCGATTCTCTCCGCGTAGGGCACGGTGAGTGCCCCGAGCGCATGCCCCTGCGAATCGAGGATCGGGAAGCTGACCGCGAAGAGGCCGCGCACCTGCACGCTCGCAATCGACGCAAAGCCGCAAGCGCGCACCGAGTCGAGCGTGCGCTCGATGCCGCCGGCGGCATGGTTTGGGCGCCGTTGGATGGACTCATCGAGCCGCAGCCTGCGCGTTTCCGGGCTCTGGAAGGCGAGGAGCACCTGCCCGGAAGCGGAAACCAGCACATCGAGCTCCGCCCCGATCCGCACGCTGAATCCCATGCCGCTGGGCGAGTCGACTTTGGCGATGACGACCTGCCGGCCTGCGTTATAGACCGTCAGATGGCAGGACTGGTCGATCTCGTCGGACAGCTTCTGCATCAGCGGACCGGCTTCCAGCAGCAGGCGATGCGTCGGCGGATTGAGATGCGCCAGTTCGAACAACTTCGTTGTTGCGGCGTAGGTGTCGTCGATGCGGAAGCGGTCGGCTTGCTGGTCGGCGAAGGCGAGCAGCAGTTCGTCTTCGTCCCAGCGCTCGATAAGCGGCGCTTCGCCCGCGGGGATGCTGGTGCGGCATTGCCATTTCGTCTGCACGGAATAGTTGCCGCCCATGTGGTCGGAGTGGCAGTGGGTGTTGACGAGGTGGTCGACTCTTCCGCCGTGCAGCGCGTGCTCGACCAGCGCCAGCGTCTGCGGCGCATGGGTGACATAGCCGGCATCGACCAGAGTGTGGCCGTCGCGGCTGCTGAGCAGGATGTTATTGCTGGAGAGCCAGCCGCGCTCAATGACCAGGATCTGCCGGGGCAGGGTCATGCGCTGCGGCAGCGGGTGCGGATCTGGTTGAGGACTGCCCGCTTTTGCG
>JANMDK010000142.1:0-7002 GCA_031376265.1 Pseudomonadota bacterium
GTTCGCCTTCTGAATGCTGAGCCAGAAGGGCACCACATCCTTCGCGAACTCGGCTTGCGAATCGAGCACCTTCTTGAAGAACGGGTTCTTGGCCGCGTTCTCGGCGTAGACCTTCTTCGCCGCCGCGGTGTACGCCACGAAATAGTCCGGCGGCGTGTCGTGCACCTGCACGCCGTGCTTCGTCTTCAGTTCCGTCAGCGCCAGGGTATTGGCCCGGATGCGGAACGCGATGTCCTCCATGATGGACGCGGTCGCGGCGGTCTCGAAGATCGCCTGAACGTCTTTCGGCAGCTTGTTCCAGAACGTCTTGTTGATGTAGATGTCCCCGTTGACGATGTTCTGGTGCAGTCCTTGAAGGTAGTAGTGCTTGAATGCGCGCTGGAAGCCGAATGAGATATCGGTCACCGGGCAGCACCATTCCGCGCCGTCGAGCAGGCCGCGCTCGGCCGCGGGAATGATCTCGCCGCCGGGCATGAATACCGCGGGCACGCCCATCTCCTTGTAGATCGCCCCTGGAATGCCGGGCGGGGTGCGGAAGCGGCGCTTCTTCAGGTCTTCGACGCTCTTGATCGGCTCCTTGAACCAGCCGAGCGCTTCGGGACCTGCGGACTGCACCACGAAGCCGACCACGTTCATCTTCATGTGCTGGTCCCACATCTCGCGGTACATGTCTTTGCCGCCGCCATACATGAACCATGAGAGCCAGGCCATCTGGTCCAGGCCAACGCCAGCGCCCGCCGAAGGCGAGCCGAAGAGCGCCGCTGCCGGATGCTTGCCGCTCCAGTAATGCGTCCACGCGAACCCCGCTTCGACGAGGTTCTTGTCCACCGCGTCTAGGATCTCGGTCGCGCCGACGACCGCGCCGTCGGGCAGGACTTCGATCTTCAGGCGCCCGTTGGTCATCGCATCCACGCGCTGCGAGAGCCGCACCAACATCTTGAAATCTTCCCCCGACGACGGTATCGCCGACTGCAGCCGCATGCGATGGTTCTGCGCATACGAAAGTCCTGGCAACAGCGCCGCCACGAGCGTGAGCGCGGCTGCGCGTCGCATCCAAGTGAACCGATCCATGTTGTCCCCCCTCCTGGTTGTACGGCCGAACAGTGAAAACGCTTGCAAAGCCTATTTTTTGCGTCCGCCCTAGTCAAGCTGCGATGCAGCAGAAAAAAACTGCAAACGTTTTCATCCCGGCGTCAGTCGAACTGGATGTCTTCGACCAGCACGTAGACCGCCCCATCCTCGACTTTGGTCGGATAGGTCTGGAGCGCAATGCTCACCGGCGCGCTCCGCGCCTTCCCTGTCGGAATGTGGAAGCGCCCCTGATGCAGCGGGCATTCGATGTAATCGTCGATGACCAGCCCGTCGGAGAGCCTTGCGGTCTGGTGCGTGCACCGGTCGGCAGTGGCGTAGCACTTTCCACCCAGCTTGTACACGGCCACTTCATGCTCGCCCTGCTCGCCGACGACGACGCCGACGACGTCCTCGTCTTCGATCTCAGAAACCAGAACGGCACGATGCCATTTGCCCGGCTGTTCCATAAATTTTTGTCCTTCCGATTTGCCGTTGCCCGGCCCTAGCTGACTTGCGCGCCATGCTTGAGGCGAATGAACCGGCGGAACAGGTCAAGGTGCACCTGGAAGTAGCCGCCCTCGTTGACCAACACCTTGTCGTGCACCTGCTCATGGAACTTGCCCAAGGCGTGGAACGGTACGAACGCGCACAGGTGATGCTCGGCGTGATAGGGCATGTTCCACCAGAGAGTCCGGATGAACGGGTTCGTTAGCGTCGTTCGGGTATTTGCCCTTGGATCCGAACCTTCATCGCAGCCGGTGTGTTCCGCGACCCGGATCCAGCGGGCATACGACTCTCCGACGATTCGCGGCAGCAGCCAGTAGATCACCGGCGCCCACGACCCGTAGGCAACCGCCAAGGCCGCGATAGCGGCATAGATGGCGACCATGACCCGGGCTTCCCGCACCAGCATCGGATGCTGGTCGACGGGGGCGTACTCATGCTCCGCGGGGTCGATCCGGCCCATGGCATGGTTGAACAGGTAAGACAGGTTGCGACGCCACACCATCAAGCCCGACACATATACAAGGTACTGCATCAAGGTAATCGGCCTGGGGAGAACCATCGCCGAATCCCGCCGGCGGATCTGGGTGTAGGTGTGATGGAACGCGTGGTGGTACCTGAACCACTTCGGCGGAAAGATGTAGATCAGCCCGCAAAGCCAGAGGACGGCCTCGTTCAGCCAGAGCGTCCTGAACGCCGTACCGTGACTGGTTTCGTGCAGAGGCGCGAAGAGGGTGGCAAGGAGCACTCCATGCAAAAAAACAGCCGGAACGATCCACCAGGATCCCAAGGCTTGATGGACCAGCCAACCCGTTCCGCAAATCAGGAAAAAATGAAAGGCGAGGAATCCGAGCCCTGCATAGTTGTTGCGCTTGGCCAGGCGCTTCAATTGCGAGCGCGGAATGATCTGCTCGCGCACTTTGACCAACTCGTCTAGTTCCTTCATGCGGGAATCCTCGCGTTGACTTGACCAAATGCCCGACGCGGGTCCGTGGCTACTAAATGAAACCGCTTGCAGAGCCTATTTTTGCGATTTGTTGGAGTCAAGCTGCGACGCAGCAAAAACCTACTGCAAACGTTTTCATTTGCAATGCTAGAGTTGTGGCCGATGGCGCGAAGCTCCAATCCGAAACTAGCCGACGTGGCGCGCGCCTCGGGTGTTTCGCTCGCGACCGCCTCGCGCGCGCTGGCCGAATCGGACCTCGTGCGCGCCAACACCCGCGAGCGCGTGCGCGACGCCGCCAACATGCTCGGCTACGTGCCGCACGGCGCCGCGCGCGCGCTCGCCACGCGGCGTTCGAGGACGATCGGCGCGGTCTTCCCGCCGCTCGACAACCCGATCTTCGCCAAGGCGACGCACGCGCTGTCGCAGGAACTCTCGCGGGCCGGCTATACGTTGCTGTTGGCGACGCACGACTACGACCCTGGCGCGGAGCTGGCGGCAACGCGCGCGCTGATCGAGCGCGGCGTTGACGGGTTGGTGCTGGTGGGAATGGACCACGATCCCGAACTGTACCGACTGCTGGAGCGCGCGTCGCTACCCTACGAGATCACCTGGTCTCTCGACCATGGCGGTTACCACCATTGCGTCGGGGTTTCGCACCGCCTGGCGTCGGTTCACGTTGCGCAGCATTTGCTCGATCTCGGACATCGCGAGTTCGCGGTGATCGCCGGCGAGACGGCGCACAACGACCGCGCACGGGACCGGCTCGCGGGTGCGCGCGAGGCGCTCGCAAGCCGCGGCATCGGACTTCCGTCGTCGCGGGTGCGGGAGGCGCCTTTCGCGGTCGCCGCCGGCATGGCGGCCCTTGCGCGGCTGCTCGAAGACGCGCCGGGATTCACAGCGGTGATCTGCGGCAATGATCCCCTCGCCATCGGCGCGCTGCTCGAGTGCCGTGCGCGTGGGATCACGGTACCGGACCAAATGTCCATTGCGGGCTTCGACGACGTCGACCTCGCCGCGGAACTCACGCCTGGCCTTACCACGGTGCGCGTTCCCTCGACGGAGATCGGCACGCGCGCGGGCCGGCGCTTGCTGGCGCGGCTGGCCGGCAAACGCGTGCGCCGCATGGAGGAGATCATGGCGCCGCTGATCGTGCGCGGCACCACGGGGCCTGCGCCCGACTGACGGATGGCGACCAGTAAATTTCCAATTCAGGCATGGTGACTGGCCTGGAAGCCGCATGGATATTAAGTCTACGAAGTTAGAAGATTATAAAACTCAAGGCGGCCAGGCGCCGGAGATCATCGCGATGCCGTGCGCCCCGGCGCCCCACGCGGATTCCAGGTCTGATGGCTTCAAGCCGCCGATGGCGTAGATCGGCAGGGTCGCATGGCGCGCAAGCCGCGCAAAGCCCGGCCACCCGATCGTCGCCGTGCCGGGATGCGAAGCGGTCGGGTTCACCGGCCCGAGCACCGCGAGGTCGAGCCCGAGCGCCATGGCGTGCGCAAGTTCCACTGCGTCATGGCACGATGCACCGACAAGCGCCGCGCGGGGACGGGCATCGAGCTTCATGAGTAGCTGAGCGCTCAAGTGAACGCCGTCGGCCTTGGCTTCCTCGGCAAGTACCGCATCGCCGTTGACGAGTACCTTCGCGCCGTGGCGATGCGCGAGCATGCAGACCTTTTTCGCTAGTTCGAGCCGCTTGTCGCGCGGTAACTGCTTCTCGCGCAATTGCACGAGCTCGAGGCCGCCTTTTAATCGGATCGCCAGCCGCCGCAGGAATTCGACTTCGCCAAGCGAAGCCGCTGAGCTAACCGCGTACTCGGCCGGCAGCGCGAGCGACGCAAGGATCGGCGCGTTCGCAGGCAGCATCGGCTCGAGCAGCGGCTCGTCCAGCCGTTGCCACGCGAGCTCCTGCCCTTCCTTCGGGTGCGGCTCGCCGGTCCACGCGGTGACGCGAAAGAAATTGAGGCGCACCGTGGCATGCGGGTAGGTGAACACGCGCGTGAGCCAGGGCCACGCCTGTTTCACCTCCATGCCCAGCTCCTCGTGCAACTCGCGGGACAAAGCGGCCGCCGGCGGCTCGCCGACCTCCACCTTGCCGCCGGGGAATTCCCACCACCCCGCGTAGACCTTGCCTTCGGGGCGCCGCGCCAGCAGGAAAGCACCGTCGGGCCGCAGGATGACCGCTGCGGCCACCTCGACAACTTGGGCGGCCGTCACGCTACTTGCGGGGCTTTGCCTGCTTGGCGAGCAAGCCGCCCTTCACGTGGCGCCCGGCCCAGTCGCGCGCGAACTGGAACGCGATGCGGCCGCTGCGCGAGCCGCGCAGCAGCGCCCACTGCAGGGACTCTTCGCGGGCGGTCTCTATCTCACGCGGGCCGCAGCCGAAGTGGCGCATCCATTGCGCCGCGATCGCGAGGTACTCGTCCTGGTCGAACGGGTAGAACGACACCCACAGGCCGAAGCGCTCGGAGAGAGATATCTTTTCCTCCACCGTCTCGCCCGGATGGATCTCTTCGCCGATGTACTTGGTGGCGAGGTTCTCCTCCATGTACTCCGGCATCAGGTGGCGCCGGTTGGAGGTCGCGTAGATGAGCAGGTTGTCCGAGGTCGTCGAGATCGAGCCGTCGAGCGCGACCTTGAGCGCCTTGTATCCGGGCTCGGCCTCCTCGAAGGAAAGGTCGTCGCAGAACAGCATGAAGCGTTCGGGTCGCTTGTCGATCGCGTCGACTATGGCGGGGAGATCGACGAGGTCGCTCTTGTCGACCTCGATGAGCCTCAGGCCGTTCTTCGAATACTTGTTGAGCAGCGCCTTGATCATCGAAGACTTGCCGGTGCCGCGCGCGCCGGTGAGCAGCACGTTGTTGGCGGGCTTGCCGGCGACGAACTGGCGGGTGTTCTGCTCGACCTTGGCGATCTGCGCGTCGATGCCCTGCAGGTCGGCCAGCCGAATTTTATGGACGTGGTGCACCGGATCCAGCCAGCCGCGCGCCGCCAGGCCGCCGCTGCGCCGCCAGCGAAAGGCGAGCGCGTTCCAGTCCACCGGCGGCGGCGCGGGCGGCAGCAGGCCCTCGATCCGCTGCAGCAGCGAATCGAAGCGAGCGAGCACGTCGCCGAGGTCGGGTTTCGCGGCCATCAGGTGCGGTACTCCGCGTTGATCTTGACGTAATCGAACGAGAAATCGCAGGTCCACAGCGTGGCCGACGCCTGCCCACGGTTGAGCACCACGCGCACCGTGATCTCGGACTGCTTCATCACGGCGTTTCCGTCCTCTTCGCGATAGGCCGGGTTGCGCCCGCCGCTTTTCGCGACGAGGACGTCGCCCAGATAGAGGTCGACCAGTGATGTGTCGAGATCGGCGACGCCTGCATAGCCTATCGCCGCGAGAATGCGGCCGAGGTTCGGGTCCGAGGCGAAGAAGGCGGTCTTCACCAGCGGCGAATGCGCGATCGCGAAACCGACCTTGCGGCACTCTTCCTTCGTGCGCCCGCCTTCGACCTGCACGGTGATGAACTTCGTGGCGCCCTCGCCGTCGCGGATGATCGCCTGCGCGAGCTGGATCGAGACTTCGCGCACTGCTTCGCGCACCGCGGCGTAGCCTGCTGCGGACTTGTCCGCGATACTCACGCCCGAGGCGCCGGTCGCAATGAAGATATACGAGTCGTTGGTGGAGGTATCGCCATCGACCGTGATCGAGTTGAACGATTCGTCGGCGGCTTCCTGCAGCATCTCCTGCAGCAGGCCAGGCGGCAGCGCCGCATCGGTCGCGACGAAGCCGAGCATCGTCGCCATGTTCGGGTGGATCATGCCGGCGCCCTTGGCTATCCCCGTGACTGTCACGGCCTTGCCGCCGACGGTGATCTTGCGCGAAGCGGCCTTGGCCACCGTGTCGGTGGTCATGATCGCTTCGGCTGCATTTGCCCAGTTGTCGGCACGCAGGTCCGCTTTTGCCGCCGGCAGGCCGGCGACGATGCGCTCCGACGGCAGCGGTTCCATGATCACGCCGGTCGAAAACGGCAGGACGTCCTCGGCCCTGCAACCCAGTTGCGCCGCTGCGCCTGCGCATACTTCGAGCGCACGACTTAGACCTTCATCCCCCGTCCCCGCATTGGCGTTGCCGGTGTTGACCACCAGGGCGCGCGCCGTGTGAGTCGGCGCGAGGTGCTTGCGGCAAAGGATGACCGGGGCCGCGCAAAACCGGTTCTGGGTAAAAACGCCCGCCACCGTGGCGCCCGGCGCGATCCTGACCAGCAGCACGTCCTTGCGGTTGGCCTTGCGCACGCCGGCCATCGCGATGCCGAGCTCGACGCCGGCGACGGGGAAGAGTTGTTCCGGTCTTGGGGGATTGAGGTTTACCGGCATGGAAGAAGACCCCCTGAATTCATCGTTCTAATGGCCACTGAAAGCATTTGACCTTCCCGGTCCAGTGATTTGGTATGTCCCTAGGCGCGACGCAGTCGCGCTGGAGACATACCAAATCA
>JANMDK010000165.1:0-16064 GCA_031376265.1 Pseudomonadota bacterium
AGACCGCCGGCCGGCGCTACCTCGACAAGAGCTGGAGGGAATGACGCGTCGACGAATTACGTCGACATCCGCGCCGGCCGGGCAACGTTCTTACGAGCTCATTGCCTCGCCTACCGGAATCTTGTGGCCCTTGGAATACATGCACTGAACGTAAGCAGTGTCGTAGCGTTGCTGCTTGGTGATCAGTGCGGGATCCGCCGCCGGTGCATTTCCGAAAACCGAGCCGGTCGACAACGTGTCCTCGGTCCGGTCGCGCACGACGGCCCGCGGACGGGCGCTTGCGACCTCGATGCTTCCCAACCCCATTGCCATGGGCAGAGGGGTGTTGTCCTTGGCGCGCGCCTGGGCGTTGTCGCGGCACGCGATGTCGTCCTTGTTGAATTCCACCATGTTCTTGCCGCCCCCGGGCAGCACGCCCACCGTGGGCCCGCCGTTCGTGGGAATCGTCCCGCAGGCGCTGGCGATCAGCGTGGCCGCAATTGCGCTTACGACAACCTGGATGGCTTGCGACGAATACCGGATTTTTGCGCTCTGTTTGCTCATTTCGCACCTCCGAACCCCGATGGGCGGATTATTCGCGGATGGGGCAGCCCATTCCGTGCGGTGAGTCACAGACCAGGGCTATGCACCCTTGGTTTCGGCCAGCCGCTCGCGAACCAGCCCGATATGGCCGCGCAACGAATACAGCTCGTCGGTATAAGACAGCGGCACCGCGATGCGCTCCACCTTGGCATCCAGCCGGTTGAGCTCGTCAAGCAGCTCCTCCCTCGGGCGCTTGCCGGCGGAAAGCGAGTCCTCGATCTGCCGCAGCTGGCGGTACCAGCGGAAGACGCGCGAGCGGATGCGGAAGGTGTACAGCGGCGGCAGCACCCGGCCAAGCGGGATCAGGATCGCGATGATCGAGATCAGCACCACCCACATGCGCTCGATGAGGTTGGCCAGCCAGAAGGGGAGATACCTCTGCAGCAGCGGCGGGCCGGTCTTGAAGAAGCGCTCGGCCTCGGGCGCGAGCGGAAACTCGATGTCCTCCTTGGTGGGGAACTGCCCCGTGCGGGCGAACCAGCCGGCCTCGGCGTGGATCTCGTGCGCCGCCTGAACGAAAAGCTGCATGAGCGCCGGATGCGTGCCTTCCCGCGCCACCAGCATCGAGGTCGGCGCGACAAGGCGGATGTCGCGCGAGGGCACGTCGTGCGAAAGATCGGCCACGCCGCGCGGCAGCAGCACCGTGTTGAGGTAGCCGAACTTGCGCGTGTACGCCTCGGCCTGCGTGAACTCGAAAAGCTCGATGCCCGGCGTGCGCAGCAGCATCTGCAATATGGGCGATTCCGGCGCCGAGACGAGCACCATCGCCTCGATTTCCTTGTTGAAGAGCGCGATCGCCGCGTGGGTCGGATCGAGCCGCGAGAGTTTGACGTCCTCGCGCTCGAGGTCATTGGCGCGCAGAAGCTTGACGAACAGGGCGGTCGATCCGGCGCCGCGGCCGCCGGCGTTGATGCGCCATCCACGGACCTGGTCGAGGCGCTCGAGCTTCTTGCCGGGCAGCTTGGCCGCGGCCTCGGCGCGGTAGAAGATCCAGACCGGCTCGAAGAACAGGCTGCCGAGCGCGACCAGCGGCAGGCCTACACCTTTCTCCTCCTCCACCCGGATCGCCTCGCTCGAGCCGCCGCGCACGAAGCCGAAGTCGACTTGTTCCTGGGCGTCGCGCAGCAGGCGCCGGGGGGCCGACGAGCCGTCCGTCGGCTTGAGGATGACTTCGATGTCGTGCTTCTTGAGCGCCGCCACGTAGCGCGCGCCGAACTCGGCGTAATCGCTCTGCTCGGGCCCGGTGGCGACCACGACCTTGCGGGGGGGATTGGGGTGCAGCAGGAAATAGGCGCCGACCAGCAGCGCCAGCGCAATCAGCACGAACGGGCCGACCGTGGCCGCGAGGTCGCGCGCCGAGAGGAGCTTTTCGCGAAGCTTGACGCGTGTCATGGCCCTTCCATTTCGTTACTCGATCTTGATGCCGCGCGCCTTGACGACCCGGGCCCAGCGGTCGCTTTCGGCGCGGATGAAGGCGGTAAACGTTTCGGAAGAGCCGCCAACCGGGGTCATGCCGCGGTCGCTGAGCTTCTCCTTCACGTCGGGCATCGCCAGCGCCGCGTTGAACTCGGCATTGAGCCTGGCGACGACGTCCCTGGGCGTGCTCGCGCGGACGATCAGTCCGAACCAGGTGGCCGTCACCGCATCCGGGAAACCCTGCTCGGCAAAGGTCGGCACTTCGGGCAGGACAGGCACGCGCTGCGCGCTCGAGATGCCGATGCTGCGCACGCGCCCGCCGCGGATCTGGCCCAATGCGCCCGGCAGGGAGTTGACGCTCGCCACGATGCGCCCGCCCATGAGCTCGGTCATCGCCGGCGCATCGCCCTTGTACGGGATGTGCGTGAACGTGGCGCCCGCGAGCGTGCCGAGCAGCTCCACCGTGAGATGCGAGCTCGTGGCCGCGCCCGGCGAGCCGAACATCGCCTCGCCCGGCTTCGCTTTGGCAAAAGCCGCGAAGTCGGCGAAGTTCCTGATCGGCGAATCGGATTTCACCGTGAGGATCACGGGAATGTTTACCAGGTGGATGAGCCCGATGAACTCCTTGAACGTGTCGTACGGCAGCGACGCGAACACCGCCGGGTTGGTCGCGTGGGGCAGGGCGACCAGCACTGTGTTGTAGCCGTCGGCCGGCTGGCGCAGGAGGTATTCGGTTGCGACGCGCTCGTTGGCGCCCGGCTTGGGGTCGACGAGCACAGGCTGGCCGATGCGCGCCGAAACTTTTTCGCCGAGCATGCGGGCGAGGAAATCGGTCGGGCCGCCGGCGGCATACGACAGCACGACGGTGACCGGCTTCGAGGGGAACTGGGCGGAGGCTGCGCCGGGGAGCGCGATCGCGAGGGTAGCGAGGGCCGCGGCGATTGTTCTTGTCATTCGGATCTCCTTGGACGCCGGCTCATGGGAAAGCTTCGGCCGGGTTGGATGCGATCATACCGAATCGCATGTAAGCGATCGGATGTAAGTCAGCGGATGTAAGTCAGCGAATGTAAGTCAGCGTCAGTACGGCAGCCCGACGTAGTTCTCCGCCATCGCGGTCTGCGCCGCGCGTGAGCCCGCGAGGTAGCCGAGCTCCGCCTGCTGGATCTTCTGGCCGAAGGGGCCGTCGTCCGGCAGCCGGTGCAGCAGCATCGTCATCCACCACGAGAAGCGCTCGGCCTTCCACACGCGCACCAGCGCGCGCGCCGAGTACGCCTTGATCTCGCTTTCGCTGCCGCGATAGTGCGCGATCAATGCTTCCGACAAGTAGTGCACGTCGCTTGCCGCGAGGTTGAGGCCCTTCGCGCCGGTGGGCGGGACGATATGCGCCGCGTCCCCCGCGAGGAAAAGCCGGCCGAAGCGCATCGGCTCGGCAACGAAGCTGCGCAGCGGGGCGATGCTCTTCTCGATCGAGGGCCCGGTAACCAGGTCGCGCACCGCCTGCGCATCGAGCCTGCGGCGCAGCTCGTCCCAAAAGCGGTCGTCCGGCCATTCCTCGACGCGCTCGGCCAGCGAGCACTGCAGGTAATAGCGGCTGCGGGTCGGGCTGCGCATGCTGCAAAGGGCGAAGCCGCGATCGTGGCAGACGTAGATGAGCTCCTCGGAAACCGGCTTGGTGTCCGAGAGCACGCCAAGCCAGCCAAACGGGTAGACACGCTCGAAAGTCTGCAGCGCCGAGGGAGGCACGCTTTGCCGGCAGACGCCGTGGAAGCCGTCGCAGCCCGCAAGAAAATCGCATTCGACTTCGTGCATTGCACCGTCCTTGCGGAAGCGCACCCGCGGCCGGGAGCCGGGCCCGATGTCAGTGTCGAAATCGTGGACGCTGACGTTTTCCGCTTCGTAGACGGTCTTTGCGCCTGCCGCCTCGCGCGCATCCATGAGGTCGCGCGTGACTTCGGTCTGGCCGTAGACCACGACGTTGCGGCCGGTCAGGCCCTTTAGGTCGACGCGCAGCCTGCCGGCGCCAAAACCCAGTTCCACGCCATCGTGCACCAGGCCTTCCGCATGCAACCGCTTGCTGACGCCCAGCCGATCCAGCATCTCCACCGTGCCCTGCTCGAGCACGCCGGCACGGATGCGCTCGAGCACATAGTCCTGGCTGCGCTGCTCGACGATCAGCGCATCGATGCCGGCCTTGTGCAGCAGCTGGCCGAGCAGCAGTCCCGCCGGCCCCGAGCCGATGATCGCAACCTGGACGCGCGCCATTTAAATGGGGTCAGAGTCGATTTATGAAGCGTCGATCCATCAGGCGAGCAGCTGGCCGCCGTCGACCACGATGGTCTGTCCGGTGATCCAGCTCGCCGCGTCCGAGGCAAGGAAAAGCGCGACATTGGCTATCTCCTCCGGCGTGCCGAGACGGCCGAACTTGAGCGTTGAAAGGATCGCGTTATAGAGCTTGGGCTGCTCGGTCTTGCGTTTTTCCCAAGAGCCGCCCGGAAATTCGACCGAACCCGGCGCGATGCAATTGACCCTGATGTGCTTTGGCGCGCCCTGTGCGGCTTGCGTCGTCGTGTATTGGATCACCGCGGCCTTGAGCGCGGCATAGGGCGGCGTACGCGCGCTCGGGGCAAAGCCGGAAATCGAAGAGATGTTGATGATGTTGCCCTTCGAATCTTCGAGGAAGGGCATCGCCGCATACGACGCGCGCACCGTCGCCATGAGGTCGACATTGATGCTCGCGGCCCAGCCCGCCTCGTCGTCGCTCGAGCCGAAACCCGAGGCGTTATTGACCAGCACGTCGACGCCGCCGAGCGCCTCGGCCGCGGACTTCACGTAGGCGGTCACCGCGGAACCGTCGCCCAGATCGCACGTGGCGGTATGCACCTTGTGCCCGAAGCGCTTGAGCTCCGCCTCCGTTGCGCGTAGCGATTCCGCGCCGCGCGCGCAGATCGAGACATTCGCGCCGGCCTCGGCAAAGGCGAGCGCGATCGAGCGGCCGATGCCGCGAGATCCGCCGGCGATGAGTGCGTTCTTTCCCTGCAGTTCAATCTTCAAGGCTTTCTCCGATTGCGATTCAAGGATTGCGCATCTTAGCCGCCGGCTATGGCTTCGCGTCCGCAATTTTCGCCCAATCCCCCGGCGCAATCCGCGCCACGATGCGGTTGAAATTTCCCGGCTCGAGCACCACGGCCCAGCCTTCCTGCACCGTGAGCCGCGTTGCCTCCCAGAAAATGCCCTGGTGGGCGAACAGCATGATGTTCTGCCCGGCGGGCGGCCGCTCCGAGAGCAGGGCGCGCACGCCGTCGATGCGCTCGGGCTGCTTGACGACCGGGCCGTCCGACGTCAGCGCCTCGGAGTAGGCGATCGAATCGGAAAACGCTCGCGCGGTCTGGATCACGCGGCAGTAACGGCTCGAAAGGTATTTGGCCACCGGAGGCCGCATGCGGCGGAACTGCTCGCCGGCGGCGCGCGATTCGGCGATGCCCTCGTCGCTCAGGTTGCGCTGCGTGGCGCAATCGGCAAGGGAAAACTTGCCGGCCTTGCGCGTGGCGGACTCGAGTTCGAGCTCGCTGCGTTTCGTGAGGCCGTGGCGCATGTAGATCACATAACCGCCGGAGCGCAGCGCGCGGGCAATGTCCGCTGGCGCGCTTAGCTCCGGCGTCGGTTCGCTTGCGGCCGGCGGCGCGAAATTACGCTCCGGGTTGACGCCGTCGGCGCCACCGCGGCTGCCGCAGCCAGCCAGGACAAGGATTGCCAATAAAGGCAAGACAACTGACGTTTTGACCGCACCGGTGTTCATTCTTCGATATTCAAAGTTTGACATTCTGACTCCATTCTGCCGCTGTCACCTGGTCAAGCGCATAGCCCGCGGCCACCCACGCATCGAGGCCGCCATGCAATGGGCGCACCCGGCTGAACCCCCGGTCGACGTTGGCGAGCCCGCACTGGGCAATGAGCAGGGTGATTTCTTGGATCATTTGCTGCTGGTCGCGCGAGAGGTTAGCCTCAATGGTACCCCTTCGCTTCGGCGGCCTTTCCGTGACCGGCAACACCTTCTCCAGACGGCTCTCGCGCCTCATGATCCTCGGCAACCTTGCCGGGGCGCTGATGGCGTTCGTGTACTTCAATTTTCTCGATCCTTCGGCCCACCAGGGCGCGCCGGCCGTCGGATTCGCAGTGGCGGCTTTCTTCGTCGTGTCGTTTGCGCTGCTCGCGGTGACCGGCCGGGCGCTCGGCATGCGCTGGACGCGGCCGGTGACCGAGGTCCCCGGCGCGTTGCCCGAGGGCCCGCGCGGCGACGAGCTGCGCAGGCGCGCGCTGCTGGTGCCCCAGTTCTTCGCGCTGCTCTCATACGCCGGCTGGGCGGTGGCCTCGCTGCTTTGGGGCGTGCTCTGGCCGCTTGCGGTCGGCGAGTTCAGCGCGACACGCGCGGTGCGGCAGATTTTCGGCATGGTTTTCGTCGCCGGCCCAACGGTCGCCGCGATCGTCTTCTTCAGCGTCGAGCGCATCTGGCGGGCCGAGCTGCCGCGGCTGTTTCCCTCGGGAAACCTGAGCGCGGTGGGTGCGCCGCGCCTGCGTGTGCGGGCGCGAATGATGGCGATGTTCCTCATGATGAGCCTGATGCCGATCTCGGTGCTCTCGGTGGCGGCGCTGACCCGGGCGAACGCGATGCTCGGCGCGGATACCGCGACCGCGGAGGCGATCATCCGCAACCTGATCCTCGTGGTGGCGGTGCTCGCGATCGGCGGCCTCCTGGTCGCAATCCGGCTCGCCGGCTCGGTGGCCAACAGCGTGGCCGGCCCGCTGCGGGACGTGCAATTCGCGATGGCCGAAGTCGGCCGCGGCTCGCTGGATGTGCAGTGCGCGGTGGTGTCGAACGACGAGATCGGCGAAGTCGCCGAGGGGTTCAACCGCATGGTGGCGGGACTTCGCGAGCGCGAGCAGATCCGCGAGACTTTCGGAAAATACGTAAGCCCGGAGGTGCGCGACGAGATCCTCGCGGGCCGGGCTTCGCTCGAAGGCGGCGCGCGCGAAGTCACCATCCTCTTCGCCGACCTGCGCGACTTCACGCCCTGGGTCGAGTCCTCGCCGCCGGCACAGGTGGTGGCGGACCTGAATTCGTATTTCACCGAGATGGACGCCGCGATCCGCGCGCAGGGCGGCCTGGTCGTGCAGTTCATCGGCGACGAGATCGAGGCGGTCTTCGGCGCGCCGGTGGCGGATCCCGGCCATGCGCAAGCGGCTGTGCGCGCGGCCATCGAGATGCGTGAGCGACTGGAAGCGTGGAATGCCGCGCGCGCGGCGGCAGGGAAGATCCCGCTTCGTCACGGCATCGGCATCCACACCGGCACCGTGATCGCCGGCAACATCGGAAGCCCCCAAAGGCTTTCCTATGCGCTGGTCGGCGACGCGGTCAACCTGACTTCGCGCATCCAGTCGCTGAACAAGGACTTCGGCACCGAGATCCTGGTGAGCGGGGTGACGGTCGCCCGGCTCACGGACAAGTTCGACCTCAAGCCGCTGCCGGCGGTGAAGGTCAAGGGCCGGAGCGCGGAGGTGGAGGTGTTCGCCCTCGGCGCGGGTGTCTAAGGCGCGTCCTTGGGAATGTCCGATTTGCGGATCCCCATCGCGCCCGAAGCAACGCAAGCCACGGCGAGGAAAGCCTCGTCCAGCGCGCCCTCCACCACCGGCTCCCACCTTGCAGGCCCTTTCGCTCCCGGCGGGGAGATGACTTTCCCAGAGCCCATGCGTCCCGCGTAGTCCACGTAAGCAAGCAGGCGAACGCGCTTGTCCTTGCAATCGTATTCGCGCAGCACGACGGTCGATCCCTGCGGCAACCCATCGGCGGAAAGGTCCGGCATGAGGAAATCGTAGAGGCCCGACATCTGCACGCCCTCGCCGGATTTCACGATGCTCGCCTTGTCTGCATAGGCAGCGAAAATCTTCGGCTTGCCGCCGACGGCGGTCCATTCGGCTGTTGCGTTGCCGCAAGCGAGCAGGAGGAGGAAGAGGAGGACGAGGCCGGCCGTGACGGATTTCATGCGTGCAAAGTGCACCAGCGCACGCAAGGGGTCAACCCAGGGGTCGCCGGCGTGAATATTTGTGAGGGAAGGTGTGCAAACGCGATTCTTCTGTTGTCATAGGGACATGCGCAGACCCCTTCGTGACGCTCTGGCCATTGCGATCCTCGTGTTCCTGACATTGGGGATCGGGGTGCTCGATTGCGTGGCCGGGCGCAATGTCAGCCTCTGGTTCCTTTACGTGCTGCCGATAGCCTCGGCTGCAGCGATCGGCGGCGCGCGGGTCGGGATTCCCTTTGCGATCCTGTCGGCCGGCCTGCTGTTTGCCTCGGGCTCGAGGACAGGCCATCCGTTCCCGGCCGCGGGTTACTTCTATTTCGAATTGTTCGGCGATTTCTTCGTCTACCTCGTGATCGTCGCGCTCTCGCTGGGATTGCGCGAGCGCTTCCGCAAGGGCATTGGCGAGCTCCTGCCGTCGCACGCGGAAACCGAGGCGCTCAAGCGCACGGTCGCTGCGCAGCACGACGGCTCGAAGGCGGCCTAAGCGCGCTTCAAATCCTCAGCAGCCGCCGCGCATTGCCTTCGAGGATCGCGTGCCGGTCGCTGGCTGCAATCAGCGGGTTGTTGACCACCACCTCGACCGGCTGCTCGTACGCAACGGGAAAGCAATAGTCGCTACCCATGAGCACGCGGTCGGCGCCGACGTTCTTGATGAGGTACTCAACGACCGGGTCCGAGTAGCCAATCGTGTCGTAGTGGAAGCGGCGCAGGTAGTCGAGCGGGCTGTGCTTGATGTGTTGCAGGTCCGCGCGCTTCTGCCAGCCCCGATTGAGGCGGCCGACCAGCCACGGGAAAGCGCCCCCGGCATGCGGCAGCACGATGTCGAGCTTGGGAAATCGATCCAGCACGCCGCCGAAGATCAAATGCGCCGCCGCGATTGCCGACTCGAAAGGATTGCCGAGCAGGTTGGTGAGGTAGTGCTTTTCCAGCCGCTCGTGGCCGATGACGAATACCGGGTGCAGCAGGATCGGCAGGCCCAGCGCTTCGATCGCCTCGTAGACCGGGAAGAACGCAGGGTCCGAGAGTTCCCGGTCGTTATCCTGCGCGTTGATTCGGGTCGCCATGTAGAAGCCGCGCACGCCGGACAGTTTCGATGCGCGCTCAACTTCCTTCACTGCAAGGTCAGGGGCCTGCATCGGCAGCGTCGCGAGGCCGATGAGCCGGTTGGGATGCGCGGCATTCGCCTTGGCGAGCTCGTCGTTGTAGACGATCGACAATCGCTCGCCGAGATCCCGGTCGGCCCAGTAGGCCATCGGCTGCGAGAGCGACATCGCGTGCACCGCAACGCCTTGCTCGTCCATCGCCTGCAGTCGCGCGTCGAGGTCCGCATAGCGCGGGCCGGCGGGGCCGGTGGAGAGGTGGCCGATCTTGAACTGCGGTCCCTTGCCTTCGATTTCCTTCCATTCGACCCCAAAAGCCGGGCCGTGCTTCGCGACCAGGTCCAGCCAGGCCTTGGGGTACCAATGCGCATGGACGTCTACGGGGTTGCCGTGCTTGTGTGAGTGGTCGTGGGTCGTCATGGCCGTTTCGCCGCAGGTTCGATTCGGTGCTGCGGATCATATTCGAACTCGCGTAACATTCACTCGACACTTTCGCAAATGGAGCGAGCGCATGGACCCGATGCCGATCGTCGACCTCTTCGACACCGCCAAAAAGCTGGGCGACAGCGGCAAGCGCGTCAACGTGCTCTGGCAGCAGCCGGATTCGCTGGCTTTCGTGGCGCGCGGGCGCGAGTACCGCAGCGAGTTCCACCTCAACCCGAGCGAAGAGCTGATGTACCAGATCAAGGGCGAGATGCGGCTGCATTACCGCACGCCCGAAGGCAAGGAGGAGGTCGCGGTCATCAAGGAAGGCTCGGTAATCCACACGCCCGCCCTCGTACCGCACTCGCCGCGCTTCCCGCCGGACGCGTACGCGCTAATCGTGGAGAGGAAGCGCCGTCCCGGGGAGATCGACCGTTTCCACTGGTACTGCCAGAAGTGCGACGGCTTCCTGCACGAGGAAACCTTCGTGGTGAAGGACTACACCGAAGACCCGGTCTCCAGGGCCTACAAGAATTTCTTCGACAGCGAGGTGTTCCGCACCTGCAAGAAATGCGGCACCGTCATGCCCGCGCCTGAGACCATGTGATGCCCAAGATCCTCGTCCAGTCGGCCAAGGCGCCGGTCACCGGCTTTACCGATGCGGCCACGCCGTCCCCGCTCGCGCAGGCGATCCGCGCCGGCGATTTCCTCTATGTTTCGGGCCAGGGGCCGCTCGACCCGGTGTCCAAGAAAGTCGTGTCGGAAGACATCCGCGAGCAGACGAAGCAGACGCTCTCGAACCTCGTCGAGATCCTGCAGGCCGGCGGGGCGACACTCGCCAACGTGGTGAACATGCGCGTATGCCTGCGCAATACCGCGGACTTTCCCGCGTTCAACGAAACCTTTCGCGACTTCGTGCAGGGCGAGAAAGTCACGCGCACCTGCACCGGCGGCACGCCGCATCGCGCCGGCGTGAATGTCGAAATCGACTGCGTCGCTTTCCTGGGGTAGCGCCATGGGCATCCTCGACACCGACCGCACGCTGCCGACCAATACGCTGATCTTCGAGGTGCGGCGCGACCGCAAGCTGCTCGAGCGTTTCGCCAACGACCTGGAAGGCCTCATGGCCGACTACGGACTTTCGGATGCGGAGAAGAAGGCGCTGCGCGAGGTCGACCTGCGGAAGCTCGCCGATCTCGGCCTGCACCCGTACTTCCTCCCGCAGGTGAGCCGGCTCTTCAAGGGCACCGGCTACAACCACAACGAGTCGGCTGCGGCGCAGCTTTATGCGTCCAAAATGCTCGACGGAAAATCCCCCGCGAAGGCTTGAAATGGCAGAAATCGTCTCGGTCCTCGCGCTCGCGCATGCGCCGGGCGCCACCGGCTGGTTGGACAAGGCGCCGAAGCACGAGCAGGACGGCATCCTCAACGGGTATGCCGAGATGCAAAGGCGTCTCGCCGCGGCGAAGCCGGACGTGATCGTCGGCATTGCCAACGACCACCTGCTCAATTTCCATCCCTCCAACGTGCCGGACTGGTGCGTCGGGACCTCCGACCACTGGGAAGGGCCGGCGGAGTGGTTCAAGGACTGGGTCAACGTGCCGCACTACGAAGTGGCCGGGCACAGCGGCCTTGGCCGCACGATCGTGCGCGAATCCGGCAAGCGCGGCTTCAACCTGGCCTTCAGCGACAAGCTGCTGTTCGACGACAACTGGTCGGTGCCGCTGCATTTCCTCACGCCGAAGCACGACGTGCCGCTGGTGCCGATCCACATGAACTGCGTGCTGCCGCCGATGCCCTCGACGCAGAGGTGCTACGAATTCGGCAAGGTGCTGGCCGACGTAATCAGGGCGTGGCCGGAAAAGAAGCGCGTCGCGATCATGGCCACCGGCGGGCTCTCTCACGATCCGGGCGGTCCGAAGTACTTCGGCGTCGACGAGCCGTTCGACCGCGGCTTTCTTGCGTTGCTGAACGAAGGTGACCCGCAAAAGGTGCTGCGCGAAATCACGACCGAAAAGATGATCGCGGCCGGCGACGGTGGCACCATCGAGCTGCTGGCGTGGTTCGTCGCCCTCGGCGCGGCGGGCAACCGCAAGGCCGACACCGCGTTCTACGTTCCCTCGGTCCCCTTGCGCTGCGGCATGGGCGGCGTGACCTGGTGAGGGGACAGACCACGTTTTCGCTTTAATAAAAGGGGCCAGGCTCAAACCTGACTAGCTTGCTCGCTGTACTCGTGTTGTCAGGTTTGAGCCTGGCCCCTTTTATTCTCAGGCGGGGGTCAGGCCGCTTGCCTCGAGAAACGCTGCTGTCGCAGGCGAACGCAGAAATGCGATGAACGCGCGCGCATCGTCCGGTGCTTCCGGTTCAGCGGCCAATGCCGCGGTGAAGACGACCTCGTTGTGCAGCCCCGGGGGCACCGGCCCAACCAAATCGAGTCCCGGCGCCGTCAGCACATTGCGAAGAAAAAGGCCAACCTCGGCTTCGCCCGCGGAGACCGCATGGACGAACTCCGCGGGCGTGGATTGCGCCCGGAGCTTCGCCTTCATGACTTCGCCGATGCCCAACGCTTCGAACACGGCCAGCACCTGCGTGCCGCCCGCGCTTGCGGGGATCGTCGCAATCGAGCCGGCTTCGAGCAGCGCCCGCTTGAAGGCTTCGACGGTGCCGATCTCCGGCTTGCGCGCGCCCGTTCGAACCGCCACGCCGAGGCCTACGCGCGCGATGTCGGTTGTCGGCCCGGGAGCGAACCGGGCGCGCGCGGCCGGATCCTTCATGACGTCGACCGGGACGACGCCCAGGTCGAACGCGCCGCCGCGAAGCGCGAGGTCGATCAGCACCGGCGTCGTGCCGAAGCGGATTGCGAGCTTGCGGCCGGACGCCTTTTCGTAGGCGGCCGCCAGCTTGTTCATCGGCGCGGTCAACGCGCCGCCGGCGAGGACCTGGAGCTCAGCCACCGGCGCCCTTTGCGGCCTCGAGCTTGTCCTGCGTCTTCGTTTCGAAGTCGCTCGCGTCATGGCGCTCGCGCAGCTGGCCGGAAAGCTCCCCAGTGACCTTGTTGACCATGCGGCCGCGCTTTACGGCGGGTCGCGCCGCGATCTGGTCAGTCCAGCGGACGACATGGGTGTAGGTCTCGCCCTGCAGGAACTCCCCGGCGGTGCCGTAGATCTGGCCTTTCACCACGAGGCCATACCAGGGCCACACCGCCATGTCGGCGATCGTGTACTCGTCGCCGGCGAGATAGGGGCTCTCGGCGAGGCGCCGGTTGAGCACGTCGAGCTGGCGCTTGGCCTCCATGGCGTAGCGGTCGATGGCGTACTCGATCCTGGTCGGCGCGTACGCGTAGAAGTGCCCGAAGCCGCCGCCGAGGAAGGGCGCGCTGCCCATCTGCCAGAAGAGCCACGAGAGGCATTCGGCCCGCTGGGGGCCGCTTGCGGGCAGGAATGCGCCAAACTTCTCGGCCAGGTGCATGAGGATCGCGCCTGATTCGAATACGCGGACCGGGTTGGGGCCGCTGCGGTCGAGCAGCGCCGGGATCTTCGAGTTCGGGTTGATCGCGACGAAGCCGCTGCCGAACTGGTCGCCTTCGCCGATGCGGATCAGCCACGCGTCGTATTCGGCCTCGCGATGGCCCAAGGCGAGCAACTCCTCGAGCATGACCGTGACCTTGACGCCGTTGGGCGTCGCGAGCGAATAGAGCTGCATCGGTGGGCGACCAACAGGCAATGCCTTTTCGTGCGTGGGGCCGGCGATGGGGCGGTTGATGTTCGCGAACTTGCCGCCGTTCTCCTTGTTCCAGGTCCAGACTTTCGGGGGCGTGTAGGGGGTGGGGTTTTCCATTGGGGTTCTCCGGCAGAAGGGTCAGGGAATCGGGGCTATCGGGCGTCCCACACCACGCGCCCGCCCGCGATCGTGAGCGCAGGCGCTACGTCGCGGATCCGGGTGGTGTCCATGGTGAGCGGGTTCTCGTCCAGCACGATGGCGTCGGCGAGCTTGCCGGGCTCGAGCGTGCCGCGCTGGTGTTCTTCCATGCACAGGTAGGCGCCATTCACGGTCGCGCACTCGAGCGCCTGTTCGCGCGTGATCCGCTGGCCGGGCGCGATGACGGCGTTGGTGTCGCGATCGATGCGCTCGACCGCCTGCCAGATGCACGGCCACATCGAGATCGGCACGTTGTCGGTGGCCAGCGCCACCTTGACGCCTCCGTCCAGCAGCGAACGGATCGGGCAGAGCGTCTCCTCCTTTTCGCGGCCGATGCCCTTGAGGATTGCCGAAGCCTTTTTCCAAATGTAGGCGTTGGTATGCGTGGTGACGACGATGCCGTGCTCGCGCAGCCTGGCGACCTGTGCGGCATTCACCGTGATCGGATGCGCGATGACCCAGCGCAGATCGGAAATCGGCGCCGCCTTTGCGGCCTCCTCGAAGAAGTCCAGCATCTCCATCTGGATCGCGCACACCCGGAGCTTTTCCTTTGCAGCGGCTTTGAGAAGTTCGGGCAGCTTGTCGCGCGGCAGCGTGCAGTCGTAGTTGAAGCCGGCCCAGCCCGTCTGCGGGGCGCACTGCGCACGCAGGCGGGCTTCGAGCGGCTGCGAGTCGAGCTCGGCATACAGGCCGGCGACTCGCACCCAGTCGTCGCCTTCACCTCGGCCGCGCAATCGCGCCGCATTCTCCCTGACCCAGCCGGCCACGTCGGCGCCGCTTGCACCGCTCCAGCCCGGGCTGAAGGCCAGCGTGGCGCGCACCGTCTGGCGATCGCTTTTACGCAGGGTGCGAAAGGCGTCGGCCACCTCGGGCGCAACCCCGTGGCCCTCGAAGACCGAAGTCGTGCCGCAGGCGTTGTAGAGCTGCATCGAGCGCCCGAGCGTGCGCACCCGGTCGTCCGCTGTGAAGTGGGGCGCCGCGCGAAAGAGCGTGAACTCGGAGATTGGCTGGTAGGCGTTGTCCCGCACGATGCCGGTAGGCTCGCCTGCGACATCGGCTTCGATCTGCACCAGCGGCGAAGGCGCCGGCGTGCCGCGCCGGACGCCCGCGAGCGCCAGCGCGGCGGTATTGGCCATCGACACCAGCGGCAACTGGAACGGCCAGTAGCCCCAGGCGCAGCGGATCAGGATCGGGTGGCGCGTGGACGCGCGATCGAGGTCATGGCGATTCGGCAGCCGGCCTTCCTCGAACATTGCTTCGGAAACGAGGTACTCCGGCGGTTCGCCGATCGGCATGGTGACGATCCACTGTCCCGGCGGTGTCGCTGCGGCCAGCTTGCCCAGGCGTTCGACCAGCTCGCGGATCGAGCGGCAGCCGGACATCGAAGGGAGCACTTCCTTGAGGCCCTCGCGGTCGAGGTGCGCGTGGCCGTCGGTGAGGCCGGGCATGAGCGTGCGGCCGTTGAGCTCGATGACTTTGGTGGCCGGGCCGATGAGGCCGGAGACGCAGCCGTCGTTGCCGACGGCGCGGATGCGCTCGCCTTCGATCGCCAACGCGGTGGCGTCGCCCTTGCCCGCGAGCGTGAGCACCGTGCCCCCGCGCAGCACAAGGTCGGCGTGTTGCGTCACGGGCCTACTCGGGCTTGATGCCGGCGTCTTTCACGATGCGCGAATACTTGGCCAAATCCTCCCGCAGCACCTCGCCGAAGGCCTCGGGCGAGGTATGCGCGACTTCGCTGAAGCCATCCGTAATGCGCTTGGCCACGTCCTTGTCCGCAAGCGCTTCGCCAAGCGCCGTGTTGAGCCGCTCCACGATCGGGCGCGGCACGCCGACGGGGAGCATTACGCCATGCCAGCCGACCAGCACGAAGCCGGGAAGCGTCTCGGCGATGACGGGGAGATCGGGCAGCGGCGCGCCGCGATTCGGGCGCGTCAGCGCGACGGGGCGGATCTTGCCTGCGCGAATCTGCGGTAGCGAAGTGTTGTAGAGGTCGAAGAGGATATTGACCTGGCCGCCCATGAGATCGGTCAGCGCCGGTGCGTTGCCCTTGTAGCGCACATGCACCAGCTCGGTCTTCGTGATCGTGCGCATCCAGTCGCAGCCGAAACTCATGAGGCCGCCGCCGGAGGCGCAAGTGACCTTGCCGGGATTTGCACGCGCGGCGGCAATGATCTCGGCTACGGTCTTCGGCTCGAAGCCCGGGCTCGCCACCAGCGCATACGACTGGACCGTCATGCGCGCCAGGGGCGCCAGCTCCTTGAGCGGGTCGACCATGTTCTCCTTGAAGAGCGGCGGATTGGTGACGATGTTCGGCACCACGTAGAGCATCGTGTAGCCGTCGGGCGCGGCGCGCGCGGCGGCCTCGTGGCCGATGTTGCTGTTGCCGCCGACGCGGTTGTCGATGATCACCGGCTGGCCGAGCCGTTCGGCCAGTTTCGGCCCGACCACTAGGGCGATCACATCCGCGGGACCGCCGGCGGAGAAGGGAACGATCCAGCGCACCGGCTTGGTGGGGAATGACTGGGCGAGCGCGGAGCCGCAGGCGAAA
>JANMDK010000209.1:0-7583 GCA_031376265.1 Pseudomonadota bacterium
CTCGCCGGGCAGGCCGATCATGTAGTGGATGAGGAGCGGCACGCCGGCGCGCGCGGCGTCGGCGGCGACCTGGCGGATGCGCGCGAGATCGAGGCGCTTGCCGACCACCGCGTCGAGCACGCGCTGGGCGCCGCTCTCGGCCGACACGCTCACCGTGGTGACCCGGCCGCGCATGCGCGCGAGGTGGCGCGGCCCGAGGTAGTCGGTGCGCAGGCTCCGAGCGGCGCCGCCCTGCAGCGCGCTGTTCAGCACGATCTTGATCGCGAGGATATTGTCGAGCGGCCAGAGTTCGACGGGGCCTTCGCAGATGGCGCGAAAGTGCACCGCCAGCCGGGTGGCCGTCACTTCGCGCTTGAGCACCTCGTAGGTCGGCGCGTCCCACGCGAAGAGGCCGATGTCCGCGCGGTCGGCCTTGTCGCCGCTGCGCGCATGGGCGATTTTCCAGAGCGCGACTTTCAATGCACGTCCTCCACGCTCACCTGCACCCGCGATTCGACAAGCTCCCGCCTTACGAGCGTCGGCCATAGCCCCAGCAGCTGCTTGGCGCCCTGGATGCCGTGGAACCCGCCGAGGTAGGGCGGCCCGGAAAGTCCCAGCCACGGGAAGAGCCGCCCGAACCCGTCGGCCACGCGCTTATCCTGCGTGCGGATCGTCATCCGCAGGAAGCACTCGTTGAGCTGGTCGCGATAGGTGGGATCGGCATTCGCGCCGAGCAGCGAGTTGTAGCCGATGTATTCCACGTGCGTCTCATCGACCGCGAGTCGGCGCTCGGCGATCAGCCCCTTGATGATGTCGACGCTTTTCTCGCATTTGCGATAGGCCTCCGGCCACGAATAGCCGATTACGCCGGTGCCCATCCAGCCGTCGCTGTAGCCGGCGACCACCTTGAGGGTCCCTGTGCGCGCCGCGCCGCCCGCATTGGTGACCCTGACGCGATCGCCGCCTTCGTCGACAAGCTTGATTGTGCCCATGTCGAGCACGACGTCCGGGGAGTAATAGGCGTGCGGGTTGTGCACCTCGTACAGGAGCTGCTGCCGAACCGTGTCGAAGGAGACGCGGCCCCCGGTGCCGGGCGCCTTGGTGATGACCGCGGTGCCGTCTTCGCTGACTTCGGCAATTGCATAGCCCAGGTTGAGGAAGTCGGGAATGCTTTCCCATTCGCTCGCCGAGCCGAAATTGCCCCCGCTCGCCTGCCCGGAGCATTCGAGCAGGTGGCCGACCGTGAGGCCTTGCGCGAGGCGATCCCAGTCGTCCCACTTCCAGCCGAACTCGTAAGCAAGCGGCCCGAGGAACAGCGCCGCATCCGCCACGCGCCCGGTCACGACGATGTCGGCGCCGCGAGCGAGCGCTTCGGCAATCGGTTGCGCGCCAAGGTACGCATTCGCGAACAGCAACCGGTCGCGAACGCCGGAAATGTCGGCTTTCGTATCCAGGTGGGATAGGGATTCGCCGGCGCCGCGCAATTCATCGATGCGCCCGGTGACCGAATCGCCGGTGACGACGCCGATGCGCGCCTTCCATCCGTTGGCATGGAACGCCCTGGCGATCGCCTCGCGGGCGCCTTCCGGGTTGAGGCCCCCGGCATTGAGCACGAACTTGACCCCGTGCCTTGCCGCGAGCGGCCACAGCTCCGTGAGCATCGGCACCGCATCGCGCGCATAGCCCGCAGCGGGATCCTTCTGACGGTCTTTCTGCAGGATTGCGAGCGTGAGCTCCGCAAGATGGTCGGAGCCGATGTATTTGACGCCGCCGCGCTCGATCGATGCGCGCACCGCACGCCACGAGTCGCCGTAAAAGCCGAGGCCGGCGCCAACGCGAACCGTTTTCATTGCGCGAGTTTCATTGCATAGGGTGATTGCGCATTCCGGTGCGGGCCAGTCTAGGTTGCGACCCTCCGAAAAGCAATTGCCGGCCCGGGCATGCTTGGTAGAATCCGCCGCGGAGGAGGGGGACGTGCTCAATCAGCTGCTGCAACTGACGGTAGCCGGAGTCGCGCAGGGCTGTGTGTATGCCCTCGTTGCGCTCGGCTTCGTGCTGATCTACAAGGCTACCGAGACCGTCAACTTCGCCCAGGGCGACATGATGATGCTCGGCGCCTTCTTCGCGCTGACGGCCAGCGTCGCTATGGGCTGGCCCTACTGGGCCACGATCCTCTTCGCAATCGCAGTGATGGCCGTCGTGGGCATGGTCCTCGAGCGCGTCGTGCTGCGCCCGGTGCTCGGCCAGCCCGCATTCACCGTCGTCATGATCACGATCGGCGTGGGCTACGTGCTGCGCGGCGTCGTCACCATGGTGCCCGGCTGGGGCTCCGACACCTTCACGCTGCCGACGCCGTTCTCCGAGGGCGTGCTCAAGCTGGGCCCGATCATCTTTGCCGTCCAGCAGGTCGCCGTGATCGCGATGACTTCCGCGCTGTGCCTCGTGCTTTACCTCTTCTTCCGCTACTCCAAGCTCGGCGTCGCGATGCAGGCCACCTCGCAGAACCAGCTCGCCGCCGCGTACATGGGCATCCCGGTGCGCCGCGTGAACATGCTCGTCTGGGGCCTGTCGGCAAGCGTGGCCACCTTTGCCGGGATCCTGCTTGCGCCGGTCACGTTCGTGCATTCGAACATGGGCTTCATCGGGCTCAAGGCTTTCCCCGCGGCCGTCGTCGGCGGGTTCGGTAGCGTGCCCGGCGCAATCGTGGGCGGCCTCATCATCGGCCTGGTGGAGGCGCTCGCCGGCTTTTACCTGCCGGAGGGATTCAAGGACGTCGCGGCTTATGTGGTCGTCCTGATCGTGCTGCTGATCAAGCCCTCGGGCATCTTCGGCGAGACCGCCAGGAAGAAGGTATAGCCCGATGCGGTTCCTTTTCAAGACGGATTACGACCAGGACATCCGCCTCTTCAAGCACAGCGGCCAGGTGTTCTGGTACTCGCTGCTGGTCGCCGTGCTGCTCGCCGTGCCCTACCTGCTCGACGAGTACCTCATGTCGCAGATGCATTTCGTGCTCATCTACTCGATCGTCGGCCTCGGCCTCATGCTGCTGGTCGGCTTCACCGGGCAGATCTCGCTCGGGCACGCCGCATTCCTGGCGGTAGGCGCCTATACCGAGGCGCTGATGCAGGCCAGGGGCATCCCGTTCTTCATCTCGCTGCCGAGCGCCGCGCTCTTCGCAGCGGCCTTGGGCCTCATCGTCGGCCTGCCCGCGCTGCGCCTCAAGGGGATCTACCTCGCGATCGCCACGCTGGCTTTCAACGTGATCGTCGAAGAGGTGATCACGCGCTGGGAAAGCCTGACCGGCGGCAACTCGGGCAGGCATCTCAAGGCGATCGAGCTCTTCGGGATCAAGCTCGATACCGACGCCTCGTTCTACTACCTGTGCCTTGGGCTGACGATCGTGTCGATCGTTGCGCTCATGAACCTCCTGCGCTCGCCCACCGGGCGCGCGTTCGTCGCGATCCGCGATTCGGAGATCTCCGCCAGCTGCATGGGCGTCAACCTGGCCACCTACAAGACGCTTTCGTTCGCCATTTCCGCCGCCCTGACCGGCATCGGCGGCGCGCTTTATGCGCACAAGGTCACGTTCATCTCGCCGGAGCAGTTCACCCTGCTGCAATCGATCGAGCTGGTGACCATCGTGATCCTTGGTGGCGTGGGGTCGATTCATGGAGCCGTGCTCGGCGCCGCCTTCCTCATCGTGCTGCCGCAGCTCATCGCGGTGGCCAAGGACTACCTGCCGAGCAACGTCGCCGGATCCGGACTGCAGGCGGTGGTCTTCGGGCTGGTGCTCATCAGCTTCATCGTGTTCGAGCCCCTCGGCCTGTACGGGCGATGGCTCAAGGTCCGAACGTGGTTCGAGCTTTTCCCGTTCTACCGAAAGGGCATGTTCCGCCGCCAGAAGAGCTACATGAAGTCGGAGCGCCTGCGATGAGCTTTTTCAAGGTGGAGAAGCTGGGCATCCGTTTCGGCGGCGTCGTCGCGGTCGACGATGTGTCGTTCGAGGTCAAGCGCGGCGAGGTCTACACGATCATCGGCCCCAACGGCGCCGGGAAGACGACGATCTTCAACCTCATCGGCCTGATCTACCCGGCGAGCGCCGGGCGCATCGTGTTCGAAGACAAGGACCTCACCGGCCTGGCGCAGCACCGCGTGGCCGAGCTCGGCATCGCGCGCACCTTCCAGAACATCGAGCTCTTCGAGCACGCCACGGTGTTGCAGAACCTGCTGATCGGCCGGCATCGCCACCGCAGGACTTCACTTTGGGAAGAGCTCCTGTTTACCGGCTCGGTGCGCCGCGCCGAGATCGCCCAGCGCGAGGCGGTGGAGAAAGTCATCGACCTGCTCGACCTCGCGCACTATCGCGACAGCATGGTCGCGGGCCTGCCTTACGGCGTGCGCAAGGTCATCGAGCTCGGGCGGGCGCTGGCCTCCGAGCCCAAGCTCCTCTTGCTCGATGAGCCGTCCTCCGGCCTCAACCCGGAGGAAACCGACGAGATGGCTTTCTGGATCGAGGACATCAAGAAAGGCCTTGGCATCACGGTGCTCATGGTCGAGCACGACATGAACCTCGTCTCGCGCGTGTCGGATCGCGTGCTTGCGCTGAGCGAAGGCCGCGTGATCGCCGAAGGCACGCCGGCCGAAGTCCAGTCGCACCCGGCCGTGATCGAGGCCTACCTCGGCGGCGCCGCAGTGAGCGCGGCGGCATGAGCACGCCCGTCCTTGAACTCGCCAACGTGGAATCGAGCTACGGCCCGGTGCAGGCGCTGCGCGGGGTCACGCTCAAGGTCGAGGAGGGCAAGATCGTCACCGTACTCGGCGCGAACGGTGCCGGCAAATCGACGATCCTCAAGACCATCTCCGGGATTATCGACCCGTCCAAGGGGCAGGTGAAGCTGCGCGGGGCGGAGATCCAGGGGTTCGCTCCGGACCGCATCGTGCGCGCCGGGATCGGTCATGTGCCGGAAGGCCGCGAAGTCTTCCCGCTGTTGTCGATCGAGGACAACCTGCGCATGGGGGCCTACACGCGCAAGGATCCGGACGGCGTGGCCAAGGACATCGAGGCGGTCTACGGCTACTTCCCGATCCTGCGCGAGCGCTGCAAGCAGGAGGCGGGGCAGTTGTCCGGCGGCCAGCAGCAGATGCTCGCGATCGCCCGCGCGCTCCTTTCGCGCCCCACGGTGATGCTCATGGACGAGCCGAGCCTCGGACTTTCGCCCAAGCTCACCAACGAGATCTTCGGCATCATCGTGCGCATCAACCGCGAGCGCGGCACCACCATCCTGCTTGTGGAGCAGAATGCCCACATGGCGCTCGCCACCGCGGACTACGGCTATGTGCTCGAGACCGGGCGCATCGTCATGGAAGACACCTGCAAGCGCCTGGCCGAGAAGGAGGACATCCGCGAGTTCTACCTCGGCATCAAGGAAACCGGCGTCCGGGGGCAGCGGCGCTGGAAGAAGCGCAAGCAGTGGAGGTGAGGATGGGCGCAGCGGAACCGATTGAGGCAATGGACTGCCAGAACGTCGCGCAGATGTTCTGGAGAGGCGTCGAGCAGCGCGGCGCGCAGGTGATCCTGCGCCAGAAGGAATTCGGCATCTGGCAGGCGGTCACCTGGACCGAGCTCGGCCGCGCGGCGCGCGAAGTGGCCATGGGCCTGGCGTCGCTCGGCTTCGAGCCCGGCGAAGCAGCCTCGATCCAGGCGAACACGAATCGCGAGTGGCTCTATGCCGACCTCGGCGTGCTCTGCGCAGGCGGCGTGGCCAACGGCATCTACCCGACGGACGCTTCCGCGCAAACCGAATACCTGATGTCGGATTCGGCCTCGGTCTACCTTTTCGTCGAGGACGAGGAGCAGCTCGACAAGGCACTGGAGGTGCGCGGGCGCCTGCCGAACCTGCGCAGGATCATCGTGTTCGACATGGACGGCCTGCGCGAGCTCGACGATGCGCAGGTGATCAGCCTCGCGCAGCTGCGCTCGCTGGGCGCGGCCTACGACGCGGCGCACCCCGGTGAATTCGACAAGCGCGTTGTTTCGCGCAAGCAGGACGACCTCGCGATCCTCGTCTACACCTCGGGCACCACCGGCAAGCCCAAGGGCGCGATGATCTCCCACTCGAACATCCTGTGGACGGTGAAGGGTTACCAGGACGCGTTCCCGCAGGGCCCGCAGGACGAGCGCATGGCTTTCCTGCCGCTTTGCCATATCGCCGAGCGGCTCGGCGGCGAATACCACGCGCTCTATTCCGGCGCGGTCCTCAATTTCGTCGAGAATCCGGAGACGGTGCCGGAGAACGTGCGCGAAATCGCCCCCACGGTATTCACGGCCGTGCCGCGCATCTGGGAAAAGTTCTACTCGGGCGTGCTGATTCGCCTCAAGGAAGCCGGCCCGCTGCAGCAATGGGCGTACTCGGTGGCGATCGGCATCGGCCAGCGGGTCGCCCGCCGGCGCGAAGAGAGAAAACCGGTGCCCGCGCTGCTCGCGGCCAGGTTTTGGCTCGCGCGCGTCCTCGTGCTCAACAACATCCGCAAGGTGATCGGCGTGCATCGCGCCAAGGTGTTGATCACCGGCGCCGCGCCGATCTCGCCGGAGCTCGTGCGCTGGTACATGGCCCTCGGCCTCGAGATGGTCGAGGTCTGGGGCCAGACCGAATCGTGCGGCGCGATCACCTCCAACCTCGCCGGCAAGGTGAAGCCGGGCTCGATCGGCCCGCGCATGGCGCATGCGGAAGTCGCCGTGTCCGACGAAGGCGAGCTGATCGCGCGCGGCCGATCGATCTTCATGGGTTATCTCAACCAGCCGGAGAAGACGGCCGAAACGCTCAAAGGGGGGTGGCTTCGCACCGGCGACGTCGGCCGCGTGGACGAGGAGGGCTACTTCTACATCACCGACCGCATGAAGGACATCATCATCACCGCGGGCGGCAAGAACATCACGCCCTCGGAGTTCGAGAACCAGCTCAAGTTCTCGCCCTACATCACCGACGCGGTGATCATCGGCGACCGCAAGCCCTACCTCGTCGCGCTGGTCATGATCGACCACGAGAACGTCGAGATGTTCGCGCAGGAAAAGGCGATTCCCTTCTCCAACTACGCGAGCCTGTGCCGCCGGCCGGAGATCCAGGAGCTGATCCAGGCCGAGGTCGACAAGGTCAACAAGGGCTTTGCACGCGCCGAGCAGGTGAAAAAGTTCCGCCTGATCGAGGCCAAGCTCACGGCCGAGGACGAGGAACTCACCCCGACGATGAAACTCAAACGCAAGCTGGTAAACGACAAGTACAGCGGCCTCATCGAGTCGATGTACGCGAAGGAAGCGGCGTAATGATAGAGTTGTCGCGCATCATCCATAGGAGGAGTCGAAAATGAGAAAACTGGCAGCAGTATCGGCGGTCGCGGCGCTGTTCGCGCTCGGCATGACCGCGGCGCACGCCCAGACCCAGGGCGTGAGCAAGGGCGAGATCGTGATCGGCAGCATGCAGGACCTGTCCGGCCCGATCGTCGCGTTCTCCAAGCAGCTCAAGTTCGGCATGGAGATGCGCGTCGACGAGATCAACGCCGCGGGCGGCATCAACGGCCGCAAGCTCAAGCTGATCGTCGAGGACCAC
>JANMDK010000270.1:0-21694 GCA_031376265.1 Pseudomonadota bacterium
CGAACGTGCCCGTCGCCGTGGCGGTCACCGTCTCGGTGCCGACGAAGCCGCTCCGCGTACCGACGGTGATGCACGCGCAGGAGTTACAGGCGTAGGTTTTGCCCGCCGCCGTGCTGCCGCCGACGCCCAACGCCTTCTGCGCGATGGTGGCCGCGAGCCCGGTGGTGTTGGCCAGCGAGTAATTCGTCCCCAGGCCGCCATTGGTGCCGTCGTTCAACGAATAGGCGGCCGTGGCGGTGCGCGAGCCGGCGTTTTTGCTGTCGAACGTGCCCGTCGCCGTGGCGGTCACAGTCTCGGTGCCGACGAAGCCGCTCAGCGTGCCTGCGGTGATGCTCGCGCCGGTGTTGCCGTCGTAGGTCTTGCCCGCCGCCGTGCTGCCCGCGACGGCAAGGGATTTCGGCGTGATCGCGAAATTCTCGCCCGCATAAGTGACGCTGTAGTTGCTGCTCGCGGCGAGCGTCCCCTGGTTGATCGCATACGCACTGCCCACGTTGCTACCCGCCGCGCGCGCAAGTGCGCCGGAGAGCGCGTCGCCGTTGACGAGCGGGTTGACCGCATCGACCGGGCTCGACGTGGTCAGGGTGTAATTGAACGTTGGATCTGCCCCGCCTTGGCCGTTGTAGACCTTGCTCTGGCCCGCGTTGGCCGTGACCGTGATCGGGCGCGCCGTGACCGTGAGCTTGTTGCTGCTGTAGCCGATGCTGTAGTCGTTGAGCGTGTGCGCGCCGGCGAAAGTGAAAGTGGGCGCAAGCAGGTTAGTCGTACTGTAGGCGTAGTCGCCAACCGCGAGGTAGTTGGCGAGCGCGGTGCCCCAGCCCGAACCGGTGAGGCTGTCGCCGGACTTCAGCGTGCCCGTGAAAGAGAAACCCGTCAGCGTCGGCTGTGTCGTGTCGCCGTAGACGCGTGACGAGTCGTTGAGCGAAATGGTGATCGACGAGGCTGCGCTGGAAAGCTCCGCGCCGCGGAACCCGGGGTAGCTGCCGTTCTGCAGGTTCCACACCCGCGCGGTGTCCCAAGCGGGGTCGGAGCTGCCATTGGCAGTCGTGGCGGAATTGAAGTTCGCCGCGACCTTCATTTGCGCAGTCGTCATTCCGGTCGCGGCGCCCGCGCTCGCGGCCTGGGTCGAGGTTTGCGTGTCCCAGAAGGTGCCGAGGATGGTGGGCGGTATCCCCATCCCACCCGGTACCGAACCGATCAGGCCACCCACGGTTCCGGTCCCGCTCACCGCGCCCACGGAGTAGCTGTGCTCGATGTCCACTGCGGCGTGACCGACCAGCCCACCCACGTTGTTGCCGCCGCTCACGCTGCCCGTCGCGTAGGCGTACTTGATCCTTCCGCCGGTGTGCGTGCCCACCAGGCCGCCGATGCCGCCTCCTACCGAAGGGGCCGGGTCCGGCTCGTTGGCCTGGTTGCCGGCGGTGGCGGTGATGTTTGCGCTGCTGAAGCTGCGGGTCACGAACCCGCTGTTCTTGCCGAGCAGGCCCCCGATGCTCCCGACCGTGTCGCTGCCGGTCGTTCCGGCCGTGGTTGCAATGGTCCCCGTCGAGTACGCGTTGTGAATGTTGGCGCTGTTGTCGCCGACCAGGCCGCCCACCGAGGTTCTGCCAGTGAGGTTGACGCTGGTTATGCCGACGTTCTGCACCAGCGCGGCCGAGGAGGTCCGGCCGAAGAAGCCGACGTTGTCTGTGACGCTCGTGCTGTTGGCGATACCGCTGAGGGTGTGGCCCAGCCCCTCGAAGACGCCCTGGAACGGGCCGTTGGCGTTGCCGATCGGCGTCCAGGTGCCGCTCGAAATCACGATGTTCGAGCCCAGCACGTAGTTGGCGGCGACGGTGGTCGAGTTCGCGTCGATGCCGGTCAGGCCCGCCAAATCGTTGATGACGGTATAGGTCTTCGTGGCGCCATCGCCGAACTTGGAAGTGAAGCTCGCCCCGGCGGGGAGGTTGACCGGCGCGGCCGCGGTGAACCGGGCAGTGTTTGTGGAGTAGTCCGCCGTGCCGCTTTGCCCGTACTGGATCGCCAGGCCCCCCGCGGCGCTCACGTTCATGGCCGAATTGACGTTGATGTCGCGCCACGCGGACAGGGTCAGGACCCTGTTGGAGGTCCAGGTCACGGTGTCGTTAACGTGGATGTCGCCGTTGCCGCTTGCGTTGCCTGTGCCGCAGGTCGCGTTCGTGCAGGAGGCGCCGACGTCGGTCGTCTGGATGGTGACGTTGTTGCTGCCAAGCGCCGCTGAGAGCGCCGCCCCAGTGATGTCGCCTCCGCTTGAAGCTACGGTGAAATCGAAGGGATCGAGCAGCCATTGTCCCGTGCGCCCGCTGCCAGCGCTTGTGTCGATGCGCGCGCTGTCGCTGATCGAAAGGCGGCTTGCGCTGGTCTCGATGAAGCCGCCGTCGCCGGATTCGCTGCCTCCCTTAGCGCTCAGCGAGCCCAGCACGTGCGTGCGGCTGGCCGGGTTGCCGAGGTCCGCGATTGCAACAATGCTGCCGCCCTTGCCCCGCGCCGCCGCGTCGGCCGAGATCGAACCGCTGAGCTCGATCGTGCCGCTCGCCGCAAGCCGCACCGTGCCGCCGTCGCTGGTAATGCCGTTGGCCTCGATGCTGCCGCTGTTGACCACACGGCCCAACAATTCGTTGACCGACTGTGCCGACATCACCACCAGCCCTTCGCCCGCCTGCACCAGCCGCTTGTTCTCCACCAGCGTGTCGATGCTCGCCTTGTCCACCCGGATGTCGATGAGCCTGTCGCCGGTGATTCCCAGATTGACCGCCTCGCCCGCCGCCAGGACGACCGTGCCCATGCGGGCCGCGATCACGCCTTCGTTTCTCACCTCCGGTGCGAGCAGCGCAACGTACTTCGCGACGATGTCGCCCTGGTTCACCACGCTGCCCGTGGCCCCGTCGCGCGTGAAGCGGTAGTTGCCGGAGAGGAAGTCGTCGTTCCTTATGCTCATCGTCGTAGCCACCAGGCCGCCGACATCCACGCGCGAGCCTGGCCCGAACAGCACTCCGCTCGGATTGACGAGAAACACTTGCCCGTTGGCGCTGAGCGCACCATAGATCGACGAGGCTTCAGCACCGACCACGCGATTAAGCGCAACGGAGCTGGCACCGGGCTGGATGAACTTCACCGCCGCATTCGCGCCGATGTTGAAGGTGTTCCAGTTGACGATCGCCTTGGCGCTCGACTGGGTGACGTTCAGCGTGTTGCCGCTTTGCGCGATCCCCGCCTGTCCGGCGATCACCTGCCCGCCGGTGGGCAGCGCGTTCGTCGCGGGTGGCGCGGGCGGCGCGGCGAGCGCGCCCTGCGCGAGCAGCGCGCCGGCAAGCAGCCCTGCGAGCGAACGCGCGCGCGCGCGGGAACCAGAAGGCGATCGCCCTCGTGCGGGACTCTTCTCGTGCGCGACGACCCAAGCCTGCCGCACGACGCTCCAGGTCAGCCGAAAGATCCTGTTCATGCCACGCTCCTTGTCGCTGGAATGCCTTCCCTGTCTTGCTTCGTTTCAGAACTGCGCGGTGAGGCCCACCCACGCGCGCGGCTTGATCCGCGTGCCGTCGGCATTGTTCCCGTTGGCATCGCGGCCCGCATTGCCCCCCATCGGGACGGCCACGCTCGCGTTCACGCTCAACTGCGACCATGGCTGCCACGCCATCCCGACGCCCACGCCGCTCAGCTCGTAGCGATTGGGCAGCAGCGGGTTGGCCGCGGCCAGGACCGCGCTCGGGTTCCGGTTGACTTTGATGCCGCCGTGATCGACGAACGCGCTCGCGCTTAGCTTCTCGCCAATCTGATGCGTAAGGTTCACCGAGAGCAGCCAGCCCTCGTCGCCGGCGGCTTCACCCACCGGGAAGGCGCGCACGCCTGCCGGGCCGCCGAGCACGAAGCGTTCCGAGGAATCGAGGTTCTTGCTTGCGAATTGGCCGCGCAGCGTGGCGTTCAGGCTCAGCGTGTCGGAGAGCGGGTGGATTCGGCCATAGTTCCACGCGAGCTTGTGGAACTTGCCCTGCACCCGGCGGCTGACGTCGTCGCCCGCCCGCGCCCCGGCATTCCTCTGGTCGACATCGCCGAGACTTACGCCCAGCCCGAAGGCGTTCAGGCCGCCCCCGAACAGCGTATCGGGGCTGCTGCCGTTAAGACCCAGGTTGCCCACCGTCACTTCCCGGTTGCTCGTCTCCCCGGCCACCGTCTCGTCGAACAGCCACTTCTTGTCGAGGCTGCCGGTGAGGCTCAGGTTGAGGCCGCTGCCCCGCACCAGTGGGAAGGACCCGTTAAACCCCACCGTTTCGGCCGTGCCGCTCGACTGCAGCGCCGCGAAATTCTCCTGCACCAGCCGGTAGTGGAGCCGCGACGCATTCGCGCCAAGCCTCAGGCCGCTGTTGCCGACGGCCAGGCTGTAATCGACGCGGCCGAAGGAGGTCCCGTCGCTCGTGTTGACCAGTACCGAGACCGAATCGAAGCGGCCAGTGGGATTGTTCAGAGTGGCGCTGCCGCTCACCTGCCCCCGGCCTGTAGCCCGCGAGCCGTGGTTGTTGCCGGAAACGCTGTAGGACAACAAGGGTTGCGCGAGTGCATCGACAACCAGGTCGATCTCGCCTTCCACCTTGCCTGGGATCAACGCGGATCGGGCGCTGATGCCGGGTTGCTCGTTCAGCACGCTCAAGCCTTCGCCCAGGCGCGCGAGACTCATCAGGTCGCCTCGCCCCAGGCGCCGGTCGATGAAGCCCTGGATGCGCTCGGCATCGAGACGCTCGCCGGTGCGGTTGATCTGCAGGCCGCCGCGGCGTCCCTCGATCACCCGGAAGGTGACGATGCCGTCCTTCACGTCCTGCGGCGGCAGGGTGACGCGCGCGAGGTAGCCGTTCTGGGCATAGAAGCCCACCAGCGCGAGCGCCAGCGTCTGCAGCTCCGGGAAGCTGCGCTCGACACCAATGGCTTCCTTGACTTGCGCCGCGAGCACGTCTGCCGGAAACAGCGTGGCGCCTTCGAAGCGAAAGCCCTTGACTACGATGCGGGGGCCGGCGTCGGGTGCGGGTGGCGCCGGCTTGTCCACCTGGATGGGTGCAACCGGCACTGCAGGACGGGCTGCAGGCTTTGGCTGGTCGCGCAGGATGCTGCCCGCGTCAGGGGGCTGTTGGGCTTGGGCGAGCGGATTGCCGGACAAAATCGCGCCGAAGGCAACGATTGCCCGCAGGGTCGGCCGCGTCAAGTTTCGTCATCCTTGAAAATCGCGTTCTTCTTATTCTGTGCGCCGAATGTATTCGGCGCAGGCTATTGTGATTCTTCAGTTGTACCGCAAGTGCGGCCCCCCCTATGTGCGGCACCGAACAAAAGGGAAGCATAGCGGAACGATCGGATGAATTGGGGTTTTCGGGACTTGCAAGAATGTGTAAACGCGCGGGACCGGAATTCAGGACTGGCTTCGTCGCGAGCGGCTTCCAGCCGGTATGGCGTTGGCAGCATTTCGCCTGGGACGCCGCGCCAGGCGTGGCCATTTGCGAGAAAATGGCAGCAATCGCCCCGCGTCAACCGATCGCTGGTGCAGGCGCCCGCAGCTCGCGCCGGTACCGGTTGAGCTCCTGCAGCGTCTTGATCGGCCGGCCGAAGAGCTTCGACATGTTGAGCAGCATCATGTCGACGGCCTTCTTTTCCCACGCCTTGTCGAAATTGATCTGCTTGTCGAGCCAATGCTCCAGCCACACCGGGTCGGGCAGCTTCGACTGCACCGTGTCCTCGGGAAACATCTTCTGGTTCACGTGCAGATTGGTCGGGTGCAGCGGCTGGCTCGAGCGGTGGGCCGAGGCCATGAGCAGGCCGATCTTGGCGAAGGCCGCCTTGACTTCGTTGCCGCCGCTGGCGAGCGCCTTCTTCATGTAGCGAAGATAGGCCCCGCCGTGGCGCGCCTCGTCGTGCGAAATCAGGTTGTAGATCTTCTTGATCACCGGCTCGGTGTGCCATTCCCCCGCGCACCGGTACCAGTGGTTGAGGCGGATCTCGCCGCAGAAATGCATCATGAGCGTCTCGAGCGGCGGCGCCGCGTCGAACTCGAAGCGCACGTTGTGCAGCTCGGCCTCGGTCGGCACCAGGTCCGGCCGGAAGCGTTTCAGGTACTCGATCAGCGTGAGCGCGTGCTTCTGCTCCTCGAAGAACCAGACCGACATGAAGGCGGAAAAATCGCTGTCGTGCCGGTTGTCGCGCAGGAACATCTCGGTAGCCGGCAGCGCCGCCCACTCGGTGATCGCATTCATCTTGATCGTGAGCGCCTGCTCGTCCGAGAGCTTGGAGGCGTCGAACGAAGCCCACGGCACATCGTGGTCGAGGCTCCAGCGCACGCGCTCGAGAGCCTTGAACAACTCCGGGTAAAGCATTTTTCCCGCCATGTCATTTCCTGGATGGTAAGGGTCGGGGCGATTGACGCTCCCAAATCGCAAACTGTCGTGGCCCCGCCTGTCAAAAGGCCATTTTACGCGCCGTCCGCGGCGTGGTGTCTGTGCGCAAGGCGCCATTGGGCGATCGCCGGGCCGAGCGCTTCCAGCGTCGCGAGCCTCGCAACGCCCTCGGGGATGCGTTTTGCACGCATTGTTCCCGCGCCGCCGCACCAGATGGCCACCTGCCCAGGCAGGGCCTCACGAAGCGCCGCGAGGCCTTCGGTAATCTGCCCCACGGGAAAATTCGCGCTGAACGACAAGGCAACCACGTCGACCTCCTTAGCTGCTGCAGCCGCCGTGATGTCGGCCGCCGGGGTCTGCGGCCCGAGCGCCACGCACTCGGCCCCTTCCAGCGTGCAGATCGCTTCGGCCATCAGCACACCCAGTCCATGCTGTTCCGCCGGAAGCGTGGTGATGAGCATACGGGGCGTGCCGCCAGCGCTGCCAAGCTGCGCGATGGCGCCCCGCAACTGTCCTTGCAGAATTTCGGTAAACAGGTGCTCCTCGAATACGCGAAGGTCGCCGCGCATCCACGCGTCGCCGACGAGCACTGCAAGCGGCGCCGCGATGTCGGTGACGAAACGGAACATCCCTTCGCGGAGCAACGCCTCCCCCAGTTCCCGACGCAACTGCTCCGTCTGGTGGGTCTTGAGCAAGTAAAGCGCCAAGTCCTGCGAGGCGTTGCGTTCAGGGATCTCGCCCTCGCAACTCAGCGCCTCCAGCGCGGCGACGGTCATGCGGTGCAGCCGGCCTGGCCTCAGGCCCCTGTCCAGGAGCCTGCGAATCAGGTTCAGCTTGCCAACCTCGTCCTCGGAATAACGCCTATCCCCGTTTGGATCCCGGGACGGGGTTGGAAAGCCATAGCGCTTTTCCCAGACCCGAAGCTGGTCCTTCGTCAGCCCGGTTTCGCGTTCGACGTCGGCAATGCCGAGACCTTGGTTGTTCACATAAACTTTCGTTTTGTCCAAGTCAAACCGTTGACTGTTGCCTCAATAGGGCAGATTATCCACTTTTAACGACTATTTGACTAGGACAAAATTGAATCTGATTTCTCCCATCCTGCGTATAGGGCTGTATGCCTACCAATGAAATTTCACCCTTTCGGCCACAGCCTACCCCCACGTTGCCATGCGTATCGCGGTCATAGGCTCAGGCATTTCCGGGCTCGCCGCCGCGTGGCTGCTTGGGCGCGACCACACGATCACGCTGTTCGAATCGGGTACCTACCTGGGCGGCCATACCCACACGGTAGACGTGACGCTCGAGGGCGTGACGCACGGGGTGGACACCGGCTTCCTCGTGTTCAACCGGGCAACCTACCCGAACCTCGTACCGCTGCTCGAAACGCTGGGCGTGCCCGTCGCGCCCAGCGAAATGACTTTCAGCGTCGCCCTTCAGGCGCCGGCGATCGAATGGTCGGGCACGAGCCTCGGCAGCCTGTTTGCGCAGCGCTCGAATCTCCTGCGCCCGGGGTTCCTTCGAATGCTGCGCGATGTGTTCCGCTTCAACCGGGAAGCCGGGGCATGGACGCTGCAAGAAAACGGCGCGCCGGCCATTTCGGTGGGCGACTTCCTGTCCGTCGGCGGATACAGCATGGAGTTTCGCGACTGGTACCTGATGCCCATGGCCGCGGCAATCTGGTCGTGCCCGACGAAAGTCATGCTCGAGTACCCGTTCGCTTCGTTCGCGCGGTTTTTTCGCAACCATGGACTGCTTCAGGTCACGGACCGGCCTCAGTGGTACACGGTCGCAGGCGGCGCGCGGCAATACGTAACGAAACTCGCAGGGTCGCTACCAGACGTTCGCCTGAACACGCCCGTCGTCGCAGCACGCCGCGATGCGACCGGCGTCGACGTGGCCTTCCGCGCTGCGGGCCTCGCGCAAAACGAACGTTTCGATGGGGTCGTCTTCGCCTGCCATAGCGACCAGGCACTGCGCATCCTCGGCGACGATGCCCGGCCGATCGAGAAAGCCACGCTTGGCGCCATCCCCTACCAGCGCAACCGCGCGGTGTTGCACACGGACGCATCGCTGCTCCCCGCCAATCGGCGCGTGTGGTCGGCATGGAACTACGCCGCCGGCAGGGATTCGCCCGTTGGCCGCCCGGTCAGCGTTCACTACCTCATCAATCGATTGCAGCCGCTGCCGTTCCGACAACCGGTGATCGTGAGCCTGAACCCCTTCCGCGAGCCGCGCACCGCGACCATTCTCGGCGAGTACGACTACGAGCACCCCGTTTTTGCTGCCGGCGCAGAAGCGGCCCAGGCCAGGTTGCCTGCGATCCAGGGCGGGAACCGCACCTGGTTCTGCGGCGCTTGGACGCGCTACGGCTTTCACGAGGACGGGCTCGCCTCGGCGCTCAGCGTCGCGCGGTCGTTCGGTATCGAAGCGCCTTGGGCGCCGCAGCCTGGGGCGGAAGCCCTGAAGCTCGCCGCCTGATTCGCCTCGGTCAGACACGATGCCTTCCGAACTCCTTTGCGGCACAGTCATGCATCGGCGCGTGCGCCCAGTGGCGCACCGGTTTGCCTATCGCGTGTTCTTCCTGCGCCTGCAGCTCTCGGCGCTCGCCGAAGCCGAGAACCGCCTCTTTTCGCTAAACCGCTTCAACCTCGCAAGCTTTCACTTCCGCGACCACGGGGCGCGCGACGGCACGCATCCCCTGGCTTGGATCCGCGAGGTGCTGGCAAGCGAAGGCCTGCGGGCAGCAGACGGCGAGGTCTGGCTGCACTGCTTTCCGCGCGTGCTGGGCTACGTCTTCAACCCGGTGAGCTTCTGGTTCTGCCATTCGCGCGGTGGCGAGTTGCGCGCGGTACTGGCCGAGGTGAACAACACGTTCGGTGAGCGCCACTGCTACCTCATTGCCCACCCGGACGGCCGGCCCATCGACGAGACGCAAACGCTCGGTACCCGGAAGGTCTTCCATGTATCGCCCTTCTTGCCCGTGGCGGGGCGCTATGCGTTCAGGTTCGGCCAGGCTGGCGGCGCGCGCATTTCGCGCATCGACTACCACGACGACGACGGACCGCTCCTCCTCACGAGCATTGCCGGCCGGCCCGAGCCCCTCACCGCCGGCCGGGTCCTGCATGCGTTCGCCTCCCATCCATTCATGACCCTCGCCGTCATGGCTCGAATCCACTCCCACGCGCTGCGCCTATGGGCCAAGCGCGCGCCCTTTTTTCCAAAACCCGAGGCTCCGCAGGAGCACATTTCCCGATGAACATGACCACCTCAACCCTTGGCGCGAAAGGCGCCGCCGCTCCCGCATCGAGGCCTGTGCCGTGGAAAGCGCGGCTGGCCTTGCGCTTTCTCGAGCGAATCGGCACCGGCCGCCTCCATGTCGAGCTGCCTTCGGGCGAGCGACTTTCGTTCGGGCCCGCTGCGCAAGCGGCCCCGGGTCTCGAGGCGGAAATCGCCTTCCACGACTGGGACGCCTTCGGCCGCATCCTGCGCGATGGCGACATCGGCTTCGCCGAAAGCTTCCTCGACCAGCAATGGCATACGCCGCACCTGCCCGACCTGCTCGCCCTGTTGGCTGTGAACCGCGAGTCGCTCGATGCGCCCCTTTACGGCAGTTTCATCGGGCGCACGCTGCATCGAATCTCGCACGCGCTGCGCTCGAACACGCGCTCCGGCAGCCGGCGAAACATCGCCGCGCACTACGACCTCGGCAACGATTTCTATTCCCTGTGGCTCGATGACGGCATGACCTATTCGAGCGCGGTTTACGCGGATGACGCCGACACGCTGGAATCGGCACAGCGCGCGAAGTACCAACGCATCCTCGAGCGCATCGCCCCGGCGCCTGGGTCACGCATCCTCGAAATCGGCTGCGGATGGGGGGGCTTCGCCGAACTCGCCGCCGCCCGGAAATGTCATGTGACGGGGCTGACCCTGTCGCGCGCGCAACTGGAGTACGCGCGCGCGCGCCTCGCCGCCGCCGGGCACGCGCAGCGCACCGGCATCGAGTTTCGTGACTATCGCGATCAAACGGGCACCTACGACGCGGTGGTGTCGGTGGAGATGCTCGAGGCAGTGGGCGAGCGGTGGTGGCCGGCGTATTTCGCCAAGGTCGCCGGATCGCTGCCCCCGGGCGGCAAGGCCGTAATCCAGTCGATCGTGATTGACGATGCCCTTTTCGAGCGCTACCGGCAAGGCAGCGATTTCATCCAGCGATATATCTTTCCGGGCGGCATGCTGCCCAGTCCCTCCCGGTTCCGCGAGCTTGCATCGCAGGCGGGCTTTGCAATCGAGGACGAGTTCGCATTCGGCCTGGACTACCGGCGCACGCTGACCGAATGGCGGGAACGATTCCTCGCGCGCGCCGACGCCGTCCGCGGCTTGGGTTTCGACGAGCGCTTCATGCGCCTGTGGGAGTTCTACTTCGCCTACTGCATGGCTGGTTTCGTTTCCGGCTCGACCGACGTCATGCAATTCACGCTGGTCAAGCGGTGATCCGCGCCGCCGCCCCGATGCTGGCAGCGCTGGTGCTCGTCGCGCTATCCGCGGGCCCGGTAGCGCAAGCCCGGGATTCGACCCGGGGAGGGTTGCCTGCGGGCGCGAGCGAGGAAGTCCCCGGCTTGAAGCCGTTCGGCGCGGGCACATTCAGGTGGTTCGGGCTCAAGGTCTACGACGCCGCGCTATGGACACGCGGCGCACCGCCCGAGTTCGGGCAGCCATTTTCCCTGTCGTTGCGATATGCGCGCAGCCTCAAGGGCACGGCCATCGCCCAGCGCTCGGTGGAGGAGATCGAAGCCCTCGCGCTCGGCACGCCGGAGAAGCGCCGCGCATGGGGACTGGCAATGGAGAGGCTGTTTCCCGATGTCGTCGAAGGCAACACGCTCACCGGGCTGCACCTGCCCGGCCGGGGCGCGAAATTTTTCCACGACGGCCGGCCGCTGGGCGCGATTGCGGATCCTGAGTTCTCGCACGCGTTTTTTTCCATCTGGCTCGACCCCGCAACCAGCGCGCCGGACCTGCGCGCCGCGCTGCTCGGAGGCCGCTGAGCGTGGCGCTTTCGGGCCGGGAACTCACCGCCTACGGCGCCCTCGGGCTGCCGCTCGCCAGTGCGGCGTTGCCGATCTACGTGCATCTCCCGAACCTGTACGGCGGTGCGCTCGGCATGAACCTGGCGCTGCTCGGGCTGGTGCTGCTCGCGGCAAGGCTCGCCGACGCCTTCATCGATCCCGTGCTCGGGGCCCTGAACGACCGCCTGCAGCGCCCGAAGCTCCTGGTCGCCCTCGGCATCGGCCTTCTCGTCGCCGGCGTCCTGCTCGCTTTCAATCCGCCGCGCATCGGCCGGCTTGGCGGCGAGCATCTCTGGCTGTGGCTGTCGATCGCGCTGGTGCCCGTCTACCTGGGTTACAGCCTGGCTTCGGTCAGCTATCTCGCGTGGGGCTCGCTGCTCGGCCGGTCGCCGCACGAGGCGACCCGGCTAAGCGCATTCCGCGAAGGCTTCGGCCTCGCCGGCGTCATCTTCGCGAGCGTCCTCCCGGCGCTGCTCGCCGCGCAGATCGAATCGGGATTGGCGCGCTTCAGCGTGGTTTTTGCTGTCGCCGCCGTCCTCTTCGCCGCGGTGACACTGGCCGCCGCGCCGCCTCCTCCCCGAATGGCTGGCCGGCGAGTGCCTGGCATCCACGCGATATTTGCACCGTTTTCGAACGGTCCGTTTACGCGCCTGCTGGCCGTGTTCATGCTGAACGGCATTTCGAGCGCGCTGCCCGCCACCCTGATGCTGTTCTACGTTGCGGACGCGTTGCAAATGCCCGGCGAGGGCGGCACTTTCCTCGCCGTGTACTTTCTTGCCGGCGCGGCCGGCCTGCCCCTGTGGGTCGCCGCGTCACGGCGCGTCGGCAAGCCGGCAGCGTGGCTCGCCGCAATGATGGTGAGCGTTGCCGCCTTCGCGGGCGCATTCACGCTCGGCGCGGGCGACCATGCCGCATTTCTGGCGGTGTGCGCGCTTTCGGGCTTTGCGCTGGGAGCCGACCTCTCGATCCCGCCTGCAATGCTCGCCGACGTGGTTCGCGACGCCGGCCACGAAGAGCGCGCCGGTGCGTATTTCGGCGCATGGACTTTCGCCACCAAGCTCAACCTCGCGATTGCTGCGGGCATTGCGCTGCCCGCGCTCGCGCTGTTCGGATACACGCCGGGCGAGGCGCAAACGGTTCAACCGCTGTATTACGCCTATTGCCTGCTGCCCTGCGCGCTGAAGGCCGCGGCCGGCGGCCTGCTGTGGAAGACCATCGGCATCGCCAACACTCGTGAAGGAATTCCCGCATGATCCGCATCCTGTCGGCCGCTCTAGCGGCAGTACTCCTCGCCGGTTGCAGCAGCATCGGTCCCGATGCCTATCGGGACGAGAAACCAGCGCTCGACCTGTTCAGGTACTTCGAAGGCGCCGTCGACGGCTGGGGCGTTTTCACCGATCGCTCGAACAAGGTCGTCAGGCGATTCACGGTGGCGGTCAAGGGCACGGTGGCCGGCGACACACTCACGCTGGAGGAGGATTTCAGCTATTCCGACGGGACCAAATCGAAGCGCGTCTGGTCGATCGCGCGGCTCGACGCCCACCGGTTCACCGGGACTGCCGGCGACGTGGTCGGGCGCGCGCAGGGCGAGGCGCGCGGCAACGCGCTGCGCTGGACGTACGTGCTCGCTCTCGAGGTCGATGGCCGAACCTGGCACGTGGACTTCGACGACTGGATGTACCTGCAGGACGAAACCGTAATGCTCAACCGCTCGCGCATGAGCAAATTCGGCTTCGCGCTCGGCGAGCTCACGCTCGCCTTCCGGAAAAGGCCCTGATGGGTTTCTTCTCGCCGCTGAACACGCCGATCGCCTCGTTCGCCGGCAAGCGCGTCTGGGTGGTCGGCGCTACGACGGGCATCGGCGCGGCGACCGCGAACCTGCTGCTCGAACGCGGCGCGCGGGTTGCGGTGTCCGCGCGCTCGACCGAAGCGCTCGAATCCACCTTCGGCGGCCGCGCGACCGTGCTTCCGCTCGACGTTTCCGACGCGACCGCCACCGCGCGCACGGCGCAGCGCCTTTGCGAGGCCTGGGGCGGCATCGATCTCGCGCTCGCCGTTGCCGGCACCTACAAGGCGATGCGCGCGTGGGAAATCGACCTGCCCGAAGCCCGGCGCATCGTCGACATCAACCTGACCGGCGTGCTCAACCTGTTCGCGGCCGTGCACCCCGTGCTGTTGCGGCAAGGCGCCGGCGGATTCGGCATCGTCTCGAGCGTCGCGGGCTATGGGGGATTGCCCAACAGCCTGGCCTATGGCGCGAGCAAGGCCGCCTGCATCAACCTCGCCCAATCGCTGTATCTCGACCTGCACGAGCGCGGCATCGACGTGTACCTCATCTCGCCCGGCTTCGTCGCAACGCCGCTCACCGCGAAAAACACGTTCCCGATGCCTTTCCTCATCGGCGCGGACAAGGCCGCGGAGGAAATCGTCGACGGCATTGCGCGAGGCGACTTCGAGATCCATTTCCCGCGCGCGTTCTCCCGGATGCTCAAGGCGATCAACCTTTTGCCGCACCGGCTGTATTTCTGGTGCGTCAGGAGGTTCACCGGGCCATGACCGGTATCGACGACCTCGTCGCGTGGTTCGAGACGCTTTCGGCTCAGAGCGTTCGGAGGATCGGGGACTACTACGCCGCGGACGCGTATTTCAAGGACCCCTTTAACGAGGTGCGCGGCATCGAAAGCGTGCAGCAGGTGTATGCGCACATGTTCGAGCAGGTAGCAGAACCGCGTTTCAAGGTCACCGAGCGCATCCTGGCGGGCAACGGCGCGCTGCTAACGTGGGACTTCACTTTCCGCCTCAGGCCGGGCGCTGCGCTCATGACGGTCCGGGGCGCGAGCCACCTGCGCTTCGATGCAGGCGGGAAAGTCGCGTATCACCGCGACTACTGGGACACTGGGGAGGAACTGTATGCAAAGGTGCCGCTGCTCGGGTCGTTGATGCGCGCGCTGCGTCGCCGGCTTACAGCGACAGGGAAGCAGCCGCCCGCGAAGTAACCGAAAAATGTCAGCAAGTTGGCTGGAGAGGCGCGCCGGGACTAGAGTTTCGTCATCTAAATGTCAGTAGCGCATCGCGGCGCCCGCCTCATAAATGGGGTCAGAGTCGAGTTATTTAATTCGACTCTGACCCCATTTATTCCGCAAAGTCTGGCGCGATGAGGTCGAGCCGGTCGGTGATGACGCACTCCACGCCCCAGCCGAAAAGCTTCCGTGCTTCGGCCGGGTCGTTCACCGTCCAGCACGCGACTGCATAGCCGGCAGCGTGGATCGCGTCGGCGAGGCTGCGGGTAAGTTCGCTGTACTTGCAATGCAGCGCCATGCATTCGAGCTTCTGCATCCTCTCTTGCCAATCGGGCGGGATCTTGCTGACCAGCAACCCACGGGGCAGCGAGGGCGCGGCCGCTTTGGCGGCGGCCAGCGCCTCCATCGAGAAGGAGGACAGCACCGGCGGCAACGCCGCGCCTTCCCAGAGGTCGAGCGCCATGCGCGCGGCGGCGCGGCCGGTTTCGGCCTCGTACCCCCTGGCCGGCTTGATCTCGACGTTGGCCCACAGGCCGAGCGCCCGGCAAAGCTTTGCGGCCGCCTCGAAGGTCGGCACTTTCTCGCCCTTGAACGCCGCGCCATGCCAGGCCCCTGCGTCGAATTTTTCGATGTCGGCGTAGGCGAGCATCGGCACGCTGCCCCTGCCCGACGTGGTGCGCTCGAAGGTCTCGTCGTGGATCAGCACCGGCAAGCTGCCGCCGGCGAGCATGACGTCGAACTCGACGCCGCGAAACCCGAGCGAGGCACCGTGGCGCAGCGCGCCCAGCGTGTTCTCCGGGGCCAGCGTGCCGCCGCCGCGATGCGCGACAACGCGCGGGTAGGGCCACTTCATGCTTCGATGCGCTTGCCGCTGGCCGAATCGAAGAAGTGCTCGTTTTCCGGAGCGAACCGCAGAGGAAGGGTGCCTTCCTTGACCTGCGTGGCCGCCGGCAGCCGCACGATGATGCGCGCGCCGTTGATGGTGCCGTGCGCCAGCGTATCGGCGCCGAGCGGCTCGATGAGGTCGATGGCCGCGCGCAGCTTCGCGTCGGCTTCCGAACACGGCTCCAGGTGCTCCGGGCGCACGCCCTGCAGGACCGGCTTGCCGTTGCGCTGGGCGGGAATCAGGTTCATCGGCGGCGAGCCAATGAAGGACGCCACGAAAGTGCTCGCCGGCTTAGCATAAACGTCCAGCGGTGCGCCGATCTGCTCGGCCCGGCCGCCGTTCATGACGATCATGCGATGCGCCAGCGTCATCGCCTCGATCTGGTCGTGCGTCACGTAAAGGCTGGTGGTCGACAGGCGCCTGTGCAGCGCCTGCAGCTCGGCGCGCATCTGCACGCGCAGCTTTGCGTCGAGGTTCGAAAGCGGCTCGTCGAAAAGAAACACCGCAGGCTCCCTCACGATGGCGCGGCCCATCGCCACGCGCTGGCGCTGGCCGCCGGAAAGCTGGCGGGGGCGCCGGTCGAGGAGCTGCGAGAGCTCGAGGATGCCGGCGGCGCGCTGCACCCGCGCCTCGATGTCCGCCTCCGGCAGCTTGCGGATCTTGAGGCCGTAGGCCATGTTCTCGCGCACCGACATGTGGGGGTACAGCGCGTAGTTCTGGAACACCATCGCGATGTCCCGGTCCTTGGGCTCGAGGTTGTTCACCACCCGGTCGCCGATCACGATCTCGCCGCCGGTGACGACTTCCAGCCCGGCCACCATGCGCAGCAGCGTGCTCTTGCCGCAGCCCGAGGGGCCGAGGATCACGACGAACTCGCCGTCGTCGATGTCCATCGAAACGCCATGGATCACCTGCAGATCGCCGTAGCTCTTGCGCACATCACGAAGGTGTACCTGCGCCATTATTTTTCGGTCTCCACGAGGCCCTTGACGAACCACTTCTGCATGAGCACCACCACCAGCGCCGGGGGCAGCATGGCGAGGATGGCGGTGGCCATCACGAGATTCCATTCGTTGGCCGCGTCGCTGCCGACGATCATGCGCTTGATGCCGATCACGGTCGTGTACATCGACTCCTGCGTCGTCACCAGCAGCGGCCAGAGGTACTGGTTCCAGCCGTAGATGAACTGGATCACGAACAGCGCCGCGACGCTGGTCTTGGACAGCGGCAGCACGACGTCGACGAAGAAACGCATCGGCCCCGCGCCATCGATCCTCGCCGCTTCGGCAAGCTCGTCGGGAATCGTGAGGAAGAACTGGCGAAAGAGGAACGTCGCGGTGGCCGAGGCGATCAGCGGGATCGTGAGGCCGGCGTAGGAGTTGAGCATGCCGAGGTCGGCGACCACCTTGAAGGTCGGGATGATGCGCACCTCGACGGGAAGCATCAGCGTGACGAAGATCATCCAGAAGAAGAAATTGCGGCCCGGGAAGCGGAAATACACGATTGCGAAGGAGGCGATGATCGAGATTGCGATCTTGCCGATGGCGATCGTGAGCGCCATGATGAGGCTGTTGGTCATCATCGTCGCCACCGGCGCGGCCGATCCCTTGGTCGACCCGGCCGTGAGAACCTGCGAGTAGTTGGCGATCATCTGGTCGCCGGGTACCAGCGGCATCGGCACCGCGAGGATCTGCTCGAGCGTGAGGGTGGACGCGACGAAGGTGACGTAGAGCGGGAACGCGACGGCGAGCACCCCCAGCACCAGGATCGCGTGCGAGAAGAAAGTCAGCCAGGGCCGGTTCTCGACCATCGGGGCCTCAGTAGTTGACCTTGCGCTCGACGAAGCGGAACTGCACCACCGTGAGCGCAATGACGATGAACATCAGGATCACCGACTGCGCCGACGAGCCACCGAGGTCGGCCGATTTCACGCCGTCGTGATAGACCTTGTAGACGAGGATCTGCGTCGCCTGCGCCGGGCCGCCCTGCGTGGTCGCGTCGATCACGCCGAAGGTGTCGAAGAACGCGTAGACGATGTTCACGACCAGCAGGAAGAACGTGGTCGGCGACAGCAGCGGGAACACGATCGTCCAGAAGCGCCGCATTGGGCTCGCGCCGTCGATCGCGGCGGCCTCGATCAGGGACCTCGGGATCGACTGCAGCCCGGCGAGGAAGAAGAGGAAGTTGTAGCTGATCTGCTTCCAGACCGAGGCGATCACCACCAGCAGCATCGCCTGGTCGCCGTGGATGATCCAGTTCCAGTCCACCCCCATGCCCTTGAGCACGTAGGTGATGATGCCGATCGAGGGCGCGAAGAGGAAAGCCCAGAGCACTCCGGCCACCGCTGGCGCGACTGCGTAGGGCCAGATCAGCAGCGTCTTGTAGGCAAGCGCGCCGCGCAGCACGCGGTCGGCCATCGTCGCGAGCAATAGCGAGATCGACAGTCCCGAGCCCGCGACCAGCAGGCTGAAAACGGCCGTCACCTTGAACGATTCGAGGTAGTGCGAATCCTTGAAGAGGTCGGCGAAATTCTGCAGGCCGACGAATTCAGTGTGCAGGCCGAAGGCGTCCTGCAACTGGAAAGAGAACCACACCGCCTGGAAAGCCGGCCAGAAGAAGAACACCACCGTAATGACGATCTGCGGCGCAAGCAGCGCATACGGCAGCCACGCAGACCGGAAAACGACGCGCTTTTCCATCGCTGTGCCTACGAAGTACCGGCGCGGACCGGGGGAGGATCTGAAGGGGGGGGCGGACAGCCCCCCGCCTTTCCTATTTATTGGCGGCCTGGAACTTGCGCAGGATCTCGTTGCCACGCTTGACGGCGTCGTCCAGTGCGGTCTTCGCGTCCTTCTTGCCGGAGAACGCGTTCTCGAGCTCTTCCTCGATCACTTCGCGGCCCTGCACGAAGTTGCCGAAGCGCAGGCCCTTGGAGTTGGCGGTTGGCGCCTTATTGGTGAGTTCCTTCACCGCCATGTCCGCGCCGGGATTCTTATCGTAGAAGCCGGATTTGCGCGTCATTTCGTACGCGGCCAGGGTGATCGGCACGTAACCCGTCGAAGTGTGCCAGTCCATCTGGACCTCGGGCTGCGAGAGGAAGGCGAGGAATTTGGCCACGCCCTTGTACTCGGCCGGCTTCTTGCCGCCCATGACCCAGAGCGAGGCGCCGCCAATGATCGAATTCTGCGGTGCGCCCTTCACGTCGTCGTGGTAGGGGATGAAGTTGACCGACCAGTCGAACTTGGCGGCCTTCTTAATGCCGGCCTGCGCGCCTGCGCTGCCGCTGAACATGGCGCACTCGCCGCTCGAGAACTTGGCGTCGCCCTGGTTGGTGCGGCCGGCATAGGTGAACCAGCCGTTCTTGGCGAAATCCGAAAGCATCGCGATATGGCGCACATGCAGCGGCGAGTTGATGGCGAAAACCGCATCGGTACCCCCCATGCCGTTCTGCTTGGTGCCGATCGGCACGTCATGCCAGGCGCTGAAATTCTCGATGTGCATCCACGACGGCCAGCTGGTCGTGTAGACGCATTGTTGGCCGGAAGCCTTGAGCTTGCCGGCCATGATGGCGAACTCCTTCCAGGTCGCGGGCGAGTGGTTCGGGTCGAGGCCGGCCTTCTTGAAGGCGTCCTTGTTGATGTAGAAGAGCACCGTCGAGCTGTTGAACGGAAAGGACAGCATGTTGCCCTTGCTGTCGGTGTAATAGCCCGCGACTGCGGGGAGGTAGGCCTTCGGGTTGAAGGGCTCCTTTGCGTCGGCCATCACCTTGGCGACCGGGACGATCGCCCCCTTGGCGCCCATCATGGTCGCAGTGCCGACTTCGAACCCCTGCAGGAGATGCGGGGCGCCGCCGGCGCGGAACGCGGCGATTGCGGCCGTCATCGACTCGGGATACGTGCCCTTGAAGACTGCGTTGACCTTGTAGTCCTTCTGGCTGGCATTGAACTTGGTCGCCAGTTCGTTGGTTCGTTCCCCGAGGGCGCCGCCCATCGAATGCCAGAACTGGATCTCGGTCTGTGCCTGGGCGCTTGGGGCGAACAGGCTCGCGGAAGCGAATGCGGCCGCTAGTAGTTTGAAACGCATTGGAACTCTCCTCTGGTCGGTATGTCTGGCGCGAGTCTATGCCCGCCTTGTTACTGGATGACTGCGGCCGAATGGCTACGGCGGAAATACTACAGAATTATTTCTTCCTGGGGGCGGAATCGGCCTTGCCGGCCGGTTTCCCCGGCGCAACAGGCTTCGCCCACCCTCGGTGGGCCGTCTCGAACTTGCGCAGGACCACGTTGCCTCGCTCTACCGCTGCATCGAGGGCCTGCTTCGGCGTCTTGGTCAGCGCCCATGCCTGGTCGAGTTCCTCGTCCATGATGGTGCGGATCAGGGGGAAATCGCCGAGCCGGATGCCTTTCGTGTCGCTCGTCGGGTTCTTGAGCAGCAGTTGGCGGATGGCGATCTCGTGACCCGGGTTCTTTTCGTAGAAGCCGGACTTCTTCGTGAGCTCGTAGGCCGCGATGGTGGTCGGGACGTACCCGGTCTTCTGGTGCCACTCGGCCTGCACTTCGGGCCGGGTGAGGTAGGCGAGGAATTTTGCCACGCCCTGGTATTCGGGCTTCTTGTGGCCGCCCAGCACCCACAGGCCGCCGCCGCCAATCAACGTGTTTTGCGGCGCGCCCCTGACATCGTCGTAGTACGGCAGGGGCGCGACGCCGAAGTCGAATTTGGCCGCTTCACGCAGCGCGGCGTAGGTCGACGAGGAGGCCGTGAGCAGCCCGCACGCTCCCTCGGTGAACCGCACTTCGCCCTCGTCCCGCCGTCCGGTGACCGTGAAGTATTCCGCCTTCACCCACGAGGCGAGCGTCGCGATATGGCGCATCATCAGGTGGGTATTGAACGCGAGCTTCGCATCCATCCCCGCCATGCCGTTGTCCTTGGTCGCGAACTCCTGGTTGTGCCAGGCGCTCGCGTTCTCCAGGTGGATCCAGGACTGCCAGGACGTCACGTAGCCGCAGGGCAGCTTGGCTTCGTCCTTGAGCGCGGCGATCGTCGGCACGAATTCGTACCAGGTCTTCGGCGGCTTTTCCGGGTCGAGCTTGGCGGCGCGGAACGCATCCTTGTTGTAATAGAGGACCGGCGTCGAGGTGTTGAACGGCAGCGCTTCGAGGCGCCCCTGGCGATCCGAGAAATAGCTCGCCACCGCGGGCACGAAGACTTTCGCGTCCAGCCGCTCGCCCGCCTCGGCCATCACCTGCCACACCGGGCGGACAGCACCGTGCAAGGCCATCATGTTGGCCGTGCCGAGCTCGTAGACCTGCACGATGTGAGGTCCTTTGCCCGCGCGATTCGCAGCCAGCGCCTCGGACAGGGTCACTTCATAGGGACCCTTGAAGGCGGTGGAGACAACGTAGTCCTTTTGCGACGCGTTGAAACGCTTCGCGATCGCCTCGACCTCGTCGCCGCGCGGCCCGGCCATCGCATGCCAGAACTCGATTTCGGTGGGCGCCGCTTGCGCTGCGGCGGAAAATAGGAATGCGATTGCAATGCTGATCTGGCGCAAAAGGGAGTCCTCCGGAGAAAAACGCGCCGCAGTATAGCTTGCACAAGTGCGGGGGTCTGTCGGGCGAACCGGGCCGTCGCGCTCGTAGGCCGTGGCGCTATCATGGCAGCATGGATACCGATACCAGCGAACCAATCCCCTGCCTGTCTGCAGCCGAGCTTTCTGCCGCTTACACGGCGCGCCGCCTCTCGCCGGTGGAGGTCGCGAAAGCGGCGCTTGCGCGCATCGCGCAGTGGGAACCGAAACTCAACGCGATGTTCATCGTCAGCGCCGAGGCCGCGCTCGCGCAGGCCAGGGCTTCGGAGGAACGCTGGCGCGCCGGGTCGCCGCTTTCGGCGCTCGATGGCGTGCCGGTCACGATCAAGGAAAACATCTTCACCTGGGGCGATGCCGCGCCGATCGGCACCGCGGCAAACCAGGACCTGGCGGTCGCGCCGGCCGACGCGCCGCCGGCGGCGCGCGTTCGCGAAGCCGGCTGCGTGATCCTCGGCAAGACGACGATGCCCGACTACGGCATGTTGTCCTCGGGCCTGTCCTCGATCCACGGGCTGACGCGCAATCCCTGGGATACGAAGCGCAATACCTCGGGCTCGAGCTCGGGGGCCGGGGCCGCGGCGGCGGCCGGGTATGCGCCGTTGAACCTCGGCACGGACATCGGCGGCTCGGTGCGCCTGCCCGCCACCCACTGCGGCATCTTCGCGCTCAAGCCCAGCCTCGGGCGCGTGCCGGTGTATCCGCCTTACCTCGGCCGCGTGACCGGGCCGATGACGCGCACCGTGCGGGACGCG
>JANMDK010000239.1:0-13832 GCA_031376265.1 Pseudomonadota bacterium
CGGTTCCCCCGCACCCCCTCCCTAACAGCCCGCACTGAACATCGCGCTGCCAAATTGAAGCTCATCGTAGGCAACAAGAATTATTCCTCGTGGTCGCTGCGGCCGTGGCTGGCGATGAAAGTCGCCGGCATCCCGTTCGAAGAGCACCGCATCCCGCTCTACGGTCCCGGCTCGAAGGAAAGGATCCTCGAGTTCTCGCCGGCCGGCAAGGTGCCTTGCCTGATTGAAGGCAAGCTGGCGATCTGGGATTCGCTCGCGATCTGCGAATACCTCGCCGAGAAAAAGCCTTCGCTCTGGCCTTCGGATGCGGCGGCCCGTGCCGTGGCCCGCTCGGTCTCGGCCGAAATGCATTCGGGGTTCGCGAACCTGCGGACCCACATGAGCATGAACATCCGCAAGAAGTTTCCTCGGACTAACGGCGGCGGCAAGGGCCGCACGCCCGAGTCGCTCGCCGATATCGCGCGCATCGTGGCGATGTGGTCCGACTGCCGCGAGCGCTTCGGCAAGGAGGGCCCGTACCTCTTCGGCGAGTTCTCGATTGCCGATGCGATGTACGCGCCGATCGTGCTGCGCTTTCTCACTTATGACGTCGAGATGCCCGCCGTGTGCCGCGCCTACTCGGACGCCATGCTTGCGCTCCCGGCGATGCGGGAGTGGATGGAAGCGGCCCGGGCGGAGACCGAAACGCTGCCGCAGTTCGAGCCCTACGGCTGATAGCCGCATGCAGGCCTATGTCGTTGGCGGCGCGGTGCGCGACGAATTGCTCGGCCTGCCGGTGGTCGATCGCGACTGGGTCGTGGTTGGCGCAACGCCCGAGGACATGACCGCTGCCGGCTACAGGCCCGTGGGCCGGGACTTTCCGGTGTTCCTGCATCCGAAGACCCACGAGGAATACGCGCTGGCGCGCACCGAGAGGAAGAGCGGCCGAGGCTACAAGGGCTTCACCGTCTACACCGCGCCGGATGTCACGCTCGAAGACGACCTCGCGCGGCGCGACCTCACGATCAACGCGATGGCGCGCGCCGAAGACGGGCGGCTCGTCGATCCGTTTGGCGGCGAGGCCGATGCGCGCGCCGGCATCCTGCGCCATGTGGGCGAAGCGTTCGCCGAAGACCCGGTGCGCATCCTGCGCGTCGCGCGATTCGCGGCGCGCTTCCGTTTCGAAGTGGCGCCGCAGACGATGGTGCTCATGCGCCGCATGGTCACCGAGGGCGAAGCCGACTTCCTCGTCGCCGAGCGCGTCTGGCAGGAGTTCGCGCGCGGGTTGCTCGAGGCGCATCCGCAGGCGATGTTCGCGGTCCTCGAGCAGTGCGGCGCGCTGGCTCGCCTCGCGCCTGAGCTGCAGGCGATCTTTTCCGGTTCGTCTCGCGACGCGCTCCTGGCTTCGCTCGGGCGCGGGGCAGCCGAGGGTGCGCCGCTGCCGGTGCGCTTTGCGATCCTTGCGTGGCACGCAGGCCCGGGCTGCGAAGCCGAATTCTCCGCGCTCGGCGAGCGCCTGCGCGCGCCGATGGAAGAACGCGAGCTGGCGACGCTGGCCTGCCGGTGCCGCGCCGGGGTTGCGGAAGCGTCGCACGCGGAAGCGTCCGCTCTCCTGGCCGTGCTCAAGCAGGCCGATGCCTTCCGGCGCAAGGAGCGATTCGGGGATTTGCTGCTCGCCGCTCGGCTGGCGGCCCCCGAAAACACCGCCGGCGCGGAGCGCCTGCGGGTCGCGCTGGGCGCGGCCGTCGGCATCGATGCCGGCGCGATTGCGGGCAGGACGCGCGCACCTGCAGAAATTCCTGCGGCGATCGACGCGGCGCGCCTCGCCGCCGTTCGCGGCGCAGTCAGCAAGTAAAAACAACAAGCGAAGCGATCTCCCAATGAAAGAAAGCTTCCTCTCGGGGCTGGTGCGCAACGTTTCGGCCGGCACGCGCCTGGCGCTTTTCCTGCCGGTGCGCTGGCTGCATTTCCGTGCCACGCCCGGGCAGTACGCGCTGCTGGTGGTCTTCAATTTCCTAGTCTGGGCGCTCTCGAACTCGCTGCAGTCGGGCGGCGGCACGCTGAACCCGGTGGCCATGGCGCTGTACCTCGCGCAGGTCCCCCTGCTGCTGTTTGCCTGCGTCGTGATCGCCAGCGTCGTCGGCAACCCGTCGCTCATCGTGCTGCTGGCCGTGGCGCTGTCGGCAAGCGACCTCGCTTTCGAGCTGGTGTCGGTCGGGCTGGTGGCCGGGCAGACAGATTCGGGCACGCAGCTCGCCGCCTGGCTCGCGGTGATGGCCTGGGGATGGGCCATTTCGTTGCGCGCAGTCGCCGTATGCAGCGGCGCCGGCTGGCGGGCGCTCGCGTGGTCGGGCGCAGTGATCGCCGGGCTGATGGCTTTCTCGATCCTGGTGATCCCGCGCGCCGAGCTCTGGGTGCAGGCGCCCGCGCCGGCGGCACAGGCGGCGCTGGTGAGCGAAGCGGCTTTCCATGCGCAGGGCGAGCTCATCGAGCGCCAGCTCGAGGCGATCGAGGCCGGCATTCCGGGCAAGACCGAACTGTATTTCGCGGGTTTCGCACCGGATGGCAGCCAGGACGTCTTCCTGCGCGAGATGCGCTCAGTGAGGAAAATCGTCGAGCGCGAGTTCGACGCCGCCCGCCGCTCGATCGTGCTGATCAACAACGCGGCCACGGTCGAGCAGTATCCGATCGCCACCGCCACCAATCTGCGGCGCACGCTGGCGCAACTCGGCAAACGCATGAACGCCGACGAGGATGTGCTGCTCGTCTACGTGACCGCGCACGGCGACCAGGGCTTCGCGCTCTCGGCGAATGCGCCGCCGCTCGACCTTGCGCCGCTCAACCCCACCGTGCTTGCGCGCGCCCTGAACGAGGCCGGCATCAAGTGGCGGGTGCTGGTGATCTCGGCCTGCTACGCCGGCGGCTTCATCGAGCCGCTCAAGGACGACAACACGGTCATCATCACGGCCGCTGCGGCCGACCGGCAATCCTTCGGCTGCGAGACCGGCAATGAATGGACCTTCTTTGGCGAGGCGTACTTCGGCAACGCGCTGCAGAAGACGAAGTCGTTCATCGAGGCCTTCCCGATCGCGGCCGGGGCCGTGGCGAAGCGCGAGACCGATGCGAAGCTCTCGCCGCCTTCCAATCCGCAGATGTTCGTCGGCCGCGCGATCGCCGAGAAGCTGAAGGGCCTCGCTATTCCCTGAAGAGCGAGGCGCGCATGTCGGCGTAGCGCCGGTGCAGGTCGTCCTGGCTGGCTGCGCCCATGTTGACCACGGCGTAGCGGTAGCTGCCGAGCCATTTCATCTCGCGCGCCAGCGCCGCGCCGTGCTTGAGATAAAGCATCAGCCGCGCTTCGGGATACCGGCTCGACATCTGCGACAGCGCTTCCCGCGTCGGTTCGGCGGCCAGCGGCTTGCCGTCGAACTTGCGCATCGCGAAACTTGCGGCGTGCCCGAAGCGCGGCGCCTCGCGTTCCATCGTCGGCTCGTTGCCGAGCGCCAGCTCGAGGTTTAGCCGGTACAGGTTGATCCCGTCCACGGCTTCATAGAGGTACGCCAGCTGGGAGGCCATGCGCGGATTGACCTCGATGAGGTGCACCCGCCCGGTCTCGGGGCTCCAGATGAATTCGGCATTGAAGAAGCCCTGGCGATAGCCAATGCCGGTGACGATGCGCTTCGCAAGCTCAGCGATGCGCTCGCGGACCTCCGGCGGCACGCGCGAGGGATATTCGAAGCTCGCGAAGGCCTGGGTGCCCGGGTACATGTTGGCGTCGATGATGCCGAGCGTCGTGACCTTGCCGTCGTGGACGTAGCCGTCGAGGTTGAGCTGCACGCCTTCGAGCAGCTCCTCCGCGATCATGTGGTGCGTGTCGACGCGGCAGTCGGTGTACCAGGACATCAGGTCGTTGAACGGCTTGACCAGGCGCTTGATGATGAATTTCTCGAACGGCCAGAACGACAGGTGGCGCTTGAGCTCGTCGAAGGTATCCACCCGGCGCGCGAGCACCGAATAGGTCGCCTTGACCGGCTTGACGAAGCACGGCAGCTCAAAGGGCAGGTCGTCGCGCGTCTTGAGCGCATAGGGGAAAGCGGCGAAGCGCGGCGTGGCCTCTGGCGCGATGCGCGCGTACTGCATGCGCGCGTAGAACTTGTGTTGCGCGGTGATCACCGCGCGCGGGTCGTTGCCGGGCAGGCCGAGCTTCTCGGCGAGCACCGCGGCGATCACGGCGCCGAACTGCTCGTTGTTGCTGATGATGCCGTCGATGCGCTCGCGCCTGAAGCGCTGCGCCAGCGTGTTGACGTACGCAAAGACGTCGAAGGTCAGCAGGCGCGCATTGTCCGGGAAGCGGAAGAGGTCGAAGCCTTCGTAGACGAATTCATAGCGGCCGCGGTATTCCGGCCGGCTGAATTCGAGCCGGTCCCAGTCTTTGGCGAACAGGACGAGAATTTTTTTCATGATGCGTGTGCGCCTCTGGCGGGGGCTGGTTCCGATTATACGAACCGCCCCTCTCGAATGGATGCGGAGAATTTCCGCCTCCCACCGGAATAGTCGTCGCGCGCACCTGTTGCCTTACGCTTGCAGCAGCCTGACTTTTGTTACGGCCCGCTAGTACGCGATGGCTAGAGGAGCCGGGTGATGACCCACGCGACGAAAGTGAGCAGCAGCGTGCTGGCCAGCGGCAGCAGGTACTCGCGGCCGCGCACCCGGAACCGCAGGTCGCCGGGGATGTTGCCGATGCCCAGCCTCCTGGTAAGCCAAGGCATCACGGCGGTGAAAACCAGCAGCGCGAGCAGGGTGGTGAGGAGCCATTTGATCATTGGGATAAACTTTCGCTCTTTTTACCGCGAAGAGACCAAATTATGATCGAACTGCACACTTGGAGCACCCCGAACGGCCGCAAGGTTTCGATCATGCTCGAGGAATGCGGGCTGCCTTATTCGGTGCACCCGGTGAACATCGGCAAGAACGAGCAGTTCAAGCCGGAATTCCTCTCGATCAGCCCGAACAACCGCATCCCCGGCATCCTCGATCCCAACGGTCCCGACGGCAAGCCGCTCAAGCTGTTCGAATCCGGCGCGATCCTGGTGTATCTCGCCGGAAAAACCGGGGGCAAGTTCCTGCCGGCCTCGGACCGCGGAAAGTACATCGCGCTGCAGTGGCTGATGTTCCAGATGGGCGGTGTCGGCCCGATGTTCGGCCAGGCGCATCACTTCCTGCGCGCCGCGCCGGAGCAGGTGCCCTACGGGATAAAGCGCTATACGGACGAAGCCCGCCGCCTGTACGGCGTGCTGGACAGGCGACTGGCGGAAGCCGCCTTCCTGGCCGACGAGTACTCGATCGCCGATATCGCGACTTTCCCGTGGATCGCGCGGCACGAGTGGCACAAGGTCGACCTCGCCGAGTTCCCCAACGTGAAGCGCTGGTACGACACGATCAACCGTCGCCCGGCGGTGGTGCGGGGCATGGCGGTGCCTACGCCGCCTTAACGGTCGTTGGCGAGTGTGTGCGCATTTCGGGATGCGGAATGCGGAATCCGGCTTCGGTGTTTCGAATAAATTGATATAATCGAAACGACAAAACGGCCTTGGAGATTCGGCATGCGTCCAACTACTGCTGCACCACCGCGTACCAAACGCGCGCCGGCCCTGCGAGGGGCTTGCGAGAAATCCGCTCGCTCGGTCGTCTCGGTTATCCGTCGGACAACCGCGGGCAAGACATCTCCCGCAGCTCTGATCGACCTGGTCGATTCGCTGACCGGCGTTATCGAGCGGACAGCGGAATTGCTCCTCGCCGGCAAACACGTCCGTGTCATCGAGGACGATGAAGCCATGACTACCCAGAAAGCGGCGGACCTCCTCAACGTCTCGCGTCCTCATCTGGTCAAGCTGCTCGAGACGGGACAAATTCCCCAGCTACACAAAGTCGGTCGCCATCGTCGCGTCGCCCGGGTTGCCGTGCTCAAGTACAAGCGTGCCCGGGATGCGCAGCGCGAATCGGCGCTCAAGAAACTAGCCGCCCTCTCGCAACGCCATCGTCTCGGCTATTGACGATGCCGCCTGTGGTCGTGCTGGATGCCTGTGTCCTCTATCCGGCAGCGCAGCGCGACCTTTTCATGTGGCTGGCGGCGGGAGGCGCGATTCGCGCGCATTGGACGAACGAAATCCACGACGAGTGGATTCGCAATGTCGGGCGCGACTTCGGCGTTGCGGGCAGCGTTCTGAATCGCGTGCGCAAGCTTATGGATCGGGCGGCTGGCGATGCATTGATCGGCAGATATCGCCAGCACGAGCGATTGTTTCCGAAAACCGATGCCAAGGATCGTCATGTCGCTGCCGCCGCGGTCGCCGCGCGCCTACACTCGGGCGCGGACATCGTCACGATCATCACCTGGAATCTCGCGGATTTCGATCGAACTGAACTAACGCAGGCCGCAGTGGCAGCCGAAAATCCGGATGTTTTCCTGTGTCGCCTGCATGCTGATTCACCGGCAAAGGCCGTTGCGGCATTCACGCGAATGCGCGACAACCTCCGGAACCCACCCAAGACAACACGGGAATGCGCGGACACGCTTGCAGCACAAGGTTTGAAGAAGTTCGCGCGGTTGATAGCGGCAATGCTCGAATGACCCGGCGGCATTGGTGACGACCGGTCATGGCGCGGGCAGTGGCGTCGGGGGCCTTGCGCGGTTCTTCGCGACGCCATCAAAGCGCTACGGCATTGGCAGCAATTCGCCTGTTAAACCGCTCCTGGAGCGGACCCTATTGAAAAATTGGCAGTAATACTTCGCCAAGGAGCGGGCGATCTCGGGCGAGCTGCGCGCGAAGATGCTCGGCTGGCGGTACTGCGGCGGGTTTTCTGCGCACAACCGGGTGCGGGTCATAGACCGCGAAGGCCGCATCAAGCTGGCCGGCTACATGATCCGCGCGCCCATGTCGCTGGAGAAGATGACCTACGACGACCGAAGGAAGCTCCAACCGCGCGCGCGGCGAGCGGGCGAAGGCGCTCAAGGCGCATCAACCGCGAAGACACTACCGGCAGCCGAGGTAGCCCTGAGCGAGTTCGCCACCCGCACCAAGGCACTAGGGTGGGGAAGGGGCCCTACCCTTCCCTGTGGGCGCGGCTCATCCGCAAAGTCTACGAAGCCGATCCCCGGGTTTGTCCCAAAAGCAAAGGACCCATGCGCGTGAACGCGCTGATCGACGACCCGGGCGTGGTGCGGCGCATCCTCGAGCACCTCGGACGCTGAGCGCCCGAGCCCTCCGAGCGAGGCCCGCCCGCTCAGGCGCCCGAGTGGCCGCCAAACGCTGTCAACCCCATCACCTACCATCCGGTCCCCGACATCTCGTGATCGTTCCACGCGGCCCCGGATTCGCGCCATGTCTACCTCATCGGCGTGGCTACAGACCAAGGACAGGCGCAATATCCTCTGATTCACTCGCTTCGCGGGTTCGATTCGATCCACCTCGCCAGCGCGCTCTGGCTGAAGGCACGTGTCTCAGTACCGGTTGGTTTCGCGGTCTTCGATCGGCGGCTCGGGGTAGCGCGTCCAAGGCCGGCTTTTCGGTCGTGCGGAAATCCCTGGCGTGAGGCCGGTTCGGGGTCGGGGTTCTCCGGTCCGCAATTTCTCACCGTCACTGTGTGCCGATGCTACACACCGCACGTGTGACAACGCACAGATCGCCCATGCCGGGCTGAACACAATGGCCCCATCTCAACCTGAGGCCATCATGAAACAGCCAAGACCCCCCACCGGCAAGCAGGCGCCGGGCACTCCTTTGGATACTCAGCAATTCCCGCTGAACTCCCAGGCCGATGCCACGGCCGGTCGTGACAAGGTTCGAGAGGGGGCGCATCGCGCGAATGCACCGCGCCAATCGAAGCGTCCCGCGGAAAGAAGAGCGAAAAGCCAGACCGGTACCTGAACCAGCTCTCGCACGACGCGGATCAGTCCAGCTTCGCCCCCGTCTCCTTCACCAGCTTCGCCCACTTCACCAGGTCGGCATGCATGTAGCGGGTGAATTCCTCAGGCGTGCTGCCTACCGGCTCGGAGCCGTCGAACAGGATCCGCTCCCGGATGTCGGGCTGGTTGAGGATCTTCACGAGTTCGGCATTGAGTCTCGCGACGATCGGCGCAGGCAACTTCGCCGGACCCGCGATGCCGTACCAGCCGACAACTTCAAAGCCGGGCAGGGCCTCGGAGACGGCGGGATACTCAGGCAGCGCGGCGATGCGCTTGGGCGTGGTGACCGCGAGCGCGCGCAGCTTGCCGGAACGCACCAGGGGCTGCGCCGCCTGCAAGCCGGCGAAGTTGTAGTGATACTGGTTGCCGACCAGGTCTGCGAGCGCCGGCCCGGATCCCTTGTACGGCACGTGCGCGGCCTTGATGCCGGTCATCTGGTTATAGAGTTCCCCCGCCAGGTGCCCGCCGCTGCCGATCCCGGCCGAGCCGAAATTGAGCGGTCCCTTGAAGCCGCGCGTCCATTCGACGAACTTCGCAAGCGTTTCCACCGGCGTTGACGGATGCACGACGAGCAGCAGCCCGGCGGAGGTCAGCTGCGTGATCGGCGTGAAGCTGTTGACCGGGTGATAGGGCAGCTTCGCTCCCAGCGCCGCATTGACCGTGTGCTGGTGATAAGGAAGCAGCAGCGTGTAGCCGTCCGGCGGCGCATTCGCGGCCATCTCGGCGGCGACCACCCCCGAAGCGCTCGCGCGATTGTCGACAACGACCTGCTGCCTGAGCGCTTCGGAGAGCTTTGCGCCCACCAGCCGCCCGAGGATGTCGGTCGTGCCGCCGGGCGCGGCCGGGATCAGCAGCCGGATCGGGCGCGACGGGTAGTCCTGCTGCGCGCCCGAAATCGACGGCAGCACGGCCACGCCCGCTGCCAACAGGATTGCGGCCACTTTGTAGCTCGATAATTTGATTTTTATGGTCACTGCGCCCTCCTAGCGTACTTCGTTAGAAATGCATTGATATCCCCGACACGCAACTGCGGCTCGTGCTTGTTCGGGCTCGAGCCCACTACGCGATTCATCCACTCCATGTTCTTCTGCATTCGCGCGACCACCGCCGGCCACTCGCGCGCCGTATGGCGCCGGGGATCCGGCAGCACGTGGCATTGCTGGCAGGCGAGCCGGAACGCCTCGGCGGTCGGCTGGTTGATTTCCGGGACTTTGGCAGGATCGAGCGGCTTCTGCGCGTTCTTCTGCAGGTACGAGATCAGCACCTTCGATTCCTCTGCGGTCGGCGCTGCGACCCCGGCCATCATCTCGGCCATGATCTTGCCGAGGTTGCCGCGGCCTTCCATGCGCGCAACCATGCGCTCGTAGATCGGCGGCCACTTTTCCGCATGATGCATCGCGGGATTCGGCAGGTTGTGGCACTGAACGCAATAACGCAGCTCGAGCTGCGCGCCGCGCGATTTCGGCTGCGGCAGCATCGCAGGTTCGTAGCCGGGAGGCAGGATCCTTTCGAGCATCGGTCCATGCGGGCTCTCGGCCCAGCGCTGCCTGGCCGCGCTGCCCAGGTCGGCCGCCAGCGCCGCGGCAGGAAACAGCAGGAAGACTGCAAGCGCCTTGGCCATTGCTAGAGGGTATGCGAACGCTCGCCGCGAGCAAAGCCCGCGAGCGATTTCGAATTTATGCCGCGCCCGACGCACAGCACCTTGAAGAGCTCGCCCATCTCGGCGGGCGAGAGCAGCTTTTGCGCGGTCGCGGCCAAGGGCGCATAGCGCCGGACGTCGCCGGCATCGGTGCGGTCGAGAACCTCCGTGATGCCGCAATTTACGAGGAAATTCGATTGCGTCGCGTAGCCGAGGAGTTCCAGCCCGGCCCCGATTGCGCTCGATGCCAGCGCGCTGAAATCGACGTGCGTCGTGAGGTCCTGCAACCCGGGATAGAGGAACGGATCGGCATGCGCGCGATGCCGGTAGTGCGCCATGAGCGTGCCGGTGTCTCGCTGCGGGTGGTAGAACTCGCGCGCCGGGAAGCCGTAGTCGATGACGAGCAGCGCACCCTTCTTCAGGCTTGCGGAGACTGTGCGCATCCATGCGCGGGCGGCGAGATTGATTTCGCTTTCATACGGCGGCGCCAGGTCCAGCTCACGTGCCGCCTCCAACACCTCACCCGAAGCCGGGCGCTCTTTCCACGCGAGCGCGCCGTCCTCGAGGACAACGCCGCGCTCGTAAATACCGTCGTCGCGCCATGCCACCGCATGTGCCGGCATTGCGTCGACGACTTCGTTGGCGAGCATCACGCCTTCGAAGTGTTCCGGAAGCCGGTCCAGCCATTGCACCTTCGCTGCGCTCCGCGGCGCGAGTCTTTCGATCGTCGCGCGCTGCCGCTCTTTAAGCTCCGTCCCCGGTTCGAGGATCGAATAGCTACGGACCCCGCATCCGCGCCGTTCGAGCTCGACGAGCAGGTAGCCAGCCAGCTCGCCGCCTCCGGCGCCGAATTCGAGGAGATGAGGCGCGCTGCGCGAAACCAGCTCGACGACCTGCGTGGCGAGCGTCTGCGCAAACAGGGGCCCGAGCGAGGGCGCGGTAACGAAATCGCCGCCCGGCCCGAACTTGGCCGCGCCGCCGGTGTAATAGCCGAGCCCCGGGGCGTAGAGCGCGAGCTGCATGTAGTCGGCGAAGGAAATCCAGCCGCCCTGCGCTGCGATTTCCGCCGCGATTCGCTCGACAAGCTGCCGGCTCGCGGCCAGCGCGTCATCGTCCGGCACCGGCAGCGAAGAGGGCAACATCGGGCCGGCATCGTCCCCCATTTGGGTAAAATCCGCAATTCATCCCGCACGTTACGGCGCCGATGCACGACCTGAAGGACAAGGTGATCCTGGTGACTGGCGCGGCGCGACGCGTCGGGGCGGCGATCGCGCGCCGCGCGCATGCGCAAGGCGCGAACGTGCTGCTGCACTATCGCGGCGCCGAGAAGGAAGCCACCGCGCTCGAAGCCGAATTGAACGCGGCCCGCCCCAACAGTGCGAAACGGGTGCGCGCCGACTTGCTGGCGCACAGCGCGCCGGAACTGCTGGTGCGCACGGCAATGGAAAAGTTCGGGCGGCTGGACGTGCTGGTCAACAATGCCTCGAGCTTCTTCCCGACCGCGGTCGGCGAGATCGAGGAAAAGGGCTGGGAAGAGCTCATCGGCGCGAACGTGAAAGCGCCGCTCCTGCTGTCGCAGGCCGCGGCACCTAATCTGAAGAAAACCAAAGGCACCATCATCAACATCGTCGACATCCATGCCGAGCGGCCGCTCAAGGGCTACGTGGTCTACACGATCGCCAAGGCCGGCCTTGCGGCGATGACGCGTTCGCTCGCGATGGAGCTCGCGCCCGACGTGAGGGTCAACGGGGTTTCGCCGGGTGCGATCGCGTGGCCCGAAGACGGGCAGTTCACGCCGGACGAGAGGCAGCACATCCTCGACAACACGCTGCTCAATCGACTCGGCGAATTCGACGACATCGCGCGGGCGGTGTGTTTCCTCGCCTCGGACGCACCCTACGTGACCGGGCAGATCCTCGCGGTGGACGGCGGGCGGAGCATCAACCTGTGAGCTCGCAGCCGATCCGCATCCTGCCGCCGGCTTCGCGCGTCGCCAAGCCTGCGGCGAGCGACCCGCGCAAGGCCTCGCATGAAGCCAACAAGCTCGCCAAGCGACTGCGGCGCATGGTCGGCGACGCGATCGTCGACTACAACATGATCGGCGAGGGCGACCGCGTGATGGTCTGCCTCTCCGGCGGCAAGGACAGCTACGGGATGCTCGAGATCCTGCTCGCGCTGCAGGAGAAGGCACCGGTGAGGTTCGAATTGATCGCGGTCAACCTCGACCAGAAGCAGCCGGGATTCCCCGAGGACGTGTTGCCGGGCTATCTGGAAGCGCGCGGCGTGCCTTTCCGCATCGTCGAGCAGGACACCTACTCGATCGTTAAGCGCGTGGTTCCCGAAGGTAAGACGATGTGCGCGCTGTGCTCGCGACTGCGGCGCGGCGTGCTCTACCGCGTGGCAGGCGAATTGGGCGCGACGAGGATTGCGCTCGGCCATCATCGCGACGACATCCTCGCCACCTTCTTCCTCAACCTCTTCTATGCGGGAAAGCTGAAGGCGATGCCGCCCAAGCTGGTGTCGGACGACGGCAAGCATGTGGTCATCCGGCCGCTGGCTTACGTGCCCGAGTCGGACCTCATCGCTTTCGCCGACCTGAAGCAGTTTCCGATCATTCCGTGCACGCTCTGCGGTTCGCAGGCCAACCTTCAGCGGCAGGTGGTGGGTGTGATGCTGCGGGAGTGGCAGAAGAAGTTTCCCGGGCGCATCGAATCGATCCTGCGCGCCATGACCGACGTTCGCGCGTCGCACCTGATGGACCGAAAGCTCTTCGACTTCGCGAGCCTTGCGGCTACCGGTCAGGGCGACGAGGAGGGCGACAAGGCGTTCGATCCGGAGACTTTTCGCGAACCGGCCTTTGCGGAGATCGAAGCCGGCTCGAATTAAGCAATGCCATGGTGCGCTGCAGCGGCGATGGTATATTCCTGACGCTCCGCTGACAATGTTCATTTGCGCACAATGCAATCGCATCTTCCTCCTCCAATCCGGGCGGTACTCCGGGCGTCCGTTTACGCCTTCCTGTCCGCATGCGGCTTCACCGCAAGCGCGGAGACGTTCGACTTGCGCGGCGTGCTGCGCTACGTCGAGTCTTCGAGCCCCGAACTGGCTGCAACCGCGCATGTGCGCGCTGGCGCGCAAGCCGAGACCATCACCGCCCGTGCCTATCCGAATCCCGACGTCGAAGTAGGCACCGGAAGCTGGCGTTCAAGGATCGGCCCCGCGAGCGGAACCGCGAGCACGATCGGCGTCTCGCAGCTGATCGAGTTGCCGAGCGTGCGCAGCGCGCGCGCCGACGTGTCCGAAGCGGGGCTGGCCGCAGCGATAGCGCAAGCCGATGCGGTGCGCCTGCAGGTCGGATACCAGGCGCGCACCGCTTTCTACGAGCTTCTGCGCCGGCAGGAAGAGGAACGCATCGCGGGCGAGACCGTGCAGCTGCTCAATCAGATGCGCGAGAAGGTGAAGGCGCGCGTCGACGTCGGCGAGGCGCCGCGATTCGAGCTGGTGCGCGCGGAAGCCGAAGGCCTCGCGGCGCAGAACGCCGCGGTGTCCGCGAGCCTGCGGGTCGACGAGGCGCGCGGCGTGCTGCGTCGCCTCTCCGGCAATACGCTGCCGCCGGTCTTCAGCGCGGGCGGCACGGTGCCGGCGCCGGCAGAGGTGCCGCCTTACGGCGTGCTCACGCCGCTGGTGCTGACGGCCCATCCCGCGCTGCGGGTTCTTGGCGCGGAACGAGAGCGGGCGCAGTCCCGCCTCGAGCTCGAGAAATCGCTTCGCAACCCGCAGCCGACGCTGCGCGCCATCGGCTCGCAGGATCCGGAGTCGAGCCAGGCCCTCGTCGGGATCTCGATTCCGCTGCCGCTCTGGAACCGGCGCGAAGGCCCGATCGCGCAGGCGCAGGCTGGCATCGCGCTTGCGGCGGCGCAGATCGAGGCACAGCGCGCCCAGTTGTTGCGCGAGCTCGACTCCGCCTACGCGCGCTTCGGGGTTTCGCAGCGCCAGATCTCGACGTTCGAGAACGGCTTGCTGCGCAGTGCCGAAGCCGGCCTGCGCGTTGCCGAAGCCGCGTACCGCGCAGGCGAACGCAGCTTCCTCGAAGTCCTTGACGCGCAGCGCACCCTGCGCTCGGTGCGCAGCGACTACAACCACGCGCTCTTCGACCGCAACGCGGCGTGGCTGGATCTCGAGCGGCTGACGGCGCGCGACCCGTTTCGCGCCACCGAGTGAGGTGAGCGTCATGAACACAACCAGGGAGTC
>JANMDK010000240.1:0-1681 GCA_031376265.1 Pseudomonadota bacterium
CATTTGCGGTTGCGCAGTGGGGCTTGCCCGCGCGCGTCTCGCTCGTCGCTTACCTGTGGTCGTGGGGGGAGAATCAGGTGATGGCCGCGTTAAAGGCTGTACCGCTGGGCCAGACCGACGGCCAGAAACTTTTGTTGCGGCTTGGAGGCCGGCTCGCCGCGATCGCGGATGAAGCCATCGGCCTCGACGATTCGATGTTCGCGAATTTCGCGCCGGGCCTTGCCATCGCCTCCTGCCGGCACGAGACGCAGTACTCCCGGTTGTTTCGTTCCTAGGCCTGGGCTACTGACATTTTTTCTTCAACCCCCGCGCCGTTATTGGCTCTCAAGGGAACTTACTGACATGACGCAATCCCAGCCACTGCGCGTAGGCATCGGCGGGCCGGTCGGATCCGGCAAGACGGCATTGACGCTCGCGCTATGCAAGCGCCTTCGCGACAAGTACAACCTGGCGGTCGTGACCAACGACATCTACACCGAGGAGGACGCCCAGTTCCTGGTGCGCAACGAGGCGCTGGTGCCCGAGCGCATCATCGGCGTCGAGACGGGCGGCTGCCCGCATACCGCGATCCGCGAGGACGCCTCGATCAACCTGGAGGCGGTCGCGCGGCTCAACCGCGCATTCACCGACCTCGAAGTGATCTTCATCGAATCGGGCGGCGATAACCTCGCGGCGACTTTCAGCCCCGAGCTTTCCGACCTCACGCTCTACGTGATCGACGTGGCCGCGGGCGACAAGATTCCGCGCAAGGGCGGCCCGGGCATCATGAAATCGGATCTCCTGATCATCAACAAGATCGACCTCGCGCCGATGGTCGGCGCCTCGCTCGAGGTGATGGATCGCGACGCGAAGAAGATGCGCGGCGAAAGGCCTTTCGTGTTCTCGAACCTGAAGACAGGTCAGGGCCTGGACACCATCGTCAGCTTCATCGAGAAGCAGGGGCTGATGAAGTAGGCCCCTGCGGCCCGGGTTACTGGGTGGCCTTCGCCTTGCGATCGAGCAGGGCGCCAAAGTTCTCGAGCGACACGAGGTGCGCGTAAATGCGGCCGAGCACGCCTTTCTTCACCAGGTTTTTCAACTGGCTCGAGTTGAGGTGCTCGATCTTCTTCTCGTCGACGCGATACATGCCGGTGAGCTGCATCGGCGCCTGCTTGCCCAGCGTGGCCTGCATGTTGAAGGGCTCGAGCAACGCATAGTCGGCGAGGATCCCGCACATCTCGCGGCTGCGCTCGAGGTCCGTTTCGTACTCGGAGAGCAGCTTCTCGATGTCCTTCCACTTCTGCGCCGGCTGGCCCTTGTCGTCGAACATCGCCTCGCCCTTGTCGCCGGCGAACTCCTTCTCGACGCAGATCAGGCGGTCCTGCTGCTCGACCTTGTCGAGCGTGACCCGCGCCATGCAGAACGGGAAGCGCCGCGCATAGGCCGGCACATAGGTGCGCTCGGCCCACGAATCCTTGCTGACGAAGAGGTTCTCGCCGCCGGTCATGCCGAGCACCGCGACCGGCGCGAAAGTCTCGCCCTTGTCGCCGCTGGTGAACACGATCGGGTAGGTCAGCGCGACGCGCGCAAACTCGGTGTAGCTGATCGGGATCGCATTGAGTTCGCGCACGAAGGGCGGCACCTCGCCGGGCCCGAGCAGGCGGACCTTGTGGGTTTTCAGGAGAGGGACGATTTCCTTGTA
>JANMDK010000246.1:0-8957 GCA_031376265.1 Pseudomonadota bacterium
CCTCCGTCTCGTCCGCGAGGCCAGCGCGCGAGTGCTCAAGAGGCACTTGCCCCTCGAGCGCGACGCCACCGACAAGTACCTGCTGACCGAGCGCGCGCGCTCGGACGACGCGCTCGCGACCCGCGACGACTTCCTCGGCATGGTGTGCCACGACCTGCGCGACCTGCTCAATGGGATCATGCTCAGCTCAGCCATGCTCACCGAGCGGATTGCAAAGAGCGACGAGGGCAGGAAGGGTCTCGTCGACACGACGCGCATCCAGCGCTATGCCGAGCGCATGAACCGCCTCATCGGGGACCTGGTGGACGTAGCCAGCATCGACGCAGGCAAGCTGTCGACAACGATAAACAAGGGCGACGCCGCTGAATTGATTGCCGAAGCGGTCGATGCGCTCCAGGCGCCGGCTGCGGTTAAGAACGTGTCGTTGGTGGCCGAGGCAGGCGCGCCGTTGCCTGCCGATTTCGACCACGACCGCATGCTCCAGGTCCTTGCCAACCTGATCGCCAATTCGCTCAAGTTCACCCCCAAAGGCGGCAGCATCCGCGTGACGTGCGAGCGCGGGCCCGAGGCGCTTCGCTTCTGCGTGAGCGACACCGGCGAGGGGATTCCCTCGGACATGCTGGAAGCCGTTTTCGACCGGTTCTGGCAGGTCGGCAAGAACGATCGCAGGGGTCTGGGACTTGGCCTTTACATCTCACGATGCATCGTCGAGGCGCATGGGGGCAGGATCCACGCGGAGAGCACGCTCGGCGAGGGGACGCGCATGCGCTTCACGCTGCCCGCGGCGATTGCGACCTGACAGCGACTTCGCGGACCGGGCTGAAATTTTATGTGCGGTACCCCGCATAAGCTAATCTGATATGTACGGTAACCAACATAAAGTATTGTTTTAATGATTTAATTTATACTTCCCCTTTACCGGTCCAGATAAGAATACAAGGGGAATCCCGATTGGCCAGCAGCAGTGGAATGCGCATTCCGAATCGTGTCCTTTCGTCCTTGCCGCGCAAGGATTACAACGCGATGTCGGCAAGACTCGAACTCGTAGACGTGGAATTCGGCCAGCGGCTGTATGAACCGGGCGGCCGTATCCGCCACGTCTACTTCCCCGTCGATTCGGTCGTTTCGCTGATCACGATGATCGACCCCGCCAGGGCGGCAGAGGTGGGGCTGGTCGGCAACGAAGGAATGATCGGCCTGCCGGTGGCGCTGGGAAGCAGCATTTCGCCGCTGCTGGCCGTAGTGCAAGGGACGGGGACCGCGCTGCGAATGGACGCTTCGGCTTTCCGCAAGATCAGCGACAAGCCAGCCTTGCAGCGCGAGCTGTTCCGCTTCACGCACCTCTTGATGAGCCAGGTGGCGCAGACCGCGGCCTGCAACCGTTTCCACGTGGTCACCGAGCGCCTGGCCCGGTGGCTGCTGATGACCCGGGATCGGCTCAAGGAGAACGAATTTCGCCTGACCCACGAATTCCTCAGCCACATGCTCGGAGTGCGCCGCGTTGCGGTCACTCAGGCGGCAAGCGCGCTGCAAGCGAAGAAGTTCATCTCCTACAAGCGCGGGCAGATCGTGATCCTGGACCGCAAGGGCCTGGAGCATTCCGCCTGCAACTGCTACGGAACCGTCAAGAAAATGTACGCGCACCGCTAGGCGCGGCTGCCTACTTCCGGAGCACCACGGTAAAGCCGTTGCCCAACTTGTCGTCGGCATCAGCCGGCCTGCGCCAGCCGCCACTATGATCGACGCCGAACAGACCCATGCCCTCGAAGCGCAGATGCTCGACGCATCCAACTTCAAGAACAAAGGCATGCGTCATGAAAGCACTCGTCTACCTGGGACCAGGCAAGAAGGCGCTCGAAGAACGCCCAAAACCCAAGCTCATGGGCCCCGGCGACGCAATCGTCCGGATCTCGAAGACCACGATCTGCGGCACCGACCTGCATATCCTCAAGGGCGACGTGCCGACCTGCGAGCCGGGCCGCATCCTCGGCCATGAAGGCACCGGCGTCGTCGCCGAAGTCGGCTCGGCCGTCACGACTTTCAAGGTCGGCGACCGCGTGCTGATTTCCTGCATCAGTTCCTGCGGCAAGTGCGCTTACTGCAGGAAGCAGATGTACTCGCATTGCACTACCGGCGGCTGGATCCTCGGCAACAGGATCGACGGCACGCAGGCCGAGTTCGTGCGCATCCCGCACGCGGATACCAGCCTCTACCCGATTCCTGAAGGCGCGGTGGAAGACGCGCTGGTCATGCTGAGCGACATCCTGCCGACCGGGCTCGAATGCGGCGTGCTCAACGGCAAGGTGCAGCCCGGATGCAGCGTGGCGATCGTCGGCGCCGGCCCGATCGGCCTGGCCGCGCTGCTCACTGCGCAGTTCTATTCGCCTGCGCAGATCATCATGGTGGACGTCGACCCCAACCGGCTGGAAATGGCGCGGCGCTTCGGCGCTACTGCTGGCGTCAACAGCTCGGACGGCAAGGCGGCCGAAGCGGTGATGAAGCTGACCGGCGGCGCCGGCGTCGACACGGCCATCGAGGCGGTCGGCATTCCCGCCACGTTCGAGCTGTGCGAGAAGATCGTCGCGCCGGGCGGCACCATCGCCAACGTCGGCGTGCATGGCACCAAGGTCGACCTGCACCTCGAGAACCTGTGGGACCGCAACATCACGATCACCACGCGCCTGGTCGACACGGCCAGCACGCCGATGCTCATGAACGTGCTCCAGTCGCACAAGCTCGACCCGACGCTCCTCATTACGCATCGGTTCAAATTCGACAAGATCCTCGAGGCCTACGAAACGTTCAGCCACGCCGCCGATTCGCGTGCGCTCAAGGTGCTGATCGAGGCCTAGGAGGGCAAGGTGGACTCTGTCGGGCGGCAGCGGCAGGCTAGGCCGCCCCTAGTCCCGCTGCAGGCGCATCTCGTAGGCAAAGCGCTCGGACGAGTGGAGGGAATCGGACATTTCGAGCAGCCGATCGGTGCCGTCGTAGTAATAGCGCCTCACGCGCAGCCCGAACCCCGTTTTGCACTTGAGTTGGCTGGCTTCCTCCGCGCCGATCGGCACTGCCTCGATGCGCTGTCCGATCCACGCGATCCGCACGCCGAGTTCTTTCTCCACCAGTGGATAGATGACGCCGGCCGAGCGGGGAATGCGCTTCTCGAGGCCCGCAAGCGCGTTGTGCAAGTAGACGGTGATCAGGCACACCGGTGTTGCGATGCCGCGCTTTCGCCGAACGCCGGAGAGCTTGATCCATACCTGCCCTCGGCGGCATTCGAGCGCCGCGAGCGCTTCGCCGGTGGCCTTGATGCGCTCGCGCTTCCTGATGATGAACTGCGTGTCGGTGGCGTAGCGGAAGAGGTCCGCGGCGGAACTCACCGGCAGGTTGAAAGTTGAATTGGAGGTCGCCGCGGTAACCGTGGATCCCGCGCGTGGCCTGCGCGTAATCAGGCCCGCGTCGCGCAGCTGGCGCAAGGCTTCGCGCGCGGTATAACGGCTCACGTTATAGCGGGTGCAGAGCGCTGCCTCCGTCGGCAGCGACTCGCCGACGGCGACTTCGCCTGAGGTGATCCGCGCGCTCAGCGCCTTGGCGATCTGCTCGTAGCGGTGCTGCTTCATCCCACGATCTTTTTCGAGCGCAGCGTAGCGATGCGCTCGGCGCTGTAACCGGCCTCGGCCAGCAGCGCATCCGTGTACTCGCCCATTGCGGGCGCGGCACGGCGCGGGAGGTCGACATCCGTTACCCGGATCGGGTTCACGACCAGGCGAGCGGTCCTGCCGTCTGGGTAGGCGTAGTCTGCAACGCCGCCGCGCTCGGCGACGAAAGGGCTGTCCAGCGCCTGCGCAATGTCGTTGACCGGCGCGACCGGCACTTTGCCGGTGAGCTTTTGCAGCCACGCACTCGTGGTGTCATTCGAGAAAGCTTCGTCGAGCAACTCTGTCAGCTCGTCGCGGCGCTCCAGGCGCGCAGGGAAGGTGGCGTAGCGCGGGTCGGTCGCCCATTCCGGCCGGCCGAGTTCCGTCGCCAGCACGCCCCAGAACTTCTCCTTGTTGCACATCACGAAGATCCAGCCGTCCTTCGTGCGGTAGAGCTGGCTCGGCACCAGCGACGGATGCGCCGAGCGCTTCTCCCGCCCCTGCACCGCGCCCGAGTTGAGGTACCAGCTGCCCGGATAATTGAGGTTGAACAGCGCGAGGTCGAAAAGGCTGGTGTCGAGGTCTCGCCCGCGCCCGGTCACGCGCGCGCTGGTGATGCCGGCGAGGAGGGCGAACGCGGCTGCGAGCCCGGTCATCAGGTCCACGACCGATAGGCCATAGCGCTCGGGCGGGCCGTCGGGCTCGCCGGTGAGCGACATGTGCCCGGCTTCTGCCTGCATGAGGTAGTCGTAGCCGGGCCAGGCGGCACGCGATCCCTCGCGCCCATAGGCCGAAAGATGCGAGCAGACGATGCGCGGGTTTACGTCCTTGAGCGCGGCGTAGGTGAGGCCGAGCTTTTCCGGCAGGTCGCCGCGCAGGTTGTCGATGACGCCATCGGCTTTCTTCACCAAATCGAGGAACACGCACTTGCCTTCGGCGGACTGCAAGTCCAGTGCCACCGAGCGCTTGTTGCGGTTGAAGGTCTGGTAGAACTGGCTGTCTTCCGGACCGAAGAAGTGCGGGCCGACGCGCCGGCCGACGTCGCCGCCTTCGCGCAGGTTCTCGATCTTGATGACTTCGGCGCCGAGGTCCGCAAGGTAGATCGTGCCCGCGGGGCCGGCGCCGTATTGCTCGACGGCAAGGACGCGGATTCCGGCGAGCGGCAGGTCAGCTTTCACGCAGGGCTTCCTCCAATGCGCGCGCCGGTTGCTCGTCCAGGCCGAGCACCGCATCGCGAATGAGTCTGGCGCGGCTTTCCGTGACGCAGAGCGCGGCGTTCTGCAGGAACTTCGCCTCGACTTCGGCGTTGGCCAGCGGGCGGTCGGCGCTGCCCCGGTTGATCGATTCGCGATGGCGGAGCTCGCGGCCGTCCTTGAGCCGCACGACGATTTCGCCGGAATAGTGCTTCGGGAAACCCGAGTCCGGGTCGACGCGATAGCCGACCCTGGAGGCGAGTGCAAGGGTTTGCGGATCCTCGAGCGCAGCATCCTCGAGCTCGGCAAGGCCGAACTTGCCGGCGCAAAGTGTCGCGGCGATTACATAGGGGACGCTGAACTTGGCGTCGTACTCGTTGGCCGGGCGCTGCTTGTTCGCTGCAGGCTCGCAGACGGTCTTGACCACTTCCGCAGGGACCAGCGCGGTAATCGATTCGACCTGTTCCGCCGCCACCCCTTTGCGGCGCAGCGCGAGCGCGGCATCGGCGAAGGCGTGCACGAAATGGCAGGCCGGGTAGGGCTTGACCGCGACGTTCGTCGTTTCCCAATCGCTTCCCAAACCTTGCGTGGCCCGCGCGTAGTCGCATTGCGCGTCGAGCGCACCGAGGTGCGACTTGAAGAGGCCGAAGCGCCCCTCGTACGCCGCAGCCGGCGCAACGAAACCGTGCTTGGCCAGCATGGCAGCGGTGATGCCGCCAACGCCCGCCCAGCCCGGGTGGAAGCGCTTGGTCCACGACCCGTCTTCGAGGAATTCGAGGCTGCCCGAGGCGGCCGAGAGTGCGACCCCTTGCGCATTAACCAGCTGGTCGTGGTCGAGGCCGTGCAGCTTGCCGGCCGCCAGCGCGCTTGCGAAGGCGCCGATGACGCCGGTCGGATGAAAACCCACTTGGTGAAAGCCCCCCTTGGCGACCGAGCCCAGCCGGGCGCCGGCCTCGACGCCCGCGATGTAGGCGACCAGCAGGTCTCGTCCGGAGCGATCGAGTTCCGCCGCCACCCCGATCGCGGCAGGCAGCACGCCAACGGTGAGGTGCACGATGCCTTCGCTGTGCGTGTCGTCGTAGTCGAGACCGTGCATCAGGAGGCCGTTGGCGAGCACCGCATCGCGCAAGGGAAGCCGCATCGAATGGCCGACGACGCTGCGCTCGCCTTGGCCGCCGAGTTCGACGATCGCCCGGAATGAAACGGCGGCGAACTCGAAGCGGCGGGCCGCGAGGCCGCAGCCGATGGCGTCGAGGATGAGGTGCTTCGCGCGCGTGCGCACTTCCGCGGGGATTGCTTCCCAGCGAAGGCCTGCCGTGAACCCGGCAAGCGCGCTGGAGATTCCTGTAGGCACGCTCACTCCACCTTCGCGCCGGATTCCTTGATGACCTTGCCCCACTTGGCGATCTCGCTCTTGATATAGGCGCCGAATTCGTCGGGCGTGTTGGCGGCGGGTTCAGCGCCAAGCGCCAGCAGCCGCTCTCGCACGTCAGGGAGCGCAATGATTGCGGCGGTCTCTGCGGCGAGCTTGTCGACGATGGCGCGCGGAACGCCGGCGGGCGCGACGAAGCCGATCCAGGCTACGCCGTCGAACCCCGGGTAGCCCTGTTCCGCGATCGTCGGCAGGTCCGGTGTCGCAGCGGAGCGCTTGACGCTGCCGACGCCGAGGGCGCGCAGCTTGGCGCTGCGCACATGCGGCAGGATGCCCGGCCCGGTCTCGAACATCAGCGAGACCTGGCCGGCGATCAGGTCGGTGACCGCGGGCGGGCCGCCTTTGTAGGGCACATGCGCCATGTCGAGGCCGGCGGCGAACTTGAACATCTCCATGACCAGATGATTGGTCACCCCGCTGCCGCCCGAGGCGTAGTTGAGCTTGCCCGGCTGGGATTTGGCCAGCGCGACCAGCTCTTTCACGTTGTTGGCCTTGACCGACGGATGCACGACGAGGAAGAGCGGCACCGTGGCGGCCAAGGAAATCGGCTGCAGGTCGCGGATCGGGTCGTAGGGCAGCTTGGCATACAAGCCGGGATTGACCGAGAGCGGGCCGCTCGAATTCATCTGCAGCGTGTAGCCGTCGGGCGGCGCCTTGGCCGTCAGCTCGGTGCCGATGATGCCCGCGGCGCCCGGCTTGTTGTCGACGAAGAACGACTGGCCGAGGCGGGTCGACAGCTTTTCCGCCACCAGCCGCGCGACGATATCGGTGGCCTGCCCGGGCGGGAACCCGACGATCATTCGCACCTGCTTCGACGGGTAGGGTTGGGCGGCTGCGCTTGCGGCGAACAGGCAAAGCGCCGCGCTCAGGATGAATCGAACCATGGGGTCTCCTCGCTGTTTTTTTCGTCTGCCGGCATTGTACAATTGTCTGGACAATTAAAGGAGGTCGCGATGGCAGGAGAATCCGTAAAAGTAGGCGAGAACCGCTACCGCGAACGGTTCGGGCGGTATTTCGAGGATTTCGAGATCGGCGCCACCTACGAGCACCGGCCCGGGCGCACCATCTCGGAAACCGACAACACCTGGTTCACGCTGCTCACCATGAACCAGCACCCGGTGCATTTCGACGCCGAGTACGCCAGGCACACGGAGTTCGGCAAGCCGCTCGTGGTCAGCACGCTCACCCTCTCGATGCTCGTCGGCATGAGCGTCTCGGACACCAGCCAGAAGGCCATAGCGAACCTCGGCTGGGAAAAGATCACGATGCCGAAACCCGTGTTTGCCGGCGACACGCTCTACGCCGAATCGACGGTGCTGAACAAGAGAGAGTCGAAGTCCCGCCCGGACCAGGGCATCGTCACCATCAAGACCATTGGCCGCAACCAGCGCAATGAGGTCGTGTGCGAATTCGAGCGCACGATGCTCGTCATGCGCCGCGGAAATCAACTCGAAGAAAAAGCAGGCTATTGAACATGACAACCACTCCCCGTTACGCCGTGGGCCCGGACTCGCCCGAGGCGAAGCAGATCCTCGAAGCCATCGACCGGTGGCTGGTGCGCGAAGTCGAGCCCAACGTCATGAAGCTCGAGCATGACGACATCTGGCCGGCGAAGATGGTCGGGCAGATGCAGGAGCTCGGCCTCTTTGGCGCGACGATCAGCCCGGAGTACGGCGGGCTGGGTTTGTCGGCCGAACTCTATGGCCGCATCGTGGCGAGGATCTCCGAAGTGTGGATGTCGCTCACCGGCATCTTCAACTCCCACCTCATGATGGCGCTGCTCACCGAGCGCTACGGCAGCGAAGCGCTCAAGAAGAAATACCTGCCCAAGTTCGCGACGGGCGAGATCCGCGGCGGGCTGGCGCTCACTGAGCCCAATGCGGGCACCGACTTGCAGGCGATCCGTACGCGGGCGGTGAAGTCGGGTGACCGCAGTGCATCCCATTACATCCTCAACGGCACCAAGACCTGGATCTCCAACGGCATCCAAGGCTCCTGCTTCGCGGTGCTGGTCAAGACGAACCCGGAGGCCGAGCCGCGCCACAAGGGCATGTCGATGTTCCTGTGCGAGAAAGGCACGGGCTTTACGGCGAGCAAGAAGCTGGAGAAGATCGGCTACAAGGGCATCGACTCGGCCGAGCTGGTGTTCGACGATTACAAGATCTCGGCTGCGAACCTCATCGGCGAGGAGGGGCGGGGCTTTCACCAGGCGGTCGGCGGCCTGGAGCTCGGGCGAATCAATGTGGCATCGCGTGGCGTGGGCATCGCGCAGGCGGCGTTGTCCGAGGCGGTCAAGTATTCGCAGCAGCGCCAGACTTTCGGCAAGCCGATCTGCGAGCACCAGGCAATCCAGCTCAAGATCGGTGAGATGGCCACGCGGGTGGAGGCGGCACGGCTGCTGGTGAAGAATGCGGCGCAGATCTACGACCGCGGCGAGCGCTGCGACATGGAGGCCGGCATGGCAAAGTATTTCGCCACCGAGGCGGCCTTCGAGAATGCGCACGAGGCCATGCGCATCCACGGCGGCTATGGCTATTCGAAGGAATTCTCAGTCGAACGTCTGTATCGTGACGCGCCGCTGCTCTGCATCGGCGAAGGCACCAACGAAATGCAGCGCATGATCATCGCGAAGCAGGTAATCGCGAGAAACAAAATCTAAGGGGATGGAATGAAGGTTCTTGCAAAAGCAGTTTTCGC
>JANMDK010000252.1:0-2007 GCA_031376265.1 Pseudomonadota bacterium
CAGGGCGCCGGCGGCCAGAACGTCAACAAGGTTTCCAACGCGATCCACCTGCGCTTCGACGTGGCCGCTTCCAGCCTGCCGGACGCAGTCAAGGCGCGGCTCCTGAAACTCTCTGACCAGCGCATCACGCGCACCGGCATCGTGGTGATCAAGGCGCAGCAGCACCGCAGCCAGGACATGAACCGGGAAGAGGCCCTGGCACGCCTGCACGAACTGGTGCGCGCCGCGGCTTTCGTCCCCAAGAAACGCCGGCCCACGAAACCGAGCCGCAGTGCTAAGAGGAAGCGGCTGGAAGGCAAGGTGCTGCGCGGGCGCATCAAGGCGCTGCGCGGCAAGGTGGTCGAATGATCTGCCGCAAAAGGGAGCCGAAATGAAACTACTGACCGGCGCGTTCCGCGCGGTGCATGCGCTCATGGCCTTTCTCTTCGCCTGCGCTGCACTGATGCTCGTGACGATCGCGGCCCGCGCCGGCTGGCTCGCGTTCGCGGGCGGGCTCGACCAGGCTGCGGCGCAGACCATCATCGAGGCCGTCGGGCTGTTGACTGCCGCCGTGGTGGCGCTTCAGATCGCCGAGACCATCGCCGAGGAAGAGGTCATCCGCAACGCGGATATCAGCGCCCCGACCCGCGTGCGGCGCTTCATCTCGCGTTTCTTTGTGGTGATCATCGTCGCGCTCGCGATCGAGGGACTGGTGGCGACATTCAAGGCGATGCACGAAGACACCTCGCAGCTGCCGTTCGCCGCCAGCCTGCTCGTAGCCGTCGCCCTCCTGCTGGCCGCATGGGGCTTTTTCATCCGCATGAACCGATTCGCGGAAGAGCTCGAGCCGGAGGCGATGGAAGAGGCCAAGCGCGAAGACCGCAAACTCAAGGAGTAGCGCAGTGCGAGTCGCCCGCACTCTCCTCCTCGCCTCGGCGTTGCTCGCCCCCGGCGACGCCGCACTCGCCCAGGCGGCATCCACCGACGCCAACCTTGCCCATCCCACGCGGGTTGCCACCGTGCAGCGCGACGGCTACACGATCTCCGGGCTGGTGACGCACCTGCAGGACGCGAAAGCGCTCAAACATGGCATCGCGCTATTCCCCGGCCATCCGGGGATCATGCGGTTGCGGGAAGAGGACGGGCAACCGAGGTTCGGCATGGGCGGCAATTTCCTGGTGCGCTCTCGCCGGCACTGGCTCGACGATGAAACGCTCGTCGTCGTCTTGGATGCACCTTCCGACCAGTGGGCGACCTTTTTCCAGCACTGGCGCGAGACGCCCCGCTACGGCGCAGACGTCGCTGCGCTATTGGAAGAGGTAGGGCGCGCGCACGGCCTCGCGGACTGGACCTTCGTCGGCACGAGCGAAGGCTCGATCAGCGCGTTTCACGCGGCGCGCATGAACCCCAGAATCGCGAAGCGCACGATCCTGACGGCTTCGGTGTTCCGCCCTTCGCGCAACGGCCCGGGCCTCTCGCGCGTGAAGTGGGACGAGCTCGCTTCCGACCTCCTGTGGGTCCACCACGAAGACGATCCCTGCCCGTATACGGACTACCGCGACGCGGTGCGCTTTGCAAAAACAAGCGGAAAGCCGCTGCTCACCGCTCGCGGCGGCGGGCCCGGCCGCGGCGACGTTTGCCAGGCTTTCACTGCGCACGGCTTCGTCGGCGTGGAAAGCGAGGCCGTCCTGGCGATGCGCTCCTGGGTCAAGACGGGCGTGGTCCCGCCCGATTTCGCGCGCTAGCTACTTGCGGTTCGACCCGGCGACGACCACGAACTCGAACAGGCGGCACTCCAGCGCGCCGTTGAAGAGCGGCACGCGGCGGCTCGGTGAAAGCCGGATCATCTTGGCCATGCGGAAATCCGCGGTCAGGAAATGGCAGCGCCAGCCGGCGAAGCGCTGCTTGAGCGCGTTGCCGAGCTTCGGATAGAGCGCCGCAAGCTCGTCTGCATCCGAGAGCCGCTCGCCGTACGGGGGATTGGCGACCATCACGCCGCCCGGGGCCGGTGCCGCGACATCGAGGATG
>JANMDK010000293.1:0-4293 GCA_031376265.1 Pseudomonadota bacterium
CATGCGCGTGGGCTGCGGCTCGGCCACCATCGGCATCTTCGCGCAGCAGTGGCTCGGCCACAGCGACGAGGTCATAGTCGTGGACGAACAAATCACCGGCGTGCTGACCGAACACCAGGCCGGCAAGTTCCTCGACATGAAGCCCGCGGGTATCCGCGTGCGCGGCCGCAAGTCCACACCGGGCCGCTACTTCAAGGTCGCAGATCCCGGCATGGGCTGGGGCGGCACCAATGTGGAAGACCCGCTCACGATCATCGAGAAGATCGACCCGAAGACCGCGTGGCCGGGGATGCGGCTGTTGATGGTCTCGACCACCGGCGAGGACGCCGAGTGGTTCGTGCTCGACAAGGAATTGAAACCGCAGAAGGCGCCGATGCCGGAGGCGGTCAAGGTGGTCGTGGACCGGATTGCGGAGAACTGCGAGCCGGCGCTTTGCAGCGTGCTCTTCATGGGTGGCGCCGGAGGGTCGTTACGAGCCGGCGTGACCGAAAACCCTGTGCGCCTCACCCGCTCCGTCAAGGACCTGGTCACCCGCGTGACTTGCGGCGGCGCGCCGGTGTACGTATGGCCCGGCGGCGGCATCACCGTGATGGTCGACGTGCTCGCCATGCCGGACAACTCGTTCGGCTATGTGCCGACTCCGGCGCTGGTGCTGCCGATCGAATTCACGATGCCTCGGGCGAGCTATGCGGCGATGGGCGGCCACATGGGCAGCGTGGTGGCGTTGGAGGATGTGCTTAAGAACGCAACCTTCCGAGCCCAGGGTTGGCGATCGCCCAATCCCTGGCCTGTAGGCAAAACACCGGAGTCGTCATGAGCAGCCTCTACAGCGTCCGCAAGATCCACCTGCAGGTCGAAGAGATCCGGCATGACGGCGGCCCGCCGCCGGGCAAGCCCCAGCTGCGCGGAGCGATTGCCGCGGTGATCAGCAATCCCTACGCCGGCAAGCATGTCGAGGACATCACGCCGATGATGGAAGCGCTCAAGCCCCTGGGCATCGAGCTCACGAGCCGGCTCGTGGCAGCGCTCGGCGGCGCGAAAGCTGTCGAGGCCTATGGCAAGGGCTCGATCATCGGCACCGACGGCGAGCTCGAGCATGGCGCGCTCTGGCATGTGCCCGGCGGGTATGCTATGCGCGAGGTGCTGGGTTCCGCCAAGGCGATCGTGCCCTCGGCCACCAAGGTCGGCGCGGCCGGCACCACGCTCGACATCCCGATCCACCACAAGGACGCGGCGTACGTGCGCAGCCATTTCGACGCGATCGAAGTGCGCGTGGCCGATGCGCCAAGGCCCGGCGAGATCGTTTACCTGCTCGGAATGACCACCGGCGGCCGCATCCACTCGCGTGTCGGCGGGCTGGCGGCGAAGGACATCAAGGGCGAGGACGGCCAGCGCTGACCTCGATTCATGCAACCGTACTGAAGGGAGAACAGGATGGACATCAAGCGTCGTGAAAGCCTCAAGTTCGCAGCCGCGCTCGGGACACTGGCATTGGGCGGCGCCGCGTTTCGCGCATGGGCCGCGCCGATCAAGCCCGGACCGGCCAGCGCCCTCATCGTCGTCGACGTGCAGAACTGCTTCGTGACCGGCGGCACGCTGCCGGTCAAGGGCGGCGAGCAGGTCGTGCCGATCATCAACAAGCTGGCAAAGTCGTTCCAGAACGTGGTCATCACCCAGGACTGGCACACGAAAGGGCACGCGTCATTCGCCTCTAGCCATTCGGGCAAGAAACCTTTCGAGACGACCAAGCTCAAGTACGGCACGCAGGTCCTCTGGCCGGACCATTGCGTGCAGGGCTCCCAGGATGCCGCCGTACACAAGGACATCGACATTCCGCATGCGCAACTCGTGATCCGCAAGGGCTTCAACAAGGATACCGACAGCTATTCCGCCTTCATGGAAGCCGACGGCAAGACCAGCACCGGCCTCGCTGCTTACCTCAAGGCGCGCGGCATCAAGGAAGTCTTTGTCGCCGGCCTCGCGACCGATTTCTGCGTCGCGTGGACAGCCCTGGACGCGCGCAAGGCGGGGTTCGCCGCTTCGGTCATCGAAGACGCGTCGCGCGGCATCGACCTCAATGGCTCGGTGGCCAAGGCCTGGGCCGACATGAGCAAGGCCGGCGTGAAGCGGGTGCAGTCTTCGGACTTCGTCTGAGTGCGGGTATTTTTTGCACTCGAGTACGGATTCCCGTGACGCAACGTCTAGACACCCGCTTTGTTGACGGCCGCCTGCACCTGCAGCACGGGCCGATCGATTGCATCGTCGAAGCCTGGGGACCCGCATCCGAAGTGGAACTCGCCTACGCGCAAGCCGTTGAGCGTTTCGATGGGCTGCTGGAATCCCTGGTGGAGGAGCTCGAGATTCTGCGAGCACCGGTCGGCGCAGCGTATCCCCTGGTCCGCAGGCCGGTAGCGAAGCGAATGTTTCACGCAGCCTGGCCGCACCGCAAAGCCTTCATCACGCCCATGGCCGCCGTGGCCGGCGCCGTGGCCGAGGAACTGCTCGAGGCTCTGGTGCTCGGACGCAAGCTCGAAAAGGCGTACGTGAACAACGGCGGCGACATCGCGCTGCATCTCGAGGGGTATGCGGTATTTGAGGTCGGCGTTGCGGCCGACCCCAATCACCCTGTGTTAGACGGTGATCTCAAGGTTCATGCTGGCGACCCAGTGCGCGGCGTTGCAACCTCGGGCTGGCGTGGCCGCTCCCAGTCGCTGGGCATTGCGGACTCGGTCACGGTGCTTGCGAAGAGCGCATCGATCGCCGACGCTGCCGCCACCATGATCGCCAACGCCGTCAACGTGAATCACCCGGCGATCCGCCGCCTGCCGGCGCGCGAGGTGAAGGAAGACAGCGACCTGGGCGACCGTCTGGTCACCGTGGAGGTCGGCGCATTGCCGGGTCCGACCGTCAACGAAGCTCTTGAAGCCGGACTGCGCGCCGCTCGCCAGTTGGAAAAAGCGGGCCTGGCGTTCGATGCGCTCCTTTCTTTGCAATCGCAGTGGCGCACCCTCAGGGAGCGCCCGCCGTATTTTTTGAGAGCCCAATGCTGAAGCGCCTCTTCGCCTTCCTTGCCTTCTGGTCATGCATTGGCACTGCGCCGGCCGCCGACAGCCTCACCGTCGTTTACCTCGGCACCAACGACTGCCCGTACTGCCAGCACTGGGAAGCGCGCGCCAAGGGCGAACTCCTCAAGGAGCTCGACGCGACGCCGGCCGGCCGCGCGGTGCGCTACTACGAAGTGCGCGGGGAGACGCTGCGCCGGCCGATCGAGGAGCGCCACTACCCCGACGAGCTCAAGTGGCTCGGCCGCCGGCTGGGGCCCTCCCGCGGGGTGCCGCGATTCCTGCTGGTGGTCAATGGCGAGGTCACCTGGAGCGTTTTCGGCACCAACCAGTATGAAAAAGTCTTCCTGCCGGCGCTGCGCGAGGCGATGGCGCGCAGGGCGAACGGGGCCACCTGAAGGTTGGGGTAACATCGCTGCAACAACATGGAAGGGAGAAAAAAATGAAGTGTTTGAATGCCCGGTTTTTTGCGATCGTGTTCTCTTCGGCGGCCGCGGCCGCCCTGCTCCTTTTCGGTACAAGCGCGCACGCGCAACCGATTAAGATCGGGGAACTTAACAGTTACAAGGTCTTCACCGCCTTCCTCGACCCGTACAAGAAGGGCTGGGAGCTTGCGCTCGACGAGATCAACAAGTCCGGCGGCGTGCTCGGCCGCAAGATCGAGGTCATCTCGCGCGACGATAACGGCAACCCCGGCGACGCGGTGCGCGTGGCCGAGGAGCTGATCGCGCGCGAGAACGTCAGCCTCCTGATGGGCACGTTCCCCTCGCATGTGGGTCTCGCCGTGAGCAACCTCGCCAACCAGCGCAAGATCGTGTTCGTCGCGGCCGAGCCGCTCACCGACAAGATCGTGTGGGAAAACGGCAACCGCTACACCTTCCGCCTGCGCCCCTCGACCTACATGCAGACCGCGATGCTGATTCCCGACGCGGTGAAGCTGAAGAAAGTCAAATGGGCGATCGTCTACCCGAACTACGAGTACGGCCAGTCGGCCACCCTGTGGTTCAAGAAGCTCCTGCAGGCCAAGCAGCCCGGCGTGCAGTTCGTGACCGAACAGGCCCCGGCGCTGGTCAAGATCGACGCCGGCGCAGTGGTGCAGGCGCTCATGGACTCGAAGCCGGATGCGATCTTCTCCTCGCTCTTCGGGCCGGACCTGCAGAAGTTCGTTCGCGAGGGCAACACGCGCGGCCTCTTCAAGAACACGCCGGTGTTCAACCTGCTTGCCGGCGAG
>JANMDK010000294.1:0-1911 GCA_031376265.1 Pseudomonadota bacterium
CGCCGCGCGCAAGCAGCCTGAGCGCGCGCTCGACCTCGAGCCGGCGCGCGTCCTCGGCCTGGTCGCGCAGCGCGCGGATCAGCGGCACCGACTGGCGCCCCTGCATCCAGTGCATGAACTGGCCGACCTGCGTGTCGATGATCGCCTCGGCCTGCTCGACGGCCGAGCGGCGCGCATCGAGGTTCGCCGACACGACGCCGGAAAGGTCGTCGATCGTGTACAGGAAGACATCGTCGAGCTCGGCGACCTCGGCCTCGATATCGCGCGGCACGGCGAGATCCACCATGAACATCGGCCGGTGGCGGCGGGCCTTGAGCGCCCGCTCCGCCAGCCCCTTGCCGAGGATCGGCAGCGAGCTCGCGGTGCTCGAGATGACGATGTCGTATTCGTGCAGGCGCTCGGGAAGCGCGCGCAACTCGATCGCATTGCCGCCGAACCGGTGCGCCAGCGCCGCCGCGCGCTCGAGCGTGCGGTTCGCCACCGTCAGGCGCGCCGGGCCCTGCGCGGCAAAATGCGTGGCGCAAAGCTCGATCATTTCGCCTGCGCCGATGAAGAGCACGTTCTGCTCGCCGATCGAGGGGAAGATCCGCGCGGCCAGCTTCACCGCGGCTGCAGCCATCGAAACGCTGTGCGCGCCGAGCTGCGTCGTGGTGCGCACCTCTTTCGCCACCGCAAAGGACTTCTGGAAAAGCTTGTGCAGCGTGGTGCCGAGCGTGCCCGCTGACTCGGCCGCGCGCACCGCGTCCTTCATCTGGCCGAGGATCTGCGGCTCGCCGAGCACCATCGAGTCCAGCCCCGAGGCCACGCGGAACGCATGGCGCACCGCCTGGTCCTGAGGGAGCGTGTAGAGGTAGGGCACGAGCTCTCCCGCCGGGACGCGGTGATACTCGGCCAGCCAGCCGGCTGCGGCGGCCGCCTCCCCGGCCGAGACGTACAGCTCGGTGCGGTTGCAGGTCGAGATGATCGCGGCTTCCTTGACCGGTCCGACCCGCATGAGTTCGCCGACGGCTTTCGAAAGCGCATCGGTTGCGAACGCAACCCGCTCGCGGATGGCCAGCGGCGCGGTCTGGTGATTCAGGCCGAGTGCGAACAGGGTCATGCGGATTGGGCGCGCTCGTGGGGCAGGAAAATCTGCCAGGACTGTGAATTATAAGGCTAAAGGCTCGATTCTCGACCCGCTGGACTCACGCTTCAAGCTCAGATGCCGCACCAGTCGCGGATGATCTCTTCATAGATCGCCACCGACTCGCGGATCCTCGTCATGTTGCAGTACTCGTCGGTCTGGTGGGCCATCGCCGGCTCCCCCGGGCCGAGGATGACCGTGGGGGCGCCGCGCCATTTCTTGAGGAAATTGCCGGCGTCGCTGTTGTAGCTCACGGTCCGCGCCACGGGTTTCTCGCCCAGCGTCTTCGCGCTGATCTCGAAGATGCGCTGCATCCATTCATGCTCGGGCTCGGTCCACACCGCAGGCATGTCCTGGAACACGTCGAGCTCGGCCTCCTCGCCCAGCATTTCCCGCAGCCGGGCAAGCACGGCCGCGTGGTCCATGCCGACGATCGAGCGAACGTCGACGCCGAGCACCGCTTCATCCGGGACCGAATTGATCGTCTGGCCCGCATGGAAGGTGCCGACATTTAACGACGGCGAACCCATGACCGGGTGCGGGTGGTCGTGGAACTCGAATTTCTCCAGCTTGGACGCCGCGTGGGCCGCCTTGTAGATCGCATTCACGCCGAGGTGGGGCATCGATCCGTGCGCGGTCACGCCGCGGAATTTGGCCCAGAACTTCATCGAGCCCTTGTGGCCGACGGCCGTGTAGTTGGAGGTCGGCTCCCCGACCACCAGCGCCCCGGCGCGGCCGAGCAGTCCTTCGACCTGGATCATGTGCTTCGATCCTATGCAGCCGCCCTC
>JANMDK010000278.1:0-3258 GCA_031376265.1 Pseudomonadota bacterium
AGCACCCCGGTCGAGCTGCCCAAGGCGCTGGTCGAGATGGAGACCCAGAACATGGTCAAGCAGGCGTGCGCAGACCTCGAGGCGCGCGGGCTCAAGATGGAGACGCTGCCGTTCGAGCCGAGCGCGTTCGAATCGGGCGCCAAGCGCCGGGTCGCGCTTGGACTCATCATCGGCGAGCTGGCGAAGAGCGAGGGCCTGCGGCCCAAGCCCGACTAGATCCGCAAGTTGATCGAGGAGCAGGCGCAGTCCTACGAGAGCCCCGCCGAGGTGGTAAAATGGTTCTACATGCAGCCGCAACGCCTGACTGAGATGGAAGGCCTCGCCCTCGAGGACAACGTCGTCAACTGGGTGCTCGCGAAAGCCAAGGTCGTCGACAAGGCGATTGGTTTCGACGAACTGATGGGAAGCGGCACATGATCGACACTCTCTGGCAGGCCCCCTCCGGCAGCGCGGATCCCCACGCCCTGGGCCTGGTGCCCATGGTCATCGAGCAATCGGGCCGCGGCGAGCGCGCTTACGACATCTATTCGCGCCTGCTGAAGGAACGCGTGGTGTTTCTGGTCGGCGTCGTGAACGAAGTCACAGCCAACCTGATCGTCGCGCAGCTACTCTTCCTCGAATCCGAGAATCCCGACAAGGACATCTCGTTCTACATCAACTCGCCGGGCGGCTCGGTTTCGGCGGGACTGGCGATCTACGACACCATGCAATTCATCAAGCCGAACGTTTCGACGCTGTGCGTCGGCCAGGCCGCCAGCATGGGATCGCTGCTGCTGGCCGCGGGCGAGAAGGGCAAGCGCTTCTGCCTGCCGAATTCGCGCGTCATGATCCACCAGCCGATGGGCGGGTTCCAGGGCCAGGCCTCGGACATCGAGATCCATGCCAAGGAAATTCTTTTCCTGCGCCAGCGCCTGAACGAGATCCTCGCGAAGCACTCGGGGCAGAACGTTGATACGATTGCGAAGGACACGGACCGCGACAACTTCCTCTCGGCCGACTCGGCGGTAAAGTACGGAATCGTCGACAAGGTGCTGACGTCGCGGGCGCAGGGCGCAGGGTAAGTCATACTGGACTAACGAACAGGAACAGGCGGAGCCAAAACGCATATGTCGGAAAAGACCTCCTCGGGCGAAAAGCTGCTGTACTGCTCGTTCTGCGGGAAAAGCCAGCACGAGGTAAGGAAGCTCATTGCGGGGCCCTCCGTCTTCATCTGCGACGAGTGCATCGAGCTCTGCAACGACATCATCCGCGAGGAGACGGCGACCGACAAAGGCGGCAAGGGCGCCAAGTCGGACCTGCCGACGCCTCGCGAGATCCGCGAGATCCTCGACCAGTACGTGATCGGCCAGAACCAGGCCAAGAAGATCCTCTCGGTCGCGGTCTACAACCACTACAAGCGGTTGAAGCACCTCACCAAGAACGACGAGGTCGAGCTCGCGAAGTCGAACATCCTGCTGATCGGCCCAACGGGCTCCGGCAAGACGCTGCTCGCGCAGACGCTCGCGCGCCTGCTTAACGTGCCTTTCGTGATTGCAGACGCGACGACGCTGACCGAAGCCGGTTATGTCGGAGAAGACGTCGAGAACATCATCCAGAAGCTGCTGCAGAATTGCGACTACGACGTCGACAAGGCCAAGCGCGGCATCGTCTACATCGACGAGATCGACAAGATCTCGCGCAAGTCGGACAATCCTTCCATCACCCGCGACGTTTCGGGCGAGGGCGTGCAGCAGGCGCTGCTCAAATTGATCGAAGGCACGATCGCCTCGGTCCCGCCGCAGGGCGGCCGCAAGCACCCGAACCAGGATTTCGTGCAGGTCGACACGACCAACATCCTGTTCATCTGCGGCGGCGCCTTCGACGGCCTCGACAAGATCATCCGCGCGCGCTCGGAGAAATCCGGCATCGGCTTCGGCGCCGAAGTCAGGAGCACGCGCAGCGGCAAGGACATCAGCGAAGTGCTGCGCGGCACCGAGCCGGAAGACCTGATCAAGTACGGCCTGATCCCGGAATTCGTCGGGCGCCTGCCGGTGGCGGCGATGCTCGAGGAGCTGGACGAGGCGGCGCTGATCCAGATCCTCACCGAGCCGAAGAACGCCCTGCTCAAGCAATACCAGAAACTCTTCCTCATGGAAGGCGTCGAACTCGAGGTGCGCATCCCCGCGCTGGCCGCCGTGTCGAAGAAGGCGCTGGCCCGCAGGACCGGCGCCCGCGGCCTGCGTTCGATCCTCGAGCAGATCCTGCTCGACACCATGTACGAATTACCGACCATGGAGAACGTGAGCAAGGTAGTGGTGGATGAGGCGATGGTCACGGCGGACGGCAAGCCGATCCTCATCTATTCGGACCAGCAGAAGGTCGCCGGCAGCTCGGCGTGAGGTTGCATTGAGGCAAAGCGGCCGCATCTACCCGGGGTCGCTTTCTTAGCATTTTTTGCCAGGTTATCCAGGCCCGAGGACCCAAATGTCCGACACGCAGGAAAAAGAAAACCAGAACACCCAGTACCCGTTGCTCCCGTTGCGGGATGTGGTGGTGTTTCCCCACATGGTCATTCCGCTCTTCGTGGGTCGCCCGAAGTCAATCAAGGCCATGGAGACGGCGATGGAAGCCGGCAAATCCATCCTCCTGGTGGCGCAGAAATCGGCGGCCAAGGACGATCCAGGCCCCGAGGACATGTACGAGATCGGCTGCATTTCGAACATCCTGCAGATGCTCAAGCTGCCCGACGGCACGGTCAAGGTGCTGGTGGAAGGCGGCAGCCGCGCGCGCATCGGCGAGATCACCGATCTCAAGAGCCACTGGATCGCCGAGGCGAGCGTGATCCCGCCCGAAGGCGCGGTCCAGCACGAGGTCGAAGCGATGCGCCGCGCGCTGCTCTCGGCTTTCGACCAGTACGTCAAGCTCAACAAGAAAATCCCGCCCGAGATCCTCACCTCGCTTTCCGGCATCGATGAAGCCGGCCGCCTGGCGGACACGGTGGCCGCTCACCTGCCGCTCAAGCTCGAGCAGAAGCAGCAGGTGCTCGAGATGTTCGACGTCAAGGCGCGGCTCGAGCACCTGCTCTCGCAGCTCGAAACCGAGATCGACATCCTCCAGGTCGAAAAGCGCATCCGCGGGCGCGTCAAGCGCCAGATGGAGAAAAGCCAGCGCGAGTACTACCTCAACGAGCAGGTGAAGGCGATCCAGAAAGAGCTCGGCGAGGGCGAGGAGGGCGCGGACCTCGAGGAGATGGACAAGCGCATCCGCAAGGCGCACATG
>JANMDK010000385.1:0-6733 GCA_031376265.1 Pseudomonadota bacterium
GTCTCGTCGATGACGGCATTGATGAGCGTGGGCTTGCGCGAGCGGATCGCCTCTTCCATCGCCTTGCGCAATTCGGCCGGCGTCGTGGCATGCACGCCCACGCCGCCGAAGGCCTCGATCAGCTTGTCGTAGCGCGCGCCCTTGACGAACACGGTGGGCGCAACATCCGGCCCGCCGGTTGGATTGACGTCCGTGCCGCCGTAGACGCCGTTGTTGTTCATGATCACCACGCAGACCGGCAGGTTGTAGCGGCAGATGGTCTCGACTTCCATGCCCGAGAACCCGAAAGCGCTGTCGCCTTCAATAGCGATCACCGGATGGTCGCTAACGACGGCGGCCGCGACCGCGAACCCCATCCCGATGCCCATGATGCCCCAGGTGCCGACATCCAGGCGCTTGCGCGGCTTGTACATGTCGACGATGCTGCGCGTGAAGTCGAGCGCATTGGCGCCTTCGTTCACCAGGATCGCGTCCGGGTTTGCCTTGACGATGTCGCGCACGACGTTCAGCGCGCTGTGGAAATTCATCGGCGACGGATTCTTCGCCAGCGTCTCGGCCATCTTGGCGATGTTCTTCTGCTTGCGCTCGGCGATCGCGCCCGTCCATTCGACCGGTGGCTTGGCCCATCCTGAGCCGATCCCTGCGAGGAGCGCAGAGACGCAGGAGCCGATATCGCCCACCAGCGGCGCGTCGATGCGCACGTTGCTGTCCGCCTCCTGCGGCGAAATGTCGACCTGGATGAATTTCTGCCCGCCCCAGTCCTTGTGCGTCTTGCCGCCCCAGGTCTTGCCCTTGCCATGCGAGAGCAGCCAGTTGAGGCGCGCGCCGACCAGCATCACTACGTCCGCCTCGGGCAGGACATAGGAGCGGGCCGCAGACGCGGATTGCCGGTGCGTGTCGGGCAGCAGGCCCTTGGCCATCGACATCGGCAGGTACGGGATGCCGGTTTTCTCGATCAGCGCGCGAATGTCGTCATCGGCTTGCGCATACGCCGCGCCCTTGCCCAGGACGATCAACGGTTTCTTCGCGCCCTTGAGCAGGTCGATCGCGCGCTTGATGGCATCGGCGCCGGGAATCTGCTTCGGCGCCGGGTCGACCACTTTGATCAGCGAATCCCTGCCGGCCTGCGCATTCATGCTTTGCGCGAACAGCTTGGCCGGCAGGTCGAGGTAAACGCCGCCGGGACGGCCGGAAACCGCTGCGCGGATTGCCCTCGCGATGCCGACGCCGATGTCTTCCGCGTTCAGCACGCGGAAAGCGGCCTTGCACAGGGGCTTGGCGATTGACAGCTGGTCCATTTCTTCGTAGTCGCCCTGCTGGAGGTCGACGATTTCCCGCTCGCTCGATCCGCTGATGAGGATCATCGGGAAGCAGTTGGTCGTCGCATTGGTGAGCGCGGTCAGCCCGTTGAGGAAGCCGGGCGCGGACACCGTGAGGCAGATGCCGGGCTTCTGGGTCATGTAGCCGGCGATCGCGGCGGCATTGCCGGCGTTCTGCTCGTGCCGGAACGAGATCACCCGCAGACCCGCAGCCTGCGCCTTGCGGGCGAAGTCGGTGATCGGAATTCCGGGCAGGCCGAAGATCGTGTCGATGTCGTTGAGCTTCAGTGCATCGATGACGAGGTGAAAGCCGTCGGTCGTTGACTGCGCGCCCTGGCCTTCGCCGGCCGTCTTGGCGTTGTCTGCGACTTGCGTCTCCACAGAACCCATTGTGGTCTCCTTTGAGGTGCTTCCGAATGCCCGCCAGCCCGTGTTTGCGCGGCTGCGAATGCGGGGGGAACAATGGTAGGGAGACGCCCACTCGCCAACCTTGACTGAGGTCAAGGTTTTTTCGACTAGAATTCCCGATTGGTCCGTATGCGCAGTTTCACCGCCCAGTTTTGCCTACGAAGTTTTACCGCGCGCCTCATGGCCTCGATCGCCAACCACCCTCAAAGCAACACCGTCCGCCTCCAGCTCAGGCAAAGCCTCATCCTAGGCAAGATGTCCCAGGCCGAGTGGGATGAGCTCGAGCCGCTGCTCGAGATCGCCGACTTCGGCAAGGGCGAGCTGCTGGTGCGCCAGGGCGACACCGAGATGGAGCAGTTCTTCGTGCTTGACGGCATGCTCAAGCGGGTCGTGTCGAATGCCGAGGGGCACGAGATGATCCTGCGTTTCGCGGCGGAAGCCGACATGGACACCTCCTATGCTGCCTGGCGCCTCAAGACGCCGGTGCCCTACTCCATCGTTGGCGTCACCAAGGTGCGCACCGCCAAGATCACGATGCCGCAGTGGGTCGATTTCCTCGAAAGCCACCCGTCGGTCAAGTCGCGCTTCGAATACGAGGTCATGAAGCTGATGTCGGAAGTCATGGCGCACACGATCACGCTGCACCTCCTCGACGCCCCGGGGCGACTGCTGCGCTTCCAGCGGAAGCACCCGGAACTGGCCGGCCGCATCCCGAAGAAAGAGCTGGCCGCCTACCTGAACCTCACGCCCGAGACGCTCTCGCGCCTCAAGCAGAAGCTCGGCGCCGAGGCCTAGGCGCTTGGCGCGCGCCTCATGCGCGCCGCATTCGCACTATTGCGGCACTGACGACCGGCCAGAGCAGCAGGAAGAGCGCCAGTCCCGTCAGGCCGCCGACCAGCGGCGTGGAGAAGAAGATCGACATGTCGCCCTGCGAGACCAGCATTGCCTGCCGGAAGGAGGCTTCGGCGCGGTCACCCAGCACGATGGCGAGCACCAGCGGCGCGAGCGGGTAGTTGAGCTTCTTGAAGACGTACCCGATCACCCCGAACACGATCATCATCCACACGTCGAAAATCGAGTTGTGCACCGTGTAGGCCCCGATCGCGCAGATCACCATGATGACCGGCGCCACGATGGCGAACGGGATGCGCAGGATCGCCGCAAACAGCGGGACGCAGGTGAGCACGACGATCAGTCCGGCGATGTTGCCCAGGTACATGCTCGCGATCAGGCCCCAGACGAAGTCCTTCTGCTCGACGAAGAGCAGCGGCCCGGGCTGCAGGCCCCAGATCAGCAGCCCGCCCAGCAGCACGGCCGCGGTCGGCGAGCCGGGCACGCCCAGCGTGAGCATCGGCAGCAAGGCGGAAGTGCCCGCGGCATGCGCCGCGGTCTCCGGCGCGACCACGCCCTCCACCATTCCGGTGCCGAACTTGTCGCCATCCTTCGAGACCCGGCGCGCCACGCCATAGCTCATGAACGACGCCGGCGTCGCCCCGCCCGGCACGATGCCCATGAAGCACCCGACGGCCGAGGAGCGGATCGAAGTCAGCCAGTATTTCGGTAGCTCCCTCCACGTGTCGAGAACCACACGCATGTTCATCTTCGCCTTTGTACCGCGGAATTCGAGCCCTTCCTCGAGCGTCAGCAGGATCTCGCCGATGCCGAAGAGCCCGATCACCGCCACGAGGAAATCGAACCCGTTGAGCAGGTGCGTCTGGCCGAAAGTCAGCCGCAGGCTGCCGGTGACCGGGTCCGTGCCGACGGCGGCAAGCGCGAATCCGAGCATCATGGCCGCGATGGTCTTGAAGGGTGCCTCCTTGCTCATGCCGACGAAGGCGCAAAAGGTGAGCAGGTAGACCGAGAAGAACTCGGGCGGCCCGAACTCGAGCGCGAACTTGGCCACCACCGGCGAGAGGAAGGTGATCATGATCACCGCCACCAGCGCACCGACGAAGGAAGACGTAAACGCGGCAGTCAGCGCCTCGCCGGCCCGTCCCTTCTGCGCTAGCGGATAGCCGTCGAACGTGGTCGCGACCGACCAGGGCTCGCCGGGAATGTTGAACAGGATCGAGGTGATCGCGCCTCCGAACAGCGCGCCCCAGTAAATGCACGAAAGCAGGATGATCGCCGAGGTGGTGCCCCCGGGGCTCTGCGCCATCGAGAACGTGAGCGGGAGCAGGATCGCGACGCCGTTGGCCCCGCCAAGGCCGGGAAGCACCCCGATGATCACGCCGAGAATCACGCCGGCGAACATGAGGAGGATGTTCTTGAACGACAGGGCGATCGCGAAGCCCTGCATCAGCGACTGTATTTCCTCCATGTCAGTTCAGCCCCAGCGCGGCTTCCAGCGGCCCCTTGGGCAACGGGATCTTGAACCACACCTCGAACACCAGGAAGAAAACCACGCTGTTGCCGATGCTGACCACGGCCACCAACCACCATGGATATTTGCCGAGCCAGCGCATGAAGAAGGCGATGAAGACCGTGGAGGCGACGTACAGCCCCAGCGGGCTGATCAACGCCACGTAGACCGCCGTGGGGATCAACACCGAAAACACCAGCTTCAACTTGCCGAGCTCGACGAATTCGCTGTCGTCGCGGCGGGCCGCGGCAAGCGCGAGCAGCAAGTTGATCATGCTCGCAATGCACAGGATGGCGCCGATGTAGAAGGGGAAGTAGCCGGCTTCCGGGCCATCCTCGCCCCATTTGGCGCCAAGGCGCGCGCTGTCGTAGATGACGATCAGGCCGCACAGAAGGATGAAGACCGCGACCGCGATCTCCATCGTCCTCGTCTTGATCGCGGCTTTGGCGCTCGATCCTTCTGTCATGCGGGGCCTCCCTGGCCTCGCCCGGCGCGCCGGGCCCGTAGTGCGGTTGGCTACTTGCCGCCGAGGAACCCGGCGGTTTTCATGAGCATCACGTGGCGCGCTTCTTCTTTCGCGACCCAGTCGGCATATTCCTTGCCGTTCAGCGCGGTCTGGTTGAAGGCGCCTTTCTCCATGAAATCCTTCCAGTCCGGCGTCTCGCGCACCTTCTTGAGCAAGTCGATGTAGTACTGGACCTGGTCGGGCGTCACGCCGGCGGCCATGAAGATCCCGCGCAGCATCAGGTAGTCGACATCCAGTCCCTGCTCCTTGCAGGTCGGGATGTCGGACCAGGCCTCGGTGGTGGTGACCTTGGCCTTGTAGGGAATGCGCTTCGGGTCGAAGACGCAGAGCGGGCGGAGCTTGCCTGCGCGCCACTGGGCAACCGCCTCGATCGGGTTGTTGACCGTCGAGTCGACGTGCTTGCCGACGAGCTGCACCGCCACGTCGCCGCCGCCCTTGAACGGGATGTAGGTGAACTTGAGGCCGGTCTTCTGCTCGATGGCGACGGTGATGATCTGGTCTTCCTGTTTCGAGCCGGTGCCGGCCATCTTGAAGCGCTTCAGCTGGTCGCCGCTGCGCGCCTTGCCCGCGTTGATGAAGTCCTTGCTCGTCTTGTAGGGCGTCTCGGCGTTTACCCAGAGGATGAACTGGTCGAGCGCCAGCATCTGCACCGGCGTGAGGTCGCGCCAGTTGAAAGGCACCCCCGTAGCCAGCGGCGTGGTGAACAGGTTCGAGAGCGTAATGATGATCTTGTGCGGGTCGCCCTTGGCGCCCTTCACGTCGAGGAAGCCCTCGGCCCCTGCGCCGCCACCCTTGTTGACGACAACCATCGACTGCTTCATGAGGTTGTGCTTGGCGATGATCGACTGGACGATCCGCGCCATCTGGTCCGCGCCGCCGCCGGTGCCGGCCGGCACGATGAACTCCACCGTTTTTGTCGGTTCCCACGCCGCGTGGCTCGCGAGCGGCAGCGCTGCCAGGGCGAGCACCGCAAGCGCGGCCCGCAACCCGTATTTGGATTCTTTCGTCATTTTCACGTCTCCTTGGTCTGCGAGTGTCCGTTGAACATTCGGCGGTCGGCCGCTGGCCGCCCCGCCGAGGCATTCGCTCCCTGAATTGTGTTTATGCCGCGCCGAAACGCACTTGATTGCGGTCAAGATTCGCGGGTTATGCCGCCGGCGGTGCCGCTGGCGGTGATTCCTTCGCCGAGCGCTTTGCCGCGTGCTTTTCCTCGGCTCGCTTGGAAAGCCATTTCCCGTAGACGACTACGAACACCGCGCCCACCACCCCCGCCATCAATTCGAGCGATAACCCGCCAATGCGCGGCTTGCCGTCCTCGCCGAACGTCATGCCCATGCTCGCCTGCCAGTCCTTGAGCACCGGGTCGGTGACCAGCATTTCGCCCGCCACCAGGCCGATCAGCGCCGCGCCGATGGTGATGATCACCGGGTAACGCTCCATCAGATTGAGCAGCAGCGTTGCGCCGAAGATGACCAGCGGAATCGAGATCGCCAGCCCGAGGATCAGCAGCGTCAGGCTGCCGCCAGCGGCCGCCGCGACTGCAATGACGTTGTCCAGGCTCATGACGAGGTCGGCGATCAGGATGGTCTTGATCGCGGCCATGAGGTTGTCGCTTGCGGAAATGTCGTCGCCGCCATCCTCCTGCACGAGCAGCTTCACCCCAATCCAGAACAGCAGCAGGCTGCCGACCAGCTTGAGCCAGGGTAGCGTGAGCAGCTGCACCGCGAAGATCGTCAGCACGATCCGCATCACGATGGCGGCTCCGGCGCCCCACATCACGGCCTTTTTTTGCTGGTGTGCAGGCAGCGAACGCGCGGCGAGCGCGATCACCACCGCATTGTCGCCCGACAACAGCAGGTTGACCCAGATGATGGCGCCGAGCGCCTGCCAGAATGCTACGTCAGAGAGGGTTTCAGTCATGCCCGGATTCTAGAACAACCCGACCACCTTGCCATCGATCAGGTCGATTTTTTCCGCCGAGGGCACCTTCGGCAGGCCGGGCATGGTCATGATGTCGCCGCAGATCATCACCACGAACTCGGCGCCGGCAGCGAGCCGCACCTCGCGCACATTGACCACGTGGTCGCTGGGTGCGCCGCGCGTCGCCGCGTTGGTGGT
>JANMDK010000013.1:0-14177 GCA_031376265.1 Pseudomonadota bacterium
CTCGTCGAACGCCCCGGCGACGAGGCCGGAATCGCGGTCCAGGCCCAGCGTGAGCTGCGTGAGGTCGTTGGACCCGATCGAGAAGCCATCGAAGTACTGCAGGAAATCGTCCGCCAGGATCGCGTTGGACGGCAGCTCGCACATCATGATCAGCCGAAGCCCGTTGTCGCCGCGCTTGAGTCCGTTAGCCGCGAGCAGGTCGATCGTCTGCCTGCATTCGCCCAGCGTGCGCACGAAGGGCACCATGATCTCGACATTGGTGAGCCCGAGCTCGTTGCGCACCTTGCGCATTGCGGAGCATTCGAGCTCGAAGCACGCGCGGAAATCCGGCGCGATATAGCGCGACGCGCCGCGAAAACCCAGCATCGGGTTCTCCTCGTCGGGTTCGTAGCGCTCGCCACCTACGAGCTTCTTGTACTCGTTGGACTTGAAATCCGAGAGCCGCACAATAACCGGCCGCGGCCAGAAGGCGGCGGCGATCGTGGCCACGCCTTCAACAACCTTCTCTCGGAAGAACGTTTTCGGGTCCGCGTAGCCTCGAGCTGCCGCCTCGACTTTCGCCTTGAGGTCGGCCGGCAGGTTCGGGTATTCGACGCAGGCGCGCGGATGCACGGCGATGATGTTGTTTATGATGAATTCGAGGCGCGCGAGTCCGACGCCGTCGTTCGGCAACTGCGCGAATTCGAAGGCCAGTTGCGGGTTGCCGATATTCATCGCAATCTTGACCGGGATCTTCGGCATTGCCCCGAGCTCGGTTTTTTGCACCTCGGTTTCGAGCAGCCCTTCATAGACAAAACCGGTGTCGCCTTCAGCGCAGGAAACCGTAACGTCCGTCCCGCCCTTGAGCGTGTCCGTGGCATCGCCGCAGCCCACGACCGCCGGAATGCCAAGCTCTCTCGCAATGATTGCCGCATGGCATGTGCGTCCGCCGCGATTGGTCACGATTGCGCTCGCGAGTTTCATGACCGGCTCCCAGTTCGGGTCGGTCATGTCGGTGACCAGCACGTCGCCTTTCTGCACGCTCGCCATCTTCGAGGCGTCTGCGACGAGGCGCACCTGGCCGCTGCCGATCTTCTGGCCGATGGCACGGCCGCTGGAGATTACCTTGCCACGGCTCTTGAGGATGTAGCGCTCCTGCGCTTCGGGCTGCTTGCGGGACTTGACCGTCTCCGGCCGCGCCTGCAGCACGTAGAGCTTCCCGTCGTTGCCGTCCTTGCCCCATTCGATGTCCATGGGCCGGGCGTAATGCTTTTCGATGGCGACGGCATGCCGCGCAAGTTCCAGCACGTCTTCGTCCGAAAGCGAAAAGGCGTCCCGCTGCGCTTTGGGAACTTCGACCGTGCGTACCGAACGCCCGGCCGACGTGGCGTCCGCGAACACCATCTTTTGCGCCTTGGAGCCCAGGTTCCGGCGGATCACGGCCGGTTTGCCTGCCTCGAGCATCGGCTTGTGGACGTAGAACTCGTCGGGATTAACTGCGCCTTGCACGACCATCTCGCCCAGGCCGTACGAGGAGGTGATGAATACCGCATCGCGGAAACCGGACTCGGTGTCGAGCGTGAACATCACGCCCGCCGCGCCCAGGTCACTTCGGACCATCTGCTGTACTGCAGCGGAAAGCGCGACCTGCTCATGGTCGAAACCCTGGTGGACCCGGTACGAGATCGCCCGGTCGTTGTAGAGAGAGGCGAACACATGCCGGATTGCGGTCAGCACGTTGTCGATGCCACGGATATTCAGGAAGCTTTCCTGCTGGCCCGCAAAGGACGCATCCGGCAGGTCCTCGGCCGTAGCGCTCGAGCGCACGGCAAAGGACATTTCACTGGAAGAAGATTCCGTAAGCTCATGGTAAAACGTACGAATATCCTGCTCAATGTCGGCCGGAAACGGCGTCTTCTCTACCCATTCGCGGATTTCGGCGCCACACGTGGCGAGCGCCGCGACATCGTTCGTATCCAGCCCGGCCAGGCGCTCCGAGATCTTCTTTTCGAGCCCGGATCCAGCCAGGAAATCCCGATAGGCATCGGCCGTGGTGGCGAAGCCGCCCGGAACGCGGATCCCTGATTGCGCCAGCCCGCCGATCATTTCGCCAAGAGACGCGTTCTTGCCACCCACCCGCTCAAGGTCCGACATGCGCAGATCGCGCAGCCAGGCTACGTACTTGCTTCCCATTGCGGCCCTCGGTTGCCCTGCATCAGCAAAGATCCTATTGTATCGGCTCGCCTATTGTTGCGCAGCACAAGCCCCCTCTTCTCCCCCTGGTCCCATGGCCCCTAGGCGCACGGTTCTCTTCGTTTCGGACGGCACCGGCATTACGGTGCAGATGCTCGGTCACAGCCTGCTCACGCAGTTCGAGGGCCTCGCGTTCAAGGAGGTCACGATGCCCTTCATCGACAGCCAGCAGAAGGCCGAGGAAGAGTGCATGCCGCGCATCAGGGAGGCGCTTGCCGCGGGCAACGGCGCGCCGATTGTTTTCTCGACGCTGGTCAACCCCGAAGCCCGCGACGTGATCCGCAATTCCGGGGCGCTGGTGTTCGATTTCTTCGAGACCTTCATCGACCCGCTCGAGGCCGGGCTCGGCATCAAGTCGAATCACACCATTGGCCGCTCGCACAGCTCGGCCGACAAGCAGCAGTACCAGGCGCGCATCGAGGCGATCAACTTCTCGATGGCGCATGACGACGGCGCGTCGCACCGGGACCTGGCCGAGGCGGACGTGATCCTCGTCGGCGTGTCGCGCAGCGGCAAGACGCCCACCAGCCTTTATCTTGCAATGCAGTTCGGCGTGAAGGCAGCGAACTACCCGCTGATCCCGGAGGATTTCGAGCGACGCCAGCTGCCCGAAGTGCTGAACAACTACCGCAGCAAGCTCTATGGGCTGTCGATCGCCCCGGAACGGCTGCGCGAAATCCGCCAGGAGCGCCGCCCGGACAGCGAATACGCCAAGCTAGCCAATTGCCGCTACGAGGTCGAGCAGGCCGAGCTGATGATGAAGCGCGAGAACATCCACTGGATCAACTCGACCACCAAGTCCATCGAGGAAATCGCCACCACGATCCTGCGCGACATCAAGATCGAGCGGCACGTGTATTGAGCTGGCGATCGCGCTCATAGAAACAGATCGCCGCCGAAGCGGCCACGTTGAGTGACTCGGCGCCGCCTGGCGTAGCAATTGTTGCATTGCCGGTGGCGGCCGCAGCCGCATCCGACGACACCCCCGCCGCTTCGCTGCCGAAAATCCAGCCCACCCTGCCCCGCAGGTCCATCGCATCCAACGGGGTGCCGCCGTGCGCGACGGTGCAAATGGAAAGATTGCCAAATCGACGAACGTCCTCGGCAAGACTCGCCGAAGAGGCAATGCGCAGGTAGAAATGCCCGCCCATGCCCGCCCGCAGCGCCTTGGGCGACCACGGATCTGCGCAACCGCGTCCGACCATAACGTCGCGTATCCCAAATGCGGCTGCGCTGCGCAGGATCGTGCCGACGTTACCGGCGTCCTGCAGGCCGTCAAGGAATACGCAGCCGCGGCTCGCAGGCAGGTCGATTCGATCGTCGGGTATCGTGATCTCGGCGGCAATCCCGGACGGCGTTTCGGCATCCGAGATTCGCTTGAAAAGCGCTTCCTCGAGAACTACCGGGGCGAGGCCGGATTGCTCGACGAGCGCGTCAATCTCGCGTTTGCCGAGAGCTGCCTCGCTCACAAGCAGGGTCTTTGGCGAGCCGCGCCGGGCCAGGAAAGTCTCGAGCAGGTGGACGCCTTCGATGAGCGCGAGGCCCAGCTTGCGGCGTTCGCGCGGTTCTTCCGCCAGCCTTGCCCAGGCTTTCACGCGCGGATTGTCCCGCGAGCGGATGACGCTCATTTCCTTGCGAGGCGAACCGGGGCGAAGGATTGCCGGTAGATCTCGCAGACGCCGTGCAGCCTGATGGCCTCGAGATGTGCGGCAGTCGAATAACCCTTGTGCTTGTCGAGCCCGTATTGCGGGTACAACGCGTGCAGCCGCACCATTTCGGCGTCGCGCGCCGTCTTGGCGAGAATTGAAGCGGCCGAAATACAGGGATGCAATCTGTCGCCGCTTACGATGGTCTTCACTGGCACGCCGAGCCTTGGCGGACGGTTCCCGTCGACCCACGCTTCGTCCGGGACGACGGGCAGTCCGGCGACGGCGCGCTCCATCGCAAGCAGTGAAGCCTGCAGGATGTTCAGGCGGTCTATCTCTTCCACGGTGGCGAAGGCGATCGACCAGGCCAGCGCTTTCGTCTTGATCAGCGGCATCAACTCGTCTCGGCGCCCGGGCGTGAGGAGCTTGGAATCCTTCAGCCCGCGGACGCGTTTCCCGGGGTCGAGGATCACCGCCGCTGCGTAGACGGGTCCGGCAAGCGGGCCGCGCCCGGCCTCATCGACGCCGCATACGTTCAATTGCATGCTCACCTGCCGCCTCGCCTGCCTGCGCTGTCCATCACTTCGAGCACGGCTTCGGCGGCCTTGGTCGCGTTGTCCTGGCGCAGCGTATGGTGAATCTCGATGAATTTTTCCAACTGATGCTCCTGGCGGGAATTGTCGCGCATCAGGGCGAGCAGCGCCTTGGAGATTGCGTCCGGGGTCGCCGCGTCCTGCATCAGTTCATCCACGAGAAGCTCGCCCGCCAGTATGTTGGGCAGCCCGACATATGGAAGGTAGAGCATGCGCCGCATGATCTGCCAAGTGACCGGTGACATCTTGTAGACGATCACCATGGGCGTCTTGTAGAGCGCTGTCTCGAGCGTTGCCGTACCGCTTGCTACGAGCGCCAGGTCGGCCGCGGCCAGGGCCTCGTGCGAATGGCCGAACATCAGCGTGAGGGGCAAATCCTGCGCATCATGCCGGTGGATGGCGTCCCGCATGAGGTCCCGGGTCGGCCGTGACGCTGTCGGGCAGACGAAATGCACGTCGCTTACCTCGGCATGCAATTGCTTGGCCGCCAGCACGAACGCGTCGGCCATGTAACGAAGCTCGGACTGCCGGCTGCCAGGCAGCAGCGCGACGACGAGCTTCCCGGCAGGCAGCCGCAACTGCTCGCGCGCGGCAGCCTTGTCGACCTTGAGCGGGATCGTGTCGGCTACGGGATGACCGACATAAGTGACCGGAATGCCGGCGTCGCGATAGATTTGCGTTTCGAACGGGAAGAGGACCAGCACGTGGGAGACCGAGCGGGCAATGCGGCGGATCCGCCCGCGTCGCCATGCCCAGATCGAGGGTCCGACGTAATGGATGGTCGGGATGCCCTCTGCCTTGAGCCGGTACTCGAGGTCGAGGTTGAAATCCGGCGCGTCGATGCCGATGAAGAGCGGCGGGTGCTCTTTGAGGAGCCTAGCCTGCAACTCGCGGCGGATCCCCATGATTTCGCGGTAGTGGCTCAGCACCTCGACGTAGCCGCGCACCGAGAGCTTCTCCATCGGGTAAAAGCTGTCGAATCCGCGCCCCATCATGCGGGGCCCGCCAATGCCATGGAACCCGAGGTCGGCGCGGCGCTCGGCCAGGGCGCGCATGAGGTGGGCGCCTAGCAGGTCACCCGAAGCTTCGCCGGCGACCAGGGCAATGCTTTTGCTCATCCCTTGTTCGTCATACCGGGCTTGTCCCTAACGCACTATCCCGCGCGTCGACGCGCCGAGGAAATCGAGTAACAGCGCGACTTCGCCGCAGTCCGCTGCTTGAACCTGCAGATCGGCCTTGGCCTCTTCGAGCGAAAGGCTCGAGCGGTAAAGGGTGCGATACGCTCGCTTGAGGGCGTTGAGCGCCTCGGGCGTGAATCCGCGCCGTTTGAGGCCTTCGTTGTTGATGCCGTAGGGCTTCGCAGTATTGCCTGCCGCAGTCACGTAAGGCGGCAGGTCCTGCTGCAGGAAGGTGCCCATGGCAGTAAAGCTGTGCGCGCCGATCTTGACGAACTGGTGCACCAGCGTGGTTGCGCCGAGGATCGCCCAGTCGCCGACGTGCACATGCCCGGCCACCTGGCAGGCGTTCGCGAAGATGGTGTGGCTGCCCACTTGGCAGTCATGCGCGAAATGCACGTACGCCATGATCCAGTTTTCGTCGCCAACCCGGGTGACCCCGGCATCCTGCGCTGTGCCTCGGTTGATCGTGACGTACTCGCGGATCGTGTTCGCGTCGCCAATTTGCACCGCCGTCGGCTCGGAGCGGTATTTCTTATCCTGCGGCGGCCCGCCGATGGATGCGAATTGGTAAATGCGGTTATTGCGGCCGATGCTGGTGTGGCCTTCGACCACGACGTGCGGCCCTATCCAGCTGCCCTCGCCGACCGAGACATGCTCGCCGACGATCGAATAGGCGCCGATTTCGACGCCGGCGGCGATGCGCGCGCCCGGATGGACGATCGCGGTTGGATGGATCGGCACTCGGAACCCCGTCAGGCGCCGGCGGCCTTGCGCACCGAGCAAAGCATTTCCGCCTCGCAGACGATTGCGCCTTCGACCCGCGCCTTGCATTCGAATTTCCAAACGCCTCGCAGGCTCCTTTGGATTGAGACCTCGAGCTCGAGCTGGTCCCCGGGCACCACCGGCCGCTTGAACCTGGCCTTGTCGATGCCGGCGAGGTAATAGACCGAATCCTGGTCGGGCTTGTTGCCCTGCGTGCGGAACACGAGGATCCCGGCCGCCTGTGCCATCGCCTCGAGGATCAGCACGCCCGGCATGATCGGGCGCCCGGGAAAATGCCCTTGGAAAAAGGGCTCGTTGATCGTGACGTTCTTCAGCGCCACGATGCGCTTGCCCAACTCGACCGTCTTGACGCGGTCGACGAGCAGGAACGGGTAACGGTGCGGCAGGTGCTCGAGCACCTCGCCGATTTCCATGGCGTCAGTCATCCTTGTTGCCCTCCTTTCCTGGCAGGCGCTTTTCCAGCGCCTTTACGCGGTCTGCGAGCTCCGACAAATGGCGTGCCCATGCGGTGTTCTTCGCCCAAGACGCATTGTCGTCGAATGGATACATCCCGGTGTAGGTGCCCGGCTTGTGGATCGATCTGGAAACCACCGTCGAGGCGGACACATGCACGTTGTCGGCGATGGTGAGGTGGCCGAGGACGATCGCGCCGGCGCCGAAAGTGCAATGCCTGCCGATCTTCGCGCTGCCGGCGATAGCGACGCACCCGGCCATCGCAGTGTGCGCCCCGACATGGCAGTTGTGGCCGATCTGGATCTGATTGTCGAGCTTGACGCCCTCTTCGATCACGGTGTCGTCGATCGCGCCCCGGTCGATCGTCGTGTTCGCGCCGATTTCGACATCGTCGCCGATGACCACGCGTCCGACCTGGGGAATCTTGATCCAACGTTGGCCATCCTTCGCGATTCCGAATCCGTCGGCCCCGATAACCACGCCCGAGTGGAGAATCACCCGCGAGCCGATCCGGCACTCATGGTAGACCACCACGGAGGGGTAGAGCTTGCAGCCGTCCCCGATTCGCGCGTCCGCGCCTACATGGCAGCCGGAGCCGACGTGGGTGCCCTCGCCTATGCATGCCCCGGCATCGATCACCGCGCCGGCAGCGATATGCGCAGAGGCCGCTATGCGTGCCCCGTCGGACACCACGGCTTGCGGATGAATGCCGGCAGCTTGCGGCTTGTCCGGATTGAAAAGCTGGGACACCAGCGCAAAATAGGCATACGGGTTCTCTGCAACGATGCGCGGGATGGAAGTAAGCGTTTCGGCTTCCGGAGAAAGTACCACCGCTCCAGCACGCGTCTGCTCCAGCTTGGCCTTGTAGCGCTGATTCGAGAAGAAGGCGATTTCTGCTGCGCCTGCTCTCTCGAGCGAGCCGACCTGGGAAACGAGGGTGGCTGGATCGCCGGAAATGCGCCCGCCGAGCTTTTCAACGATGGTCGCGAGCGAAAGGGAACCTGCCCTGCCCGGATTGGCGCGCATGTAGTCGCGCCGCGATCAGCGGGCCGGCGGCTTGCCTTCGAGCGTCTTGATCACCTTGTCGGTGATGTCGATGCGCGGGTTTGCGTACACGGCGTCCTGGAAGATGATGTCGTACTTTTCCGCTTCGGCGATCTGGCGGATGACGCGATTGGCGGCTTCGACGACGGAGGCGAGTTCCTCGTTGCGGCGCGAATTGAGGTCCTCGCGGAACTCGCGCTGCTTGCGCTGGAATTCGCGATTGAGGTCGGCGAACTCGCGCTCCTTGTTGCGGCGCTGGGTCTCGGCCATCGTCACGCTGTTCTTCTCGAGCTCGTCCTGCAGGCGCTTGAGCTGGTCGGCCATCTTCGACAGCTCCTGGTCGCGCTTGGCGAATTCAGCCTCGATTTTTTTTTGCGCGCGTTGCGCAGGGACTGCGTCGCGGAGGATGCGCTCGGTATTTACAAATCCGATGCGCCCGTCCGCCTGGGCCGAAGCAGGATTTGCGAACAATGCCGCCGCCGCGATCGACGTTGCAAGGGCAAGGATGATTTTATTGCGTTGCATAAGGATGGATGCCAATCAGAATCCCGTGCCAAACGTGAATTGTAACCTCTGGACCCGATCCTGCGGCGTGGCATTGAGAGGTTGCGCAAAGGATATCCGGAACGGCCCGAATGGCGAATTCCAGGCGAGCGCAACGCCGGATGAGTAACGCAGGTCGCCCAGCCCGACCTTCTGGTTCGCGCCGAATACCTGGCCGCCGTCCAGAAAGACCGCCAAGCGCAATGACTTATCCTGCGCCGCTCCCGGGACGGGGAAAAGGAGCTCTGCCTGGCCGACAAGGCGCCGCGTGCCGCCGAGGACATTGCTCAGGCCATCCTGGGGACCGAGCGACGAAAATGTGTAACCGCGCACAGTACCCGGGCCGCCGGCATAGAAGTTCTTGAAGAAGGGCAGCGGCCGGCCCGACAATCCGTTGGCCGCGCCCATGTCGCCGTTCAGGAAGAGCGTGAGGGTTCGCGTCAAGGGCCGGAAATACTGGATCTGGTAGCCGAGCCGGTAGTACTGCAGGTCGCCGAAGCCGACTTCTCCGGACACCTTTTCCAGCTTTCCGTCGCGCGGAAGGATGAGGCTGTCGCGTGAATCGCGCGCCCAGCCAACGTTAGCGGCGGCGTACGTGTACGTGTTGCCGAACGCGTTCACAAAGCTGATGTAATTTGCCGGGCTGGTCGCGAACGTTTGGAGGTTCACGTGCTCGGCGTTAATGCCGAAAGTCAGCGCATCGCGCTCGGCGAGCGGATAGCCGAAGCGCACGCCGCCGCCCGCCGTCTTGGTCTTGTAGGGCCCGATCGCGAGGGCGGACGCATCGGTGTCGCGCTTGTAGACATCGAATCCCCGGCTCACGCCATCTACCGTGTAGTAAGGATCGGTGTACGAAATCGAGTAGGTGCGGTTGATCTTGCCGCTCGAAACCTGCGTCGAGAGGAACTTGCCGCTGCCGAAGACGTTGCCTTGCGAGATCGAGCCGGACACGATCACTTTCTCGACGGTCGAGAAGCCGGCGCCGAGCAGCAGCGCACCGGTGGGCTTCTCTTCGACCGTGAAGTTCACGTCCACCTGGTCCGCTGAGCCGCCGACCGGGATCGTCTCGACGTTCACATCCTTGAAGTAAGTCGTGCGGTCGACACGCTGCTTCGACAACTGGATCTTGGAGGCATCGTAGTAGCCGCCTTCGAGCTGGCGCATTTCCCGCCGGATGACTTCGTCGCGCGTCCTGGTATTTCCGGCGACGTTGATTCGACGCACATAAACGCGGCGGCCCGGGTCGATAAAGATCGTGAAGGCGACTTCACGCTTGTCCTTGTCTATTTGCGGGACCGCATTGGCATTGGCGAACGCATACCCGTCGTTCCCCAGCCTGTCGGCAATCGCCTTGGTGGTCTGGGTCAATGCCTCGCGCGAGAAGACATCGCCGGGCTTGAGGCGGATAAGCCTGGTGAGCTCGCCTTCGGGAAGCAGCATCTGCCCGGCGAGCTTCACCTCCGAGACCGTGTACTTCTCTCCCTCGGAGATGTTGACCGTAATGTAGATGTCTTTCTTGTCCGGCGTGATCGAGACCTGCGTCGAATCGATATTGAAGTCCAGGAACCCGCGGTTCTGGTAGAAGGAGCGCAGCGACTCCAGGTCGCCCGCAAGCTTCTGCCGCGAGTATTGGTCGTGCTTCGTGTACCACGTGATCCAGCCGGGTGTGCGCAGCACGAACTCGTCGAGCAAGTCTTTTTCGCTGAATGCGGAGGCCCCGACAATATTGATCCCTCGGATCTTGGCGGCGTCGCCCTCCTTGACCGCGAAATTGATCCCAACGCGGTTGCGCTCCAGGGGCGTCACCGTGGTCTGCACGTCGACGCCGTAAAGACCGCGTGAAAGGTACTGCCGCTTGAGCTCCTGCTCAGCCTGCTCGAGCAGCGCGCGGTCGAATATTCGCGACTCGCTGAGCCCGAGCTCCCTAAAGCTGCGCCTCAAGACTTCGGGCTCGAATTCCTTAATGCCCGAAAAATCGATCTGCGCGATCGCCGGGCGTTCCTCGACCATTACGACCAGGACGCCGTTTTCCACCTCGAGCCTGACGTCGCGGAAAAACCCGGTTGCGAAAAGCGAGCGGATGGCCTGCTGGGCTTTCTCCTCCGTCATCGTCTCGCCGACCTTGACCGGGAGATAGCTGAAGACCGTTCCGGGTTCGGTACGCTGGAGTCCCTCGACGCGGATGTCCTTGACCGTGAACGGATCGAACGCCGCAGCGTTAAAGCCGATCGCGGCGCCGAGCAAACCCGCAACGACCGCGGAGCGCGCGGCGCTAAATCGTAGGCGAATCATTCAGCTGGAAAAGAGGCGGTTTAGATCGTTGTAAAAGGCGAAGGCCATCATGACCAGCAGCAGCGCAAGACCAACGCGCTGCCCGAGCTCCATGACGCGCTCGGATACCGGGCTGCCCTTCAGTATTTCCGCGCAATAGTACATCAAGTGCCCGCCGTCCAGCAGCGGGATCGGAAGGAGGTTCAGCACGCCGAGGCTGATGCTTATCAGCGCAAGGAACGTCAGGTACGAGATCCAGCCGAGCTGCGCCGACTGGCCGGCAAAATCGGCGATCGTGACGGGTCCCGAAAGGTGCTTCCACGACACTTCCCCGACGAGCATCTTGCCTAGCATCTTCAGGCTGAATACCGAGATATCCCATGTTTTTTCGACGCTGCGCGAGAGGCTCTCCTGGAGGCCGTAACTGACCCGGACAAAGACCTGGTCCGCATGCTCGGCCGAGACTTCCGGCGCAACCCCGATGCGCCCGATTCGCTTGTCGTTTGCCGCGACCGATTCCGGGGTCACGTTGACGACCAGCGTCTGCCCGTTGCGGTTTACGGCAAGCTTGATGCTCTGTCCGGGCTTGACGCGGATCGCCTGTACCAGCGCTTCCCAGGAAGCGACCGGCAAGTCATCGCTCGCGACGACGCGATCACCGGCGCGCAGCCCGGCCTGGTCTGCGGCGCTGCCGGCAACCACCTTGCCTAGAATCGGTGGAAGCTGCGGGCGATGCAGGCGGAAGCCCAGGCGCTCGAGCAGGTCGCTTTCCACGTCGTCGCCCGAGAACCCGCTGAGATCGACCCTGAGGACCGAGATCTGCTGGCGCGCATTGGCGATCTCGACGGCCATCGATTGCTTTTGCAGCGCGCCCTGAAGGAGGCGCCAGCGCAAGTCCTGCCATGTCGTGATCGCGTGATCGTCAACTCGCCGCACAATGTCGCCGGCATGGAATCCCGCCGCCTTTGCGAGCGTTCCGGCCGCGGGTTCGGCGACGATCGGCCGGGCTTCCGGCAAGCCGTGCATGTAGAGGCCGGAATAGACGGCAATGGCGAACAGGAAATTGAACAGCGGCCCTGCAATGACAATGGCAAAGCGCCGCCAGACGCTCTGCCGGTTGAAGGCGCGAGATGCCTCCGAGGAATCGACGGGCCCTTCCCTTTCGTCGAGCATCTTCACGTAGCCGCCGAAAGGAATGATCGAGAGCACCCATTCGGTCCGGTCTGCGCCACGCCGGACGACGAGCAGCGGACGGCCGAAGCCAACCGAGAAGCGAAGTACTTTTACGCCGCACCAGCGTGCTACGAGGAAGTGGCCGAACTCGTGTACGACGATCAGCACGCCGAGTGCGACGATGAAGGCGGCAATCGTCTGCAGGAGCATCACGCAGCTCGCTCCTGGCGGCGCTCGATGCATTGCCTCGCGCTCTCGCGCGCCAGGCGGTCTGCTTCGAACACGGTCTCGAGCGAATCGGCTTCCGTGGCCGGGACTGCCCCGAGCACTTCCTCGTCTATCTGGGCGATTCCCGGGAAGTTGAGTCGCCCTTTCAGGAACGCATCGACGACGACCTCATTCGCTGCATTGAGGATCGCAGGCGCGGTTCCACCTGCTTCGAGCGCCGCATAAGCGAGCCGGAGGCAGGCAAACCGCTGGAGGTCTGGCGGCTCGAAATCGAGCCGGCCGATCGCCGCGAGGTCCAGGGGGCGTGCGCCAGACTCGATTCGATCCGGATAGGCAAGGGCATGGGCTATCGGCACCCGCATATCCGGATTCGACAGTTGCGCCAGCGTGGATCCGTCGACGTATTCCACCATCGAATGGATCACGCTCTGCGGATGGATGACGACCTCGATCTGCGAAGGCTCGACGTCGAAGAGCCAGCGCGCCTCGATGACTTCCAGACCCTTGTTCATCATGGTTGCCGAATCCACCGAGATCTTGCGGCCCATCACCCAGTTGGGATGAGCGCAGGCTTCGTCCGGCGTCACCGACTTGAGCTTCTCGAGGCTTGCCGTGCGGAAAGGCCCGCCCGAAGCGGTCAGGATGATCCGGCGCACGCGCCCGACAGCTGCGCCTCCCCTCGCATCCGTGGGCAGGCACTGGAAGACTGCATTGTGTTCGCTGTCGATCGGCAGGAGCACCGCGCCGGATCCTCGTGCTTCGCGCATGAAAAGCGGGCCGGCCATGACTAGCGCCTCCTTGTTCGCCAGCAGCACCTGCTTGCCGGCGCGAGCGGCGGCGAGGGTCGGCGGCAGCCCTGCTGCGCCAACTATGGCTGCCATCACGATGTCGCAATCCGCCACTGCCTGGAGGAGCGCTTCGGGCCCGAAATGCAACTCCGTCCCACAACCAGCCTGCTGCAGCTTGCGACGCAGCGACGCGTCCTCCCCATGGCCCGAAAGCACTGCAATGCGCGGACGGTATCGAAGGCAAAGGTCGACCAGGGCTTCCGCCGAATGATGCGCCGTGAGCGCATGGATCGGGAACGCGCCGGCGTGTCGCGAAACTACGTCGAGCGTGCTCCGGCCGATCGAGCCCGTTGCGCCGAGGATGGTCAGAGAGCGCGGCTCGGTCACGGTCCGCCCGAAATGGCGTAAAAAAGCAACGCGGCAACGGGCAGCGTCGAGGTGATGCTGTCGATGCGATCGAGGACGCCGCCGTGCCCGGGAAGCAACGTGCCGCTGTCCTTCGCGCCGGCCTGCCGCTTGACGAGGGATTCGAAGAGGTCACCCATGACGCTTAGCGCCCAGAGGAGCGCCGCGATGCCCACGCACGCCACCCAGAGCCCGCCTTTGACGACCCCGCTAAGCTGCGGCAAGACCATGACGCAAATGATAGCGTAGATCGTCGTCGCGACAAGCGCGCCCAAAGCGCCTTCCCAGCTCTTGCCCGGGCTGATTCTGGGCGCGAGCTTGCGCTTGCCGAAGGCTCTTCCGGCAAAGAATGCCGCGATATCCGCGATCCAGATGAACGTGAGAAGCATCAGCAGGATGTGGGGTGCTATCGAATGCATGCTCACCACCGACAGGCCCGCAGGGACCACGACGAGCACGCCAATGACGAGCGCCAGCGGTTTCGACCTGACAGCCGAGGCGCGTGCCAGGAAGAAAGGTACGAAGACAAGCCAGAAGGCCGCGCTGGGCGCGTAAAGCATCGCGACCTCGCGCCGCGAGGGATCGATCGCCTGGAAGCCCCAGACCACGGTAGCGAAAATTGCGGTGGCCACGGCGGCATAGACATAACGACCAGTGCGCGCGAGTTTGGTGAGCGCGGCCCATTCGAAGGAACCGAGCGCGACAACGACAGCGACCAGGATTGCGAACTGGCGAGTGGGCAGCAGGAACAGGGCTGCCAGGAACACTCCCAGCAATACGATTGCGGTGGCGATGCGCTCCTTAAGCATTCGCCCGCGTGCGGCGCGGCGAATCCGGAGT
>JANMDK010000027.1:0-7815 GCA_031376265.1 Pseudomonadota bacterium
GCCACATTCACAACCTTGATACCCGCCGCGAGCCTGAATTTCTCCCCGTTGAGGTGGGAAAGATTGCCCGCGCCGCCCGAGGCATAGACAAATTTGCCCGGCTGGGCTTTTGCCAGCGCGATCAGTTCCCGCACATTCTTAGCAGGTACACCCGGATTCACGAGGATGAAATTCGGCACAACGGCAACGCGCGATACTGCGACGAAATCCCTCGCCGGGTCGTAGGGCAGCTTGTCGTAGAGGCTCGCGTTGATGCCGTGCGTGCCGCTGGTGCCGATCACGAGCGTGTAGCCGTCCGGCGCAGACTTGGCCGCCGCTTCGGCGCCGACCGCTCCGTTGGCGCCGGCGCGGTTCTCGACGAACACCTGCCTGCCTAGGCTCTCGGTGAGCTTTTGCGCAATGAGGCGCGAAACGATGTCGTTCGCGCCGCCTGGCGGGAAGACGCAAATAAGGCGCACCGGCTTGGCCGGCCAGACCTCTTGCGCGAGGGACTGCACGGGCAACAGCGCGCATAGTGCCAGCGCACAGGCGACTTTACGGCCGAGCGGACCCCTCTCAGTTCGGCTTCGCCCCGGTCGCCTTAACAATCTTCGCCCACTTCGCCACATCCGCCCGCACGATCGCGGCAAATTCTTCGGGCGTATCGGTGACTGGCTCGGCCCCCTGGTTGGCCAGCGCATCGCGCATCTCCGGGGTGGCGACGATCTTGCGGATCTCCGAGTTCAACTTATCCACGATCGGCCGCGGCGTGCCGGCGGTGGCGAGGATCCCGTACCACGAGACCGACTCGTAGCCGGGCAGGCCGGATTCGGCGACCGTCGGGTACTCCGGCGCGGTCGGGCTGCGCCGCGCGCTGGTGATCGCGATGGCCTTGACCTTGCCGGATTTGATCAGCGGCGCCGAGCTGAAGACCGGCACCACGGACATCTGCACGTCGTTGTTCGAGATCGCCGTCATCATCGGGCCGAAACCGGTATAGGGCACGTTGAGCATCTCCACGCCGGCCATGCTCGTGAACAACGCGGCCGAGAGCTGCAGCAGGCTGCCGGTCGAGGCATAGGCAAGCTTGCCGGGTTGCGCCTTGGCAAGCGCGATCAGTTCCTGCACGTTTTTCGCGGGCACCGCGGGGTGCAGCAGGATCAGGTTCGGGAAAACCGCCACGCGCGTGACCGGCGCGAAATCCTTGACCGGGTCGTAGGTGGGCTTGTCGTAGAGGCTGAAGTTGATCGCGTGCGTGCCGGTCGTCCCCATCACGATCGTGTAGCCGTCGCCCAGCGCTTTGGCGGCGACTTCGGCGCCGATCGAGCCGTTGGCCCCGCCGCGGTTCTCGATATAAAACTGCTTGCCGAGGTTTTCGGAGAGCTTCTGCGCGACCAGGCGCGCGGCGATGTCGGTGGCGCCGCCGGGCGCGAAAGGCACCACCATGCGCACCGGTTTGGTGGGCCAGTCCTGGGCGTGCATCGAAAACGGTGCGGAAAGCGTTGCGCACAGCAGGAGGACTGCGGATTTTTTCATGGCCGGGCTCGCGAGGACGATCGGGCCATTAGAGGGGAAAAGCCCCGCGGCGTAAAGTTGCCGCGCAGTCCGTTTCGCATCCGCGCGAGGTCAGTCCGGCTTCTGCGGAAGGGCTGGCGCCGCGGGCGGCTCAGGCTTGTGCGCGCACGAGCCGTATTCCTTGGCGTACACCCACGTGTACTCCGCGCCGAGCAGGAAGATCTGCGCCGAGTAATAGACCCACGCGAGGAGCACGACGAGCGAGCCTGCGGCGCCGAAGCCGGAGGCCATGCTGCTTTTTCCCAGGTACAGGCCGATCAGCACCTTGCCGATGGAGAAGAGCAGCGAAGTCGCCGCCGCGCCGGTCCAGACGTCGTGCCACGAAATCCTCGCGCGCGGCATGAGCTTGTAGATCATCGCGAAGAGCACGGTGAAGATGCCGAACGAGACAATGAAGTTGATCGCCTGAAGCAGCACTTCCCAGCCCTGGAACCAGCCGCCGTACCACTTGCCCACCGCAGAAAGCCCGGCGCTGACGACCAGGGAGACCATGAGCAGGAACCCCAGGCCGAGCACCAGCCCGAACGAAAGCACCCGCGTGCGCAGCATGTGCAGGATGCCGGATTCTTTCTTCGGCGCAGGCGTCTGCCAGATCCGGTCCAGCGCGCTCTGCAGCTCGCCGAAGACCGCGGTTGCGCCAAGCAGCAGCATGACAACCCCGATGATCGTCGCAATGACGCTTGTTCCTGTGTGGCGAGCCGCCTTGAGCATGCCTTCGACCGCGACCGCGCCTTCGTCGCCCATGACGCCGCGCAACTGGCCGAGGATCTCGCCCTGGGCAGCGTCCTGCCCGAAGATCATTCCGGCCACCGCAATCACGATGATCAGCAGCGGCGCCAGCGAGAAAAGCGTGTAGTACGAAAGCGCTGCGCCCATGCTGGCGGCGTAGTCGTCGGACCAGGCCTTGAACGCTTCCTTGATGAGGTGCCACTGCTTGGCGACGAAACCCTTTTTGCCGTTGGCCGCCGCCTTGGCGGCCGCGGCTGTCTCCGGGGTGTCGACGACCAGCGCCTGATCCTTGATGCCCTGGACGTGGCCGGCCACCTCGGCCTTCACGGCGCGCAGGCGCCGCTCAGCCGATTCGACCGATGCAATGTCGGCGGCGGCCACCCCAGGTTTCCTCGACTAACGTCTCAGGCCGGGATGCGGAGCACTTGTCCCGGGTAGATCTTGTCTGCGCTCGTCAGCATCGGCTTGTTGGCCTCGAAGATCTTGTCGTACTGGTTCGCGTCGCCGTACTCTTCCTTGGCGATCTTCGATAGCGTGTCGCCCGACTCGACGGTGTGAAACTTTGCCTCGGATCCGCCCGCGTTAGTCACCGTCATTTTGTCGTCGACCTTGGCTACGTTCGAGACGTTCCCGGTTGCGACGGCGACCTTTTCACGCGTTTCGGTGTCGGCGGCTTCGCCGGTGACCGTTGCAGTGTAGTTGGAGCTGTCGTAAGTCACCCGCAGCCCGTTTACTTTGAGGCCGAGGCCTTCGACATACTTCTTGATGGTTTCGCCGTTGGCGATGTCCTGCGTACCCTGGTCGACCGTCGAGGCCGAACCTGGAGATGCATTCGAAGCGGGTGCGGCGTTTGCCTGGCGGACTTTGAAAAGTTTCTCGCCGGCGTCTTTCATGAAGCTGATAAGGCTCATTGCTGTCTCCTGGGGGGCGTTTGCGGCCTGTGCAGCGCCGTGCCCTGGAGTCTGGAAGCGGTGCCGGTGCGATTCTGTGCGTTCCTGCACGTACCGTGATCTGCCGCTACCTTACGATCCCTGTTCCAAAGTCCTTTCCGGAGGTTCCAAATGTTCAAGGCATTCATTGCAATCGTCGCTGCAACCCTTGTCGCGCTTGCGGGGCCTGCGCTGGCGGCCGACAAGGAGGTCAAGGGCGCGGCCAAGTCTGCGCAGAAGGAAGTGGAAAAGCTCGACCTCAATACCGCAAGCGAACTCGACCTCATCAAGCTCCCCGGCATCGGCGAAGTGCGCGCCAAGGCAATCATGAAGGGGCGTCCCTACAAGGCCAAGGACGAGCTGGTCGACCGAAAGATCCTTACCGCCGCGGTCTACGCGAAGATCAAGGACCGCATCATCGCCAGGCAAAAATAGCGGGTCAGTGCGATGTGCGGGGGCGCGCGATGCGCGGCGAGGTCCGGCGGTAGTGATCCCAACTCACGTTCATGAGCTTGTGGGTCAGGTCGCGCCGGTCGCGCAGGTGATTGGTGATTTCCATCGTGGCGCGTCCTCGCAGGAAAGCGCGCAATGCAAGATGGTCATCCGGAAGTTCGGCGAGGATCGCGGCGACGTCGCGGTCCGCCTGCTCGTCCCGGCCGGTATGCAGCACCCGGAACAGGTCTATCGGGTTATCCATCGCCCGGCCCGGTCAGTTGAGGCGCTGGGCCGCTTGGGCGTGGCCGCCAACTTGGGGACGGAATCCGGGGTTCCAGCGCGGGAGGTCACGTTCCGGGGCGAAAGTCAGGAACGTGTTGCACAGCAGGCAGCGGTAAAACACAGCGTCGCTGCTCTTGGAGCGGCCGGTGGGGACAAGGTACTCATGCGGCTCGCCTTCAGGGCTCGCTTGGTCCTTGAGACGGGTACAGTCGGGGCAGGTCCTGCTCATGATCCCTCCATCCTTCCTCTTCGGCCGCAACGGCCACCGCGTGCAGACTATCCAACCGCGGCACGCCGATCTGTAGGCGCGGCGGGCGAATTCCTGTAGGCGAGACACCCATGACCTTCCGTATCGGCATCGACCTGGGCGGGACCAAGACGGAGATCGCCGCTCTGGACGACCGGGGCGACATCGTTGCGCGCCTTCGGGTGCCGACCCCTGGTGGCGACTATCAAGCCACCCTTGGCGCCCTTGCCGGGCTCGTCGACCGGATCGAGGCCCCGCTGGGGATTGCCGGAAAGCGCAAGGCGACCATCGGGATAGGCACGCCGGGCTCGCTCTCGCCGGTGACCGGCCTCTTGCGCAACGCCAATTCGGTCTGCCTCAACGGCCATCCCTTCAAGGAGGATTTCGAGCGGCTGCTCGGGCGCCCGGTGCGGATCGTGAACGACGCGACCTGCTTTGCGTTGTCGGAGGCGGTCGATGGCGCCGGGAAGGGCGCGCGGGTGGTCTTCGGCGTGATCCTCGGTACCGGGGTCGGCGGCGGCATCGTGATCGACGGGCATGTGCTGACCGGCGCGAATGCGATCGGCTGCGAGTGGGGGCACAACTCGTTGCCCTGGCCGCAGCCGGGCGAGTTTCCGGGTCGCCAGTGCTTCTGCGGCAGGCGGGGGTGCATCGAGACCTTCCTCTCCGGTCCCGGGCTCGCCTCCGATTACGCGGACGCCGGTGGCGCCGCGGTCGCCGCCAAGGAAATCGTCGCGGCCGCGGAGGCGGGCGGGGCCCTGGCCGAAGCGGCACTGGCGCGCTATGAAGAGCGCCTGGCCCGAGCGCTTGCGTCAGTGATCAACATCCTTGATCCGCAGGTCATCGTGCTCGGCGGCGGCATGTCAAATGTGGAACGCTGGTATGGCAGCGTTCCCGGACTTTGGGATAAATTTGTCTTCTCCGACGTGATCCGCACAAAGCTCATGCGCAACGTCCACGGCGACTCCAGCGGCATTCGCGGCGCAGCCTGGTTGTGGACGCCGGAAGAGGCCGCCGTTCTATGACAAGTTCTTACCAGCGTGAGATTTATCACAGTAGTAATCACCCTATAATCCGATATTCCCCTGGCAAAAAAGAAGAAGATGGCCGAAATCGACTACACAGCCGTCGTGGCGAAGGACCTCGAAGACCTTATCCCGGTGTTCATCAAGAACCGGAACAAGGAGATCGACCTGCTGCGAACCGCCATAGGCGCCGGCGACTACGAGCAGCTAAAGCAGATCGGGCACCGCATGAAAGGCGTAGGCAACTCCTACGGCTTCGCGCCGATCTCCGACTTCGGCAAGGGCATCGAGGACAGCGCGAAGAAATCCGACAAGGCCGCCGTCGGCGGCTGGATCGACGCGTACGCGGACTATCTCAGCAAGGTCCAGATCAGGTACGAATGAAAGCCTGCGAATGAGCGTCATGACTGAGGCACAGGCATACCGGGTGCTCGTCGTCGATGACGACCCGGACATGGGTGCGTACCTCGCGCTGCTGCTGAAGAAAGAGGGCATGCAGGCCGACATCGTCGACAACGGCGACGCCGCGACGATGCGCGTGATGACCGACCCGCCCGACCTGGTCCTGCTCGACGTCATGATGCCCGGCGTCTCCGGGTTCGAGATCTGCCAGCGCCTCAAGTCGGAAGAAAGCACCGCGCTGATCCCGATCGTGCTGATTACAGGTCTTGACGACTCGCAGAGCCGGGTGCGCGGCATCGAGGCGGGCGCCGACGACTTCCTCTCCAAGCCGGTCAAGCGCGAGGAGCTCGTCGCCCGCGTGAAGACGCTTCGCCGCCTGCACGACACGCGCAAGGAGCTCGAATCCCGCCGCCTCGCCGCGGAGGTCGAGCGCAAGGAGGCGATCCGCAAGACGTTCTCGCGCTACGTGTCCCCGCGCCTTGCCGACCGGATCATCGGCGACATGGGCAAATCGGACGACCTCTTTGCCAAGGCGCACCGCGCCAACGTGGTGGCGCTCTTCGCCGACCTGCGCGGGTTCACCCGCCTGACCGACAGCACCGAAGTCGGCCGCGTCGTCGAGATGCTGAACGAGTACTTCACGATCCTTTCCGAGGCGGCCTACCGCCACGAAGCGACCATCTTCAACATGGCCGGCGATGCGCTGCTGGTCGGCTTCAACGTGCCGTTCCCGCAGGAGAATCCCGCGGCCCTCGCGTACCAGTGCGCGCGGGAGATGCTCACGCAATTCGCGCCGGTGGCGGCACGCTGGGAGAAGGAGCAGGGCATCGCGACCGGCGTAGGCATCGGCATCTGCATGGGCGAGACGGTCATCGGCAACGTCGGCTCGCCGCACTACATGAGCTACACCATCATCGGCAACGCGGTGAACAGCGCAGCCCGCCTCATGCAGCTGGCGCAGCCGTACGAAGTGCTCATCTGCGACCGGGTCTACGGCGAGATCAAGAACGTCGTCCCGGCCGCCCAAATGGAATCGCGCGGCGACGTGACGCTGCGCGGCCGCGCCGACCCGATCAAGGTGTATTGCGTCACGGTGCCGCTGGGCGGCGAAGGGTCGGGGGGCTGAAATGCGCGTCCTGATCATCGACGACGACGAGGACCTGCGTAGCCTGCTGTCGCACTACATCAAGAAGCAGTGGCCGAGCGCCGAAATCGAGGAGTACGACCCGCTCGAGCGCGACCTGCCCGGCGACGACTTCGCGCTCGGCCATTTCGACGTGATGATCCTCGACTACATGCTCGGGCGCGGCGACGGCCTGGAGTGGCTGCGCGAGTTCAAGGCGCGCGCCGATTGCCCGCCGATCATCTTCCTCACCGGCGCCGGCAACGAGGTCATCGCAGTGCGCGCCATGAAATACGGCGCCGACGACTACCTGCGCAAGCAGGAGCTGACCCGCGAGCGGCTGCTCAACTCGATCCGCGACATCACCGAGAAGAAGGTCCAGCGGACACTCTCGCCCGAGGTGGCCGCGCGCCTCGAGGGCCAGACGCTCGGCGCGCGCATCAGCGTGCCCGGCATCCGCATCCTGCACATGATCGGCGAGGGCGGCATGTCGCGCGTCTATCTCGCCTCGCGAGAGAAGGACGACGAGCCGCTGGTGGTCAAGATCCTGCGGTCCGAGGTCATGGAAGACAAGAGCTCGCTCGAGCGCTTCCTCGAGGAGTATTCGCTGATCGAGCGCATCCGCAGCCCGCACGTCGCGCGCATCCACGGGCACGGCGTTTCCGAGGGCCATGCGTACCTGGTCATGGAGTTCTTCGACGGCGGCGACCTCGACAAGCGCCTCGACGGCAAGCCCATGGAGGCCGGCGTCGCGCTCAGGATCTTCCGCGAGCTGATGTTCGCGCTTGGCGACATCCACGAGACCGGCGTGCTGCACCGCGACCTCAAGCCGCAGAACCTGATGTTCCGCACCGACGGCAGCCTCGCCATCGTCGACTTCGGCATCGCCAAGCACGTCGACGCCGTGGACCGCACCGGCCACGGCGAGATCCTCGGCACGCCGCGCTACATGAGCCCCGAGCAGGTGCAGGGCAGGGCGCTCGATCTGCGCACCGATATCTACAGCGCCGGCGTCCTGCTCTATCAGATGCTGTCGGGCCAGCACCTCTTCCAGGGCGACACCGCCATGGAGGTCGCCTTGCACCACAT
>JANMDK010000031.1:0-4895 GCA_031376265.1 Pseudomonadota bacterium
GACATGGTGCGGGTGGGTGGCCTGGTCGACGCCGCGCCGGCAGCCCTGCGCCGCGTGCTGCTGCTGGCCAACCTGGCCCTGGCGGCGCTGGCCACGGGCTACCTGTTATGGGCCGTAGCGCGTTACCTGGCCAGCGGTTGGCGTTCTGAAGAAACGACGCAGGGCATGATCGAAGTCGCGGTGTGGATCCCGCAACTGAGCATGCTCCTTGGCGTGGCCTTGCTGCTGCTGGCCGTGGTGGACGAGGGCGTCACCACCTGGCGCGCACCGGCGGCCAGCCTGCGCGCTGAAAAGGCCGGCAGCGGTGGCCACTGAATGACCGCCACGCTCGTCTTGCTGGGCGTGCTGGCCCTGCTGCTGGCCGGTGGTGTGTGGATCGCCTACACGCTGGGCCTGGTGGCCTGGGTGGGCGTGAGTTTTTTCAGCGCCACCAAGCCCGACATCACCCTCGTCACCTCGTTCTGGAACACCTACGCCTCGACCTCGCTGGCCTCGCTGCCGATGTTCATCTGGATGGGCGAGATCCTCTTTCGCACCAAACTCTCGGAGGAGATGTTCGAAGGCCTCGCGCCCTGGCTGAACAAGGTGCCCGGGCGCGAGGCCCTCGAACATCTCTTCGGACAGCTTGGTGCGGAACAGGATCTCGCCCATCCAGATGAACATCGGCAGCGCGGCGAGCGTCCACGAGGCGTTCGAACCCCAGAAGGCGGTGAAGAGGTTCTTGCCCGGCGGCGTGCCGGTAAAGAAGGCCATGCCGATCCAGCCGATGATGGCGAGCGTCATGGCGATCCAGACGCCGCCCGCGAGGAACAGCATCATGAGGATGAGCAGGAAGCCCGCGATCTCGACGAGGTTCACATGTCCTCGCTGAAATCGCCGCGCGCGTGCCGCTCTTCGGTCGCGATCACGTAGGTCGGGCGCCGGCCGCTGAGCACGATGCAGAACTCGTCCAGCACCGCGATGCAGAGGATCGATGCGCCGACGACGAAGGACATCTGCGGGATCCAGAGCGGGATCACGATGAGGCCGTTGGCCATGTCCTTGAACTGCCAGCTCTCATAGGTGAACCGGAAAGCCCAGAAGGCGAGGTAGCCGCAGAACGCGGTGGCGACGCCGAGCGACCAGATTTCGAAGCCCTGGCGGGCTTTCGGGCCGAGGTGCTCGAGCAGCAAACCCACGCGAACGAAATCGCCGCGCTTGAAGGTGTCGGCCATCGCGAGGAAGGCCGCGGCCGCGCAGAACCAGGCGACGATGTCGTCGGTCCCGCCGGTGCGCATCCCCAGCTCGCGCATGATCGTCTGGCCGATCATGACGACGAAGATCGCAAAAACAAAAAACGCCGCGAGGTAGCCCGTGGCGCTGTAGAGGAAGTTCAGCGAGCGGCGCATGCCTGCGCCGCGGCTGGGATCCGGCCTCCCGGCCGGACCTTACTTGGCATACGCGTCGAGGATGGCCTTGCCTTCGGGGCCGGCCTTCTTGACCCAGTCGGCCACCATCGTGTCGCCGATCTTCTTGAGGTCGGCCTTGAGCTGCGGGCTCGGCGGGTAGATCGTCATGCCGTTCTTCTTGAGCGCGTCGTTGTACCAGATGGTTTTCTCGGCGGAGATCCTCCAGCCGCGCGTCTCGGCATCCGCGGCGGCCTTGAGCACCGCGCCCTGCGTGGCCTTGTCCAGCGCGTCGAAGGCTTTCTGGCTGACGATCACGGCATTCTTCGGCACCCATCCTTGCACGTCGGCAAAATACTTAAGGTGCTCGAAGGTCTTGGTGTCATAGCCGGTGGCCGGCGAGGACATGTACGAATCGACTACGCCCGTGGCCAACGCCTGCGAGAGTTCCGCCTGCTGGATCGTGACCGGCTGGGCATTCACGAGCTCGGCGATCTTTGCGGTGGCCGGGCTGTAGGCGCGCCACTTGAGGCCTTTCATGTCGGCGGCCGACTTGACCTCTTTCTTCGAGAACAGGCCTTGCGGCGGCCAGGGCACGGCATAGAGCAGCTTGATGCCCTGCTTGCCGAGGTGGCTTTCGAGCGCCGAGCGCGACGCTTTGTAGAGCTTCATCGCGTCTGCGTAGCTGGTGGCGAGGAAGGGCACGCCGTCGAGCTCGAACATCGCATCTTCGTTGGCGTAGGCCGCCAGCAGGATCTCGCCGATCTGCACCTGGCCGCTCTGGATGCCGCGCTTGATCTCGGGCATCTTGAGGAGCGAGGCGTTCGCGTGGACCTGGATCTTGAGCTTGCCGCCGCTCGCTTTCTCGATGTCGTTGGCGAACTCCTGGATGATCTCGGTGTGGAAGATCGCGGGCGAGTACGGCGTGGGCATGTCCCACTTCGTCTGCGCCATCGTGGTGCCTGCGGCGAATGCCATCGCCACGGCGGAGGCCGCGGCGAGGAAATGTCTGCGTGTCGGAATGCGGGTGGTCATTGGGCCTCCTGAAGGGATTTGTCTATGCGGCCGGCATCATGTCTGACCGGCGCGACCAGCGTGCGAAGTGTCGGCCATGCGGGATTTCAATGCAAGCGCCGTGCCACCTCCCGGGCAAGCGACAGGCTTGCGGTCAGCCCGGGCGATTCGATGCCGAAGAGGTTGACCAGCCCTTCCACGCCGTGCTCGTCCGGCCCCTGCACGACGAAGTCGGGCGCCGGGTCCTTTGGGCCGGCGATTTTCGGCCGGATGCCTGCATAGCCGGGCGCCAATGCGCCGTCCGGCAACTGGGGCCAATAGCGGCGGATGGCGGCATAGAAGCGCTCGGCACGTCGCGGGTCGACGTCGTAACCAATATGGTCGATCCACTCTACATCGGGACCGAAGCGCGCTTGCCCGCCGAGGTCGATCGTCACGTGCACGCCAAGGCCGCCGGGTTCGGGCACCGGGTAGACGAGGCGCGAGAACGGCGAGCGCCCGATCAGCGAGTAGTAGTTTCCCTTGGCGTAAAACTCCGGCGGCGCCCGGTCGGCCGGGTAGCCCTCGATCTTTTTCGCAAGCGAGGGGGCGGTGAGGCCGGCCGCATTGACGACAGTCTTCGCCGAAAGCCGCATCGGCTCGGCGCCGCCGACTTCGAGCTCGATCCTCCCGTCGCCGGCCACGTGCGCGCGCTCGAGGCGCGAGAGGTATGCCAGCATCGCGCCGTGCGACTCGGCGTCGCCCAGCAATCCGAGCATGAGCGAGTGGCTGTCGATGACCCCGGTGGAAGGCGAATGCAACGCGCCGACGCAGGCGACGGCCGGCTCCATCTGCCGCGCCTGGTCGAGCGTGATCCAGTCGACGTCGGGCACGCCGTTGGCATGCGCCTTCTTGCGGATCGCCTCCAGCTCGCCGAGCTGCGCGCTGTCGGTGGCTACGATGAGCTTGCCGCAGCGGATATGCGGGATGCCGTGCGCCACGCAATAGGCGTAGAGCAGGTGGCGTCCTTCGACGCAGGCGCGCGCCTTGAGCGAGCCCTGCGGATAGTAGATCCCGGCGTGGATGACCTCGGAGTTGCGCGAGCTGGTCGCGGTGCCGATCGCGTTCTCGGACTCGAGGATGATCACCTCGCGCCCGGCAAGCGCCAGCTCGCGCGCGATCGCCAGGCCGACGACGCCCGCGCCGATGACTACGGCGTCCGCGCTCTCCACGATGACCCGCTAGAGGATGGCGAGCTGCGAATTGCGCAGGTCGGTGACCAGCATGCAGCCCGGTTTGTGGGTGAACGACAGCGGCGGCCTGGCCGCGCGGATCGCCGATTGCGGCGTGACGCCGCAAGCCCAGAACACCGGCACCTCGCCCTTGCGGATATCCACGGCATCGCCGAAGTCCGGTTTCGCAATGTCCTTGATGCCGATGGCGGCGGGATCGCCGAAGTGGATCGGCGCGCCGTGCACGTTAGGAAAGCGCGAGGTGATCTGGATTGCGCGGATTGCGTTGGACGGGCTCATCGGCCGCATCGAAACCACGGTGGGGCCGCCGAATCGCCCGGCGCCTTGCGTCGCGATATTGGTGCGATACATCGCCACGTTGCAGCCTTGCTCGAAGTGGCGCAACGGGATGCCCGCCTCGACCAGCGCCTCTTCGAACGAGAACGAGCAGCCGATGGCAAAGGCCACCATGTCGTCCCGCCACACGCCCTTGAGGTTCGGCACTTCCTCGACCATCTCGCCGTTCTTGAAGACGCAATAGCCGCCGATATCCGTGCTCGCGTCGACGTCGGCGCCGAGCGCCGGGATGCGCGGGTCGCCCGGATCCGAAATGCCGAGGATCGGGCAGGGCTTGGGATTCAGCTGGCAAAAGCGAAGGAATTCGTTGGCGTAGTCTTTTGGCAGCACCGCGAGGTTGGCCTGCGCGTAGCCGGGGCATTGGCCGGAAGTGTGCGCATCGAATTTTCCCGATCGGATCGCCGCGCGAAGTGCAGCCGGTTCCTTGTAGATGAGCGAGTTGCGCGATTCGGCGTTCATGGCGGTGGATCCGGAGGAAATCGATCCCGGATTTTAGGCCATGCCGGGCCGGCGGATGAGGAAGCGCTCGGCGAGGAGCGCGAACAACCCGCCCAGCAGGAGCGCGCCGGTCATCGGCCGTGCCGTCCCGTCGAAGAGCGCGCCTAGCACTCCGCTGACGGTAGCGCCGAGGACGAAAGCGCATGCGCCGAGCAGCGAGGAGGCCGTGCCCGCGCTTCCCGGAAAAGGCGAAAGCGCGGCTGCCGTCGCATTCGGCACGATGCAACTCGCGGCGAACATGAAGGCCATGAACGGCAGGACGATGGCGAGCCAGTGGCCCACGCCGATCCAGGCCAGCGTGGCAGCGATCGCCCCGGCGGCCAAGGCCAGCCGGGTCCCGAAGCGAAGCATGCGGGACATGCCGACCCGCACCACCATGCGGCTCGTAAACCAGGCCCCGGCGATCTGGCCGATCATCACTACTGCGAAC
>JANMDK010000140.1:0-4840 GCA_031376265.1 Pseudomonadota bacterium
CTTCGCAGCCGCTTCGCGGACGATCGCTTTTACGACGCATCTAGGCGCGGCGTGCGCCAGTACGTCGTGCTTGGCGCGGGCCTCGATACCTTTGCATACCGGAACCCGTATCCCGAGCACATGCTGCGCGTGTTCGAGGTCGACCATCCGGCCACGCAGGCGTGGAAGCGCGCGCGCCTCCACGAAATGGGCATTCGTATCCCGGCATCGCTCGCCTTCGCCGCGGTCGATTTCGAGCGCCAGTCACTCGCCGACGGATTGGCACGCGCGGGATTCCGCGATGACCGGCCGGCCTTTTTTTCGTGGCTGGGCGTCTCCATGTATTTGACGGAAACCGCGGTAATGGAGACGCTTAAGTGCGTCGCCGCACTGCGCCCGGGAAGCGAAGTGGTGTTTGATTACACGGTGCCGCCTTCGTCGCTTCCGGCAATCCGGCAAGCCGGGCGTGCGGCGGCGGCGGCGTATGTGGCAAAGCTCGGCGAGCCGTGGATCACTTTCTTTGAACCGGCCGAACTTGCCGACAGGCTCAGGAAAACCGGCTTTTCGCAGACCACGCTGATCGGGCAGCGGGAGGCCCAATCGCTCTACTTTCAGGGGCGTACGGATGGATTTCGGGCCGCGGGCAGCCATTTGGTCGCGGCGACGGTGTGAGATTGTTTGCGCGCAGTCGCATCGTGTTACAAATTTAAGGCACTAAGTGCCCGGAATTTAGGAACAATGAGGTAGTTCGTAGGTCTTACGCCTACACATGTAAGCAACACCGGAGCGAACGGGAGGGCGCACCGGTCACCTGCAAGTCTCGAGGAGTACGGCATGCAAGATCGCAAGTCATTCCAGCTTCAGTGGCACTCCCGCCTCGCGATGGTCGCGATGTTCGCCTTGTCGGCGGGGTTGGCCCACGCCGACCAGCTGGCCACGCTCGAAGCCTCACAGGGCGCAGTACGCAAGAGCGAAGTGGTGATCGAAGCCCTCAACAGAATGGCGATTACGGCAAACCCCAAGGCAAAGCGCGGCGCGGTGCCCGACCTCAGCCATCTTCACTCCCAAAGCGTGCTCATCCAGGATGCCAACACTGGCGAGACGCTTTACGAGCGCAACGCCGGCCTCGTCACGCCGATCGCCTCGATCACCAAGCTCATGACCGCGATGGTCGTGCTCGACCGGGGCCTGCCGATGGCCGAGCACCTGACGATCACCGAAGAGGACATGGACGCCCTCAAGTTCACCCGCTCGCGGCTCCGCCCGGGCTCGACGCTCACCCGCGAGGAGCTGATCCTGCTGGCCCTGATGTCGTCCGAGAATCGCGCGGCTGCGGCGCTCGGCCGCAATTATCCGGGCGGCACCGCGGCGTTCGTCGCGGACATGAACGCCAAGGCGAAAAAGCTCGGCATGAAGAACTCGACCTTCCAGGATCCGAGCGGCCTGTCGCCGCTGAACGTGGCGAGTGCGCCCGACCTCGCGCGACTGGTGAAGGCCGCGCACGCCTATCCGGTGATCCGCGAGTATTCGACCCGCGAGCGCGCGCAAGTCCACGTGCTGGGGCGCGAGCTGAATTTCCGCAACACGAATGCGCTGGTGCGCGCCGGCAACTGGGAAATCGGCCTGCAGAAGACCGGGTTCATCAACGAAGCCGGGCGCTGCCTGGTCATGCGGGCGCACATCGCCAGCAAGGACCTGGTCATGGTGCTTCTCGATTCGGTGGGCATGAATGCGCGGATCACCGATGCCAAGCTGGTGCGCCGCTGGTTCGAGGCGACCCGCTCGCCGTCCTCCAGCCGAAAGATCTAAGCTAAGCCTGCGGCTTTGCGCCGCGCTTTGCCGCGTCTACGGCGCTTCGCACGCTTCCGTGCTTCTGCAGCAGGGCGCTGGCCCGGCTCCAGGAAGTCTTCAGTTCGCGCATGATCATGCGCGTGCCTCGCTCGACCAGCTTCGCGTTGGTGAGCTGCATGTCGACCATGCTGTTGCCGCGCACCCGGCCGAGCTTGACCATGGCCGAGGTTGAAATCATGTTGAGAACCAGCTTTTGCGCGGTACCGGCTTTCATGCGGGTGCTGCCGGTGACGAACTCCGGCCCGACCGCGACTTCGATCGCGAAGTCGGCAACCGTGGCCGCGAGGCTGCCGGGATTGCAGGTGAGGCAGGCTGTGGCGATCTTCCTCGCGCGGCATTCGGCCAGCGCCCCGACAACATACGGCGTGTTGCCAGAGGCGGCGATGCCGAGGACGATGTCTTTTGCGCCCACGCCCTTGGCGCGCAGGTCCTTCCATCCCTGCACAGTGTCGTCCTCCGCAAATTCAACCGCGTTGCGGATGGCGGCATCGCCGCCCGCGATCACGGCGATCACGAGGCCGTGCGCGCCATAGGTCGGCGGAATCTCCGAGGCATCGACGACACCGAGCCGCCCGCTGGTGCCGGCGCCGATATAGAAGAGGCGCCCGCCGGCCTTGAGCTTCCTCACCACCGCGGCGACGAGACGCTCGAGTTTCGGGATCACGCCGGCAATGGCCGCCGGCACCTGGCGGTCTTCGCGGTTGATGTTGGTGAGCAGCGCGCGGATGCTCATGCGCTCGAGGCGCAGGTACGAAGAGGGGGCTTCGGTGACGGTCGCGGGCTGGCTCCGCGCTGGTTGTGCCCGCCGCCTCAAGGGGTCACTGCCAGCGCGGCAGCCTCGAGGGTTCCGCCGTCACGCGTTGCGCGACGATGAGGTTCGACCTCGTGTCGCGAAAATCGTGGTACTGGTAGCCGAAGGTGAACGGCAGCGGCGCCGGGTCGGTCGCCTTGTACGCGCGGCTGAGCTCCACCTGGTAGGCGCCGCCGAAGGGCGGGATCGGGCGGCCGTAGCGTCCGTGGAGCTGCACGTTCCAGCCGCGGTTTTCCAGCATTGCGTAGGGTACGCCGGTGTCGTCCTGGACGATTACGCTGCTGATGTCGAGCAGCGCCGAGCGCATCTGGCGGAACTCGCTGCCGTGCAGGAGGTACGAGGCCGACTTGATGAACGTCGTCGTCGGGCCGAGACCGCGCACGTACGCGAGGAACTCCGGATAGTGGGCGAGCCCCTTGTCCGCCGCATCCACGGTGAAGTACTGGACGCGCTGCACGACCGTCGAGCCGGGCGCGAGGTACTCGATGGTGACGCCCTTGAGTTGGCGCATCGGCTGGCCTTCGACCGGCGTATCGCGCGCCATCGGCGCGAGGTCGAGCGGCGCGATGCGCACGATTTCCATGCCCGACAGCGCCATCGAAAGCATGAACACCGGCAGCACGCCGCGCAGGTGGGAGGTGCGGAGTTGCCGCGCCATGCTGTCGGTAATGAAGTAGTTGCGCTCGATGAAGCTGCTCATCGCCGTGCGCACGTCCGAGGTCAGCTGGACGAGGGCCCGATCATTGAGCGTATCGATATTCGGGATCTCGCCGATGTGCTCGAGGCCGAACATGACGATTGTTTCGCACCCGGGGAACAGCCAGTGCGCGTTGAGGAAGTCCGGGCCGCTGAAGGGATACATGAGTTTTCCGCCGGCCGGGCAGGCCTGGCCGAGCTTGGCGTCCCGCCAGGCCGACATTGCGGTGACCTGCTTTCCGTACAGGCGCGACCACGAGGCGCGCATGAAGGCGCTGTGCTCTTTCCAGGCCGGCGTTTGGGCGAAGGGATGGGTCGCGTCGGGCAGGCCCGCCATCAGGTGGGCTGCGGCGTTGATCCTTGCGCGGCTTGCCGCGTCGGTTTCACGCGCGGACTCGACCCCTGCCGAGGCGAACCCCGCAGCAATTCCCATAAAACCGAACGCCAAAGCTGCAATCGCCATGCGGTGGACCGTCTTGCCGAACATTTCCCTCTCCCTGAAAGACCTGCATGGTAATTACCTGGAACCCGATCCTCCGCCCTCGCCGCGTAAAAATCTGTGCGGCAGGAGACATCCGCGCAAGTTTGGGGCTCCGTGTTGCGGGCGGTATCGGAAACTGGCGTGTTCGACTGTAGGCGGAGGTCCTACGCGCGTCCCGCGACCATCAACTGGGCCCCCACATACAACGCGCCAGACCCGATCCGGACGACAACCCGTTCGAAGAAATCGTGCGGGATGCCGACCGGTCAGGCCGGGAGGAGGTGGGCGATCGAGTTGGCGTAGTAGCGCAGCACCGGAAGCTCCTCGAGCCGCGCCGAATACAGGCCTTCGTATTCGTCCACGAGGTGGCGCAGGAGCAGCATGCGCAGGCCGACGTCGAGCGCGTAGTCGAGGTCGCGCCGCGGCACGTAAACATGGGCGCCGGCGGCATCGAGGTCGTCGAGGATCTTTTCGATTTCGGCCTTGAGCTCGAGCGTCGAGAGGCCCTTGCCGGAATGGCGCACGAAAAGGGTGGCCATCAGCGGCACCGGCAGGACCGGCACCACCTGGCCGACGGCGCCCATCAGGTGCTTGCCGAGCGCCGCCATCTGCACCTGGCGCTCTTCCCGCGGCAGGGTGGAGAAGTCGATGCCGCGCTCCGCGCAGTAGGCGCGCATCGAAACCGGCGAGCCGAAGTTGACGCAGGCGTAGCCGAACCGGTGCCATTCGCTCTTCACCAGGAGCATCAGGTTGCGCATCGCAAACCGGAGAGTGCCGGTGGCGGCCTTTGCCTTGCCGGATTTCTCAGCCTCCGGATTGATCGAAAGCAGCAGCGTGCGGTCCTCGAGCACCCGGTCGTAGTTGATGCCCAGCGGCACGAAAACGACGTCCCGCTCCCGCGCATGCAGGAAGCGCGCGAGGTATCCGGCGGCGGCCCGCATGGCGTCCGGCAGGACGTAGCGCAGGAATCGGTCCGGATTTGCTTCCATGCGCGAGCGCCAGCGCGACGCGGCAGCGAGCAC
>JANMDK010000159.1:0-9209 GCA_031376265.1 Pseudomonadota bacterium
GGTCACCGGCAACCCGGTGGTCCTGTACATGAAAGGCACCCCGCAAGCTCCCCAGTGCGGCTTTTCGCAGGCCGCGATCCAGATCCTCGGCGCATGCGGCCTGAAGAGCGTGTTCACGGTCAACGTGCTCGAAGAGCCGGAAATCCGCCAGGGCATCAAGGAATTCGCCAACTGGCCGACCATTCCGCAGCTCTACGTCAACGGCGAATTCGTCGGCGGCTCGGACATCCTGCGCGAGATGTACCAGGCGGGCGAGCTGCAGAAGCTGCTCGAGCCCGTCGTCGCCAAGCAGCCGGCTTGATCGCGCGCGCCGCGTAAAGGGCGCTCAGGCGCTCGTCAGCCTGGTGTTTGCGGGATTCAACCGCTCGAACCAGGATGTCGGAAAAAAAGCCCCGCATTAGACGGGGCTTTCTCTTTGCTTCTACCGATCACGTTCCCGGCACCTCGACTGGATTCGGTCGCCCATGACCGGCGGGCAAATGCTGCCAAATTTCTGGCAAAGGCTAGAGCTGGAGCCGTAGAGCAGTCAAATTGCTGCCATTCTTAGTCCGCGGTTTCAGTCCACTGCAGGCGCCCGGATTGATGTGGTAAAATGCCACACCTATCCACATCCAACCAGGATGGCGCTGATGGCGAAGTCGGTCAGGATCTCCGATCCGCTGTTCGAGCATGCAACGCTCGAATCCACGCTCATGCACCGGTCGATTGCGATGCAGATCGAGTACTGGTGCGCCCTGGGCAGATCGCTCGAGGCAAGCGGCCTGAGCGCCGGCGAACTCAAACGCGCGCTGCAAGGGCCGCGGGCGAAAGAACAGGCTTCGCGCACGAAGGCGCAGGCGGCGCACAGCGTCCCCGAGGCGAGAATGTGGGCCGAGAAGCGCCAGCGCCAGCGGCGCGACCGCGCGGCGATCGTCAGCGGAGAAGCGACGCCCGAGTCGATGTATCTGATCCCGCCCAAGCTCGCGCGGACCGCGATTGTCCGATTCAAGGACGTGGATTTCGATGACTGAGCGTGCGCGCGTCGAAGCCGCGTTCGATCAGGTCCAGTTGGAGAAACTACTCGCGCTAGCGCAAGACGCCGTTCTCGTAGGCGGGCAGGCGGTCGCTTTCTGGGCCGCTTTCTTCAATGTTCCGGTTCCGTCGGAGTTGGGCCCTTACGTAACGAAAGACTGCGACTTCCTGGGCAACCGCACGGACGTGACACGGATGGCAAGCGGCACGCAGGGTGCGGCGTTGTTTCCTCATCGGCGAGGACGCACTGCGCTCGTCGGGCAGGTCAGGATCAACCTGTCGGAAGACGAGTCCCTGAATATCGATGTCCTTCACAGGATCGTTGGATTCGACGACGGCGATGGCATACGAAGACGTGCCCAGGAGGTGGCATTGGGCCGCGCGCGCTTCAAGGCGATGCATCCCCTCGATTGCCTCAGGAGCCGTCTCGAGAACCTGCACAAGGTCGCGGAGAAAAGGGGCGAAGCCGGCGCGGTGCAGGCCGAATTGGCCGCGCGGATCGTCGGGCGCTATCTTGAATCCGTGCTGGAGGGAGGCAAAGAACGACTCGCCCTGAAAGCGATCGAGGGCGTGGCGAAGATGGCGCTTGGGGCGGCCGGCAGGTTTGCATTTGGAAATTTCGGCGTCGACCCGCTCGAAGCGGTTCCGCTGAACCTGGTCTCCAACCGCAGGTTTCTCGACGTTCGTTGGCCGCAGATCCAGGCCCAGGCGCGCGAGCGGCGCGCGAAACGCTGAGAGCGGCACAGTTATCTACCGCCCGCCCTTTCCCGGGGTACTCTCTCAAAAAGCCACCCGACGCAGGTCGAAGCCGGAAGCGCAATAGCCAATGACCTTATCTGGAATGTTCTCCGACCGAATGGCTCCCCCTCCGAAAACAAATGCGCGCCGGTCCGCACCAGCGCCGCGTCCCCTGAAGACGGCCCCGGGAGAACTCTCGGGCCTGAGCGCATCGATCGTCTCGACGCTCAAGGAACGCATCGTCGGCTGGAACTACCCCCCGGAACACCGCCTGACCGAACTCGGCCTGTGCCGCGAGTTCGGGGTGAGCCGCAGCCCGGTGCGCGAGGCATTGCGCGCCCTGGTCACCAACGGGTTCGTGCGCAAGCTGGCCAACCGAGGCTATGCCGTGCGCCAGCTCGACCTCTACGAAGTGCAGGAACTGTACGACCTGCGCACCGCGCTCGAACTGCACGCCGTGGAACAACTCGCGGCCTCCGGCGCGAAGCGCGCCGAGCTTGAGGCGCTCAGGCGCGAATGGAAGGCGATCCTCTCGGCCGCGCCGAAGAAGGGCGAAGAGCTGGCCCAGCTCGACGCCCGGTTCCACGAGACCCTCGCCGAGCTGGCCGGCAACCGGATGCTGCTGGCCGACCTGCGCCGCATTAACGAGCGGCTGCTGGTCCTGCGCATGATCGACTTCGGCCGCGACAAGCGCTCCGACACGACCTGCCGCCAGCACATGAAGGTGGTGGAGCGCATCATCGCCCGCGATGCGCCCGGTGCGCGCGAGGCCATGCGGCACAACATCGACGACGGCCGCGACAACGTCAACACTTCGATCAAGGAGGCGCTCGCAAACGCCTTCTCGGTCGCGCCCCGCCCGCCGCAGCCAAAGGCGCGCAACCGACGCTAGACGCCGGGGGCACAGAACGTCCCCCGGTTTGTGCCCTCTAGTGCGCCGCCACCGGTTTCGGGTCCCCCGGGTCGCCCGGCAGCACGGCGTTCAGGACCATGGCCAGCAGGATGCCCATGACGATGCCGTCGGTGACCAGGATCTTGAGCGCCTGCGGGATCACGTCAAATGCCCCGGGCGGCGCCGCCTGGATGCCCAGGCCTACGGCCAGGGAGCTCGCAACGATCAGCGCGTCGCGGCGGGTCTTCATGTTGCTGCCGATGATGTCAATGCCCACCGAGGCGACCATGCCGAACATGAAGAGCAGCACTCCGCCGAGCACCGCCGAGGGCATCAGCGCGATTACGGCCCCCACTTTGGGGATCATGGCCATCACGATCAGGAACGCGCCGCCGGCGGCCACGACGAAGCGGCTGCCAACGCCGGTGAGCGAGATCACGCCGATGTTCTGCGAGTAGGAGGTCAGCGCCATGCCGCCGAACAGCGCGGAGATGGCCGAACCGATCCCGTCGTTGGCCACCGCGCCGCGGATGCGCCAGCTTTCCTGCGGCACGCCGGTGATGCGACACACCGCGAGCGTGTGCCCGGTGGTTTCCACCGCCGTGGCGAAGAAGCAGACGATCACCGCGATCAGTCCAACAAATCCGGGCCACGCAAACCCGCCGTAAGGCATCGGCTGCGGGATCGCCAGCCACTGCGCTTCGGTGACGGTGTTGAAATTCAGCAAGCCCAGACCCGCCGAGACGAGGTAGCCGATCACCATGGTGACGAACAGCGACAGCGCCTTGACGAAGCCTTTGGCGTAGCGGCTGATGACGATAATCAGCACGATCATCAGCACGGCCAGCCCGAGCGTGACCGGCTTGCCGAAGGCCGGGGTGTTGAGGCCGGTGGCCACGTTGATGCCGATCTTCATGAGGCCGGTGCCGATCAGGAGGATCGTGGTGCCGGTGACGATCGGCGGGAAGAAGCGGTGCATCCGGCCGATCAGCGGGCTCCAGGCAAATTGCACCATGCCGCCAATCATCAACGCGGTCATCGCCGCGGCGAGGCCCGCTTCCTTGGAGATCGCGACCATCGGACCGATGAAGATATAGAACACGCCCATCACGATCGGCAGCCGCGGCCCGATGAAGCCCACACCCAGCGCCGAAACCATGGTGGCGATGCCGCAGCCGATCATGGTGCCGGTGACCATCTCGATGCGCACCTCGGGCGTGAGGTTGAGTAGCCGCGCGACGATCAGCGGGCCGCCCACCATCGCGGTAAACATCACCAGCACGTGCTGGATGCCGAACAGCGCGGTTTTCGCCGGCCCTGGGTAATCCTCGAGCTGCAGGTCGAGCTTCGTGAATCCGCGATCTGCCTGCGCTGCCTGTACCGGCGCTGCCGTGCTCTCGCTCATGTCAGTCCTCCTCCCAATGTGTGGAACTGCGTCGCTACGCCTGTTTCGCGATGTACGTCCTCCAACTGCCCAGATGCGTGATTTCCTCGGCGCCGGCCACCGCGTACGATTCGCACAGGAACCCCCGCAGGGCTTCCCCGTTCTCGAGTTCCACCGTGCCGATGCCCAGCGGGCCGGGAATCCCGTCGACGAAGCTGCCGAACGCTTCGCTGGGGACCTGCCACACCTCGACCTCGATCGCGGTCCCCGTCGCTTTTGATTCGGCCGCACCCTGTGCGCGCAGCATGCCAGGCCGCGGCGGCTTGAAATCGGTCAGCGCAAACAACCGGTAGGAAGGTGCAGTCCGGGTGCGCTGCTCGAGCACTGCGCCGCGCTCGGTGAGCTGGGGATTGAGCGGCAGGCCGGACATATGTGCACCGCACACCGCTACGCGGACCATGGCCGGCACCGACGGCCTCGGCGGGCTGGCTTCGGCGGGGATCTGGATGCCGGTGGCGCCCATCCGGGTGACCAGCGCGCGTTGTGCCTCGGCGCCAAGTGCGCACAGGCCGGTATCGGTGAACGCGCCGGCGAACAGCGTAATGCCGAACGGCAGGCCATTGGGCAGGAACCCGGCAGGTACCGCGATCGCCGCGAGGTCCATGAGGTTCATGAAATTCGTGTAGATGCCGAGGTTGCTGTTCAGGCGGACCGGATCCGCGTTCACTTCCTCGATCTTGTAAATCGTCCCAGCCGTCGGCGTGACGATGAGGTCCACCTGTTCCCACACCGGCTCGGCGCGGCGGATCAGGTCCTTCAAACGGTACTGGGCGGTGAAGAAATCGGCGGCCGAAGGCGCGGCCCCGCCGGAGATGATCTGCCGCGTCACCGGAAACAGCGAGTCGGGATGCGCCGTGATGAAATCGCGGATGCCCACGTATCTTTCGGCGATCCACGGGCCGTCGTAGAGCAGGCGAGCGGCTTCGAGGAACGGCGCGAAATCGATCTCGACGCGCGTCGCACCCTTTTGTTCGAGCCTCGCCACTGCGTGGAAGAACAGGCGCTCGGCGTCCGTGTTGCCGAAGAACTCCAGCTGCTCTGTGCGCGGCACCCCGACTCTGCAGTCTGCAAGGCTCGCGGGCATCGACCTGGCCGGCCGCGGACGCTTGCGGGAATACGAATCGCCCGGATCGAAGCCCTCGGCCACACCCAGCACTTCGGCCGCGTCGCCCGCGGTCAGCGCGAAGATTGAAATGCAATCGAGGGATCGGCAGGCCGGCACGACTCCGCGCGCGCTGAGCAAGCCGCAGGTCGGCTTGAGCCCGACCAGGTTGTTGAACGCCGCGGGCACGCGTCCCGAACCGGCAGTATCGGTGCCCAGCGAAAAGCTCGCCAGGCCGGCGGCCACCGAAACCGCGGACCCGGAACTCGACCCGCCGGACACGTACTTGGGATTGAACGAGTTTCCGCAAGCACCGAAAGGCGAGCGCGTGCCCACGAGGCCGGTCGCGAACTGGTCGAGATTGGTCTTGCCGATGGGGATCGCGCCGGCATCGACAAGCGCCTGCACGACGGGTGCGCTGGCTTGCGGGACATGGGCGAAGTCGGGGCAAGCGGCCGTGGTCGGGTGACCGGCGAGGTCGATGTTGTCCTTGATCGCAAACGGGATGCCGAAGAGCGGAAGTCCGGCCGGGCCGCGGCGCTCGAGATCGGCCGCGCGCTGCAGCAGTTCCGCGCGCGGCAGCAGGTGGATCCAGACCTTGTCGGCGCCCCGGGCGGCGATGCGCTCGAGGACGCCTTCGATCACAGCGGAAGGGCTCAGGTCGCCTTCGCGAAACCGTTTGCCGAGCGTGCGAAGGTCGAGGCTGTCTTCGGGTTTCAGGTTGGCGGGCATTGCGGACTGTCGCTGCTCAAGTACAATCAGGATACAACAATGTATACAATCTGCACAAACCCGGATTAGCCTGGGAGGAAACGCATGCCGAATGCGACCAGACTGCTGCCGAATTTCTACCGCGACTCGGTCTCCCTGATGCAGTTGTCCAGTGCGTTGGGCAAGCTGCCCGGCGTCGAGCAGGTCTCGGTGATCATGGCCACGCCGGCCAACCTCGGCTTGCTGCGCGATGCCGGTTTGTTGAAGGACAAGCTCGAGGCCAGCCCGAACGACCTGCTGGTCGCCGTGCAAGCGAAAAGCGCGGCTACCCTTGCCGCAGCGATCACCGAGGCCGAGCGCATGCTGCGAGAAGAACCGCGCCCGGCCAGCGGCGACGGTGCGCCGGCGCAGATGGCGCCGCGCTCCCTCGAGATGGCGGTCGCGCTGACCCAGGCGGAAGCCGGGGTGCCTGCGGCAAACCTGGCGCTGATCTCCACGCCCGGTGACTATGCGGCCGCTGAGGCAATGAAGGCGCTGCGCCTGGGCCTGAACGTGATGCTGTTCAGCGATAACGTCAGCGTCGAAGACGAGATCGAATTAAAGACGCTTGCGCGAGAGCGCGGCCTGCTGGTGATGGGGCCCGATTGCGGCACGGCGATCATCAACGGAGTCCCGCTTGCGTTCGCCAATGTGGTGCGCCGCGGCAACATCGGGTGCGTCGGCGCTTCCGGCACGGGTCTGCAGCAGGTAACCTGCCTTGTCGACCGACAAGGCATGGGCATCTCGCAGGCCATCGGCACCGGCGGCCACGACCTGCAAGCCAGCGTCGGCGGGTTCACGATGCTCACCGGCATCGAGGCGCTGGGCCGCGATCCGCAGACCAAAGTCATCGTCCTGATCTCGAAGCCCCCTGCGGCCGAAGTGGCGAAGCGGGTGCTTGCAGCCGCCTCGAAGGTCGGAAAGCCGGTGGTCGTGAACTTTGTCGGCGCCGATCCAAAATCGATCGCGGGCCGCAACCTGCATCCCGTGAAGACGCTCGAAGACGCGGCTCGCGCGGCCGTTGCGCTTGCAAAGGGACGCAGGAGCGCGTCACGTCGCCCCGCCGTCAAGGTGCCCGCCTGGAGACTGGTGGCGGGACAGCGCTATGTGCGCGGCCTGTATAGCGGCGGGACGTTTTGCTACGAGGCTTCGATGCTTCTGGGCGAGGCACTCGGAGGCGTGCAGTCCAATGCCCCGGTACTGGCGGCGGATTCCATCAAGGACCCGTGGCGCAGCCAGGGCCATACGGTGATCGACCTGGGCGATGATGTGTTCACGCGCGGTCGCCCGCATCCGATGATCGACCACCGCCTGCGCAATGAACGCATCCTCAAGGAAGCGGCGGACCCCGAGGTGGCCGTGATCCTCCTCGACGTGGTGCTGGGCCATGGCGCGCACGCCGATCCGGCGGCCGAAATGGTTCCCGTGATTGCCGCAGCGCGATCGCGTGCAGCCGGGAAGAAGCGGCGCATTGCGTTCGTCGGCTTCGTCTGCGGCACGAACGCCGACCCGCAGGATCTCGCACGACAGGAAAGCGCGTTGCAAAAGGCGGGAATGCTGCTTGCCCCCAGCAATGCACAAGCGGTGATGCTCGCGGCGGGAATCGCCGCGCGTGGCCGCGAGGCGAAGCAAGGACGCCCCGGCCGCGGAGGCGCGCGATGAGCCTGTTCGACGAAAAGCTCCATGTCATCAACGTCGGCATCGCTTCGTTTGCCGATGCGGTTCGCCAGTCCGGCGCCAGTGCGACCCAGCTCGCGTGGGCACCGCCTGCGCAAGGCGATGTCGCAGCAGGCGCCGCGCTCGCGCGCCTCGTGCGCAATCCGAAAGTCGATGCGGCCAACAAACGCGCGTTCGAAGCGTATGCGGCCGCGCAGCCGGTGCTCGAAGGCATCGGGATCGCGCGCGATGTCGTGCCCGGCCTGCAGGGAAGAATGCTTCTGCACGCGGGTCCGCCTATCGTGTGGTCGCGAATGTGCGGCCCGATGCAGGGTGCAATCGTCGGCGCAATCCTCTATGAAGGCTGGGCCGCGGACGCCAAGGGCGCACTCGCACTTGCCGGCAGCGGCGAGGTGCGGTTCGCCCCCTGCCACCACCACGGCGCCGTCGGGCCTATGGCTGGCATCATCAGTCCTTCGATGCCGGTGTGGCTCGTGAGGAATGCGACTGCGGGAAATCTCGCCTTCAGCACTCTGAACGAGGGCCTGGGAAAGGTGCTGCGCTTCGGCGCCAACGGTCCCGAGGTGATCACGCGCCTCAAATGGATGGGCGATTGCCTTGCGCCAACGATCGCCGCCGGGCTCAAGGTGCTCGGTGCGCTGGAATTGAAGCCGTTGATGGCGCAGGCGCTGCACATGGGCGACGAGATCCACAATCGCAATGCGGCGGCCTCGGGACTGCTGTTGAAGCGCCTCGTGCCCGCGCTGCTCAAGTCCGGCGCGCCGGCGAACGACATCGCTGCAAGCGTGGAATTCATCGCCGGGAACGACCATTTTTTCCTCAACCTTTCGATGGCGGCAAGCAAATCCATGCTCGATGCGGCGAGCGGCATCGAAGGCAGCAGCATGGCCACCGCGATGTGCCGCAACGGTGTCGAGTTCGGCGTGCGCACGAGCGGGACCGGCGAGGCCTGGTTCACCGCCCCGGCGCCGGTCGTGGAGGGGCTCTATTTTCCCGGCTACAGCACGGCGGATGCCGCGGGCGACCTCGGCGACAGCGCCATCACGGAGACCGCAGGGCTCGGCGGCTTCGCCATGGCGGCCGCACCGGCAATCGTGAAGTTCGTCGGGGGCACGCCGGCCGACGCGATCGCAAACACGCTGGCGATGACCAACATCACGCTCGGCCGCAATTCCGCGTTTACGCTGCCGGCACTCAACTTCGGCGGCACGCCCGCCGGCATCGATGTCCGCAAGGTCGTCGATACGGGAATCCTGCCGGTGATCAACACCGGCATTGCGCACCGCGAGGCCGGCATCGGCCAGATCGGCGCCGGTGTCACGCACGCGCCGCTCGCGTGCTTCAGCCAGGCGATCTTGGCGCTGGACAAGAAACTCGGCGCGGCGCGCTGAACCGGGGAGGATGGAGCATGTCCAAGGGGCTCGCAGTGGTGGCGGTGGGCGGCAACGCCCTGATCACCGACAAGGCGCATCAGTCGATCCCCGACCAGTACACGGCCGCGGCGATGACGGCGCACTACGTCGCCGACATGGTCGAGGCCGGCTGGAACGTGGTGCTCACCCACGGCAACGGGCCGCAGGTGGGCTTCATCCTGC
>JANMDK010000174.1:0-47017 GCA_031376265.1 Pseudomonadota bacterium
TTTTCGCCACCCGCCTTGTGAGGGCACCGTCATGAAATTCAAGTTTCCCATCGTCATCATCGACGAAGACTTCCGCTCCGAGAACACCTCGGGCCTGGGGATCCGGGCACTGGCCAAGGCGATCGAGGAGGAGGGCATGGAGATCCTCGGCGTCACCAGCTACGGCGACCTCTCGCAGTTCGCCCAGCAGCAGAGCCGCGCCTCGGCCTTCATCCTTTCGATCGACGATGAGGAGTTCACCCCGGGCCCGGAGCTCGACCCGGCGGTGCTCAACCTGCGCAAGTTCATCGACGAGATCCGGCGCAAGAATGCCGACATCCCGATTTACCTGTACGGCGAGACGCGGACGTCACGCCATATCCCGAACCCGATCCTTAGGGAACTGCACGGCTTCATCCACATGTTCGAGGACACGCCGGAGTTCGTCGCGCGCCATATCATCCGCGAAGCCAAGTCCTACCTCGACGGGCTGGCGCCGCCTTTCTTCCGCGCTCTGACGCATTACGCGCAGGACGGCTCGTACTCCTGGCATTGCCCGGGGCACTCGGGCGGCGTGGCTTTCCTCAAGAGCCCGGTCGGGCAGATGTTCCACCAGTTCTTCGGCGAGAACATGCTGCGGGCGGACGTCTGCAACGCGGTCGACGAACTGGGGCAGCTGCTGGATCACACCGGCCCGGTCGCCGCGTCGGAACGCAATGCGGCGCGCATCTTCGGCGCCGACCACTGCTTCTTCGTGACCAACGGCACCTCGACCTCGAACAAGATGGTCTGGCATGCCAACGTGGCGCCGGACGATATCGTGGTGGTGGACCGCAACTGCCATGTGTCGATCCTGCATGCGATCACCATGACCGGCGCGATTCCGGTCTTCCTCACGCCCACGCGAAATCACCTCGGCATCATCGGCCCGATCCCGCTGGAGGAGTTCTCGCCGGAGAGCATCGCGAGGAAGATCGAGGCGAATCCTTTCGCGCGCGCGGCCAAGCGCAAGAAGCCGCGCATCCTCACCATCACGCAGAGCACCTACGACGGCGTGCTCTACAACGTCGAAATGCTCAAGGAAACGCTCAACTCCTCGATCGACACGCTGCATTTCGACGAAGCCTGGTTGCCGCATGCCACCTTCCACGACTTCTACAAGAACATGCATGCCATCGGCCGCGACCGGCCGCGCACCAAGGACGCGATGATCTACGCGACGCACTCGACGCACAAGCTGCTCGCCGGCATCTCGCAGGCGTCGCAGATCCTGGTGCAGGAGTCGCAGACCCGCAAGCTCGACCGGCACTCGTTCAACGAGGCCTACCTGATGCACACCTCCACCTCGCCGCAGTACGCGATCATTGCCTCGTGCGATGTGGCCGCGGCGATGATGGAGCCCCCCGGCGGCACCGCGCTGGTGGAAGAGTCGATCATCGAGGCGCTGGATTTCCGCCGCGCGATGAAGAAAGTCGACCAGGAGTGGGGCAAGGACTGGTGGTTCAAGGTCTGGGGCCCGGACAAGGTCGCCACCGACGGGATCGGCCCGCGCGAGGAATGGGTCCTCAAGGCCAACGAGAAATGGCACGGCTTCGGCAACCTCGCGCCCGGCTTCAACATGCTCGACCCGATCAAGGCCACGGTGATCACCCCGGGGCTGGACGTCTCGGGCAAGTTCGCGAAGTCCGGCATCCCGGCGGCCATCGTGACGAGGTATCTCGCCGAACACGGCGTCATCGTCGAGAAGACCGGGCTGTACTCGTTCTTCATCATGTTCACGATCGGCATCACCAAGGGCCGCTGGAACACGCTGGTGACTGCGCTGCAGCAGTTCAAGGACGACTACGACAAGAACCAGCCGCTCTGGCGCGTGCTGCCGGAGTTCTGCCAGGCCTTCCCGCGCTATGAGCGCCTGGGCATCAAGGAGCTCTCGGACCAGATCCACGGCATGTACAAGGCCAACGACGTCGGCCGCGTGACGACCGAGATGTACCTGTCGGACATGCAGCCCGCAATGAAACCTTCGGACGCGTTCGCCGCGATGGCGCACCGGGAAATCGACCGGGTGCCGATCGACGACCTCGAAGGCCGCGTGACCAGCGTGCTGCTGACGCCCTACCCGCCGGGCATCCCGCTGCTGATCCCGGGCGAGCGCTTCAACGCGACCATCGTGAGCTACCTCAAGTTCGCGCGGGAGTTCAACCGCATGTTCCCCGGCTTCGAGACCGACATCCACGGACTGGTCGAGGAGCCCAAGGATGGCGTGATGGAATACTTCATCGACTGCGTGAGGCAGGGCTAGGGACAGACCACGTTTTCATGGCGCGGAGGCGCCTCGAAGAAAACGTGGTCTGTCCCTGATTAGCGCTTTTCGTACAGCACGAAGTCGAAAGGCACGCCCGCGGACGAGACCTGCGGCTTTCGCTGCGTCTCCCGGAAGTCGGCACGGTCGTAATCGGGGAACTTCGTGTCCCCCGCGTAGTCTCTTTTGATCTCGGTCATGACCAGGCCGTCCGCCAACGGCAACGCGCACCTGTAGATCTCGGCGCCGCCGATCACGAATACAACCGGTTCCCCAATGCAAAACGCCAGCGCCCCCTCGATCGACGAGGCGATGCTCACGCCGCCGATCTCCAGGCCCGCCTGCCGGCTCACGACGATGTTCTCGCGGCCGGGTAGCGGCTTGCCCGTACTTGCCACTATGGCCTCATACGTCTTCCTTCCCATGATCACCGGATGACCTATCGTCAGTTCCTTGAAATGCTTCAGGTCCTCGGCCAGGTGCCACGGCATGGCGTTGCCGGCGCCGATGATGCCGTTGGCTGCGACCGCCGCGACAAGGTAAACGCGAGTCTCGGTGCCGGCGGCGGGCGTGACATTCGCCCTGTCGGGGGATTCGATCATCGTGCAATTATAGGCAGCATGACCCAGCACTTCGGCGAAATGAGCTTCCCGCGCTCGTTCCTCAAGCTGCTCGTGGCCGGCTTCCTGCTGGTCGCGCTGCCGCTCGCGGTGGCGCTCATGTTCTCCGCGCTGAGCACCGAGCGGCTCGCCAAGCAGGCGCAAAACGCGGTATTCAATGCTGCGCAAGCGGCGCGCACCAGCCGCTCGCTGGTCAATCGCATCAGCTCGATCGAGCGCATCGCGCAGCAGTACATCGTGCTGGCCGATCCAGAGCTCATGGCCGACTATGCGCGCGTGCGCAAGAGCTTCAAGCAGGTCTCGGAAGAGCTGTCGCGCCTGCCGCTGGATGACGAGCAGGTGCAGGCGCTCAATCGCACGGTCGAGCAGGAGCAGAAGCTCTACGAGGTGCTCACCGTGCCTGCGCCGGCCAAACTCGATGCGAAGCTGGTGCGAAAAAGCGCCGGCGACCTCGCCGAGAGCGCCTATGAGGTGCTGGCCATCAGCTACGTGGTCGCCGACCGCGAGGTCGAGCGGCTGCGCACAGCGGCCGAGGGCGTGCGCGAGCGCATGACCATCCTGCTCATCGTGACGATCGCCATGGCGCTCGCGATCGCGCTGATCCTCACGCGCATCATCGCCAGGCCGATCCGCGAGCTCGACGTGGCGATCCGCCAGCTGGGCAGCGCGGACTTTTCGCGCCCGATCAAGGTCACCGGCCCGGACGACCTGCAGTACCTTGGCGAGCGCCTCGACTGGCTCAGGCGCCGCCTCACCGAGCTGGAGGCGCAGAAGAACCGCTTCCTGCGGCATATTTCACACGAGCTCAAGACGCCGCTCACCGCGCTTCGCGAGGGCGCAGAGCTGCTGCACGACGAGGTCGGCGGACCGCTGGCCCCGCAGCAGAAGAAGGTGGTCGGGATCCTCCGCGACAACAGCGTGAAGCTGCAGCGCATGATCGAGGACCTGCTCGACTACCAGCGCGCGCTTCATGCCGCGGCGACGCTGGAGCGCCAGCCGGTCAGGCTCGAGGCCCTGCTGCGTGAGGTGGCCGATGCCCATGCGCTGGAGGCGCTGGCAAAGCGCCAGACGGTCGAATTCGCCATGCAGCCGAGCGTGGCTGCGACCTCCATCGACGCGGACGGCGAGAAGCTGCGCACGGTGTTCGACAACCTCGTCGGCAATGCGCTCAAGTTCACGCCGGAGGGCGGCCGGATCTCGATCGAGCTCACCGAGGATGCGGAATCGGTCAGCGTTGCGGTCAGCGACAACGGGCCGGGCGTGCCGCCGGACGAGCGCCGCTCGATCTTCGACACGTTTTTCCGCGGCAGGGCGCAAGGGCAGGGGCGCGTCGAGGGCAGCGGCCTGGGCCTCGCGATCGCGCGAGAGTTCGTCCAGGCGCACGGCGGCACCATCGGCGTGGCCTCCGGTGCCGGTGGCTCACGATTCAGCGTAGTGCTGCCGCGCCAGGCGGGAGGGGTGGCATGAGGCGGCTCCCATTCGCCGCGCTGGCTGCCGTCCTCTTTGCAGGCTGTGCAAGCGCACCCCAGCCCAATGGGCCGATCGCAGAGCCGGTGCAGGCGTCGCGCACCGGCGCCCTGCCGGAATCCCGGCGCGAGCCTGCCGACACGCGCGTTGCGGAGCTGGTCGGCTACTTTGCTGCCGTGACGCGCGCCGGCCTTGGCGAGCAGAAGCGCGAGCTGGCCCAATCGGCGGCTTCATTCGGGCGCGCACCGACTGCGCAGGCGCGGCTGAAGCTCGGGGGACTCTACGCCCAGCCTGCCCCGAGCCTGCGCGACGACGTTCGCGCGATGTCATTGCTCGAGCCGCTCGCCGGCTCGCCCCAAACCACCGCGGCGGAACGCCCGCTGGCCGACCTCGCCTCACTGCTTTATGCGCAGGTCGCGGAGCGCCAGCGGATCGAGAAGGCCGAAACCAAAAAGCAGGAGGCGCTGCGCGAGCAGATCGAGGCCATGAAGTCGATCGACCGCTCGATCCGCGATCGCGAAGACCGCCAGCGCCCCAGATGAAAAGCCAGCTTATGCCGATGACCGCCGAACCCGCCCGCATCCTCCTTGTCGACGACGACGCCGACCTGCTGCAGCTGATCGCCATGCGCCTCACCTCGGCCGGCTACGCAGTGACCGCAGTCGAATCCGGCGAGGCGGCGCTCGCGAGCTTCGCCACCAGCCGCCCGGCCGCCGTGGTGACCGACCTGCGCATGCGCGGCATGGACGGCATGGCGCTGTTCGACGCGATCCACCGCCAGGCGCCTTCCCTGCCGGTGGTGATCCTCACCGCGCACGGCACGATTCCCGAAGCGGTGGCGGCCACGCGCCGCGGCGTGTTCAGCTTCCTCACCAAGCCGTTCGACAGCAAGGTGCTCACCGACACGGTGGCCGACGCGCTGCGCCTTGCGCCCGGCGAGGCGGGCGAGCCGGGCGACTGGCGAGCCGACATCGTCACGCGCTCGGCGCTCATGGATCACCTGCTTTCGCAGGCGCAGCTCGTGGCCCAGTCGGACGCAAGCGTGTGCGTCTTCGGCCCGAGCGGTACCGGCAAGGAATTAATCGCGCGTGCCATCCATCGCGCCAGCCGCCGCCGTGAAAAACCTTTCGTGGCGGTCAACTGCGGCGCGATTCCCGAGGGCCTGCTCGAGACCGAGCTCTTCGGCCACAAGAAGGGCTCGTTCACCGGCGCGACGCAGGACAGGCGCGGCCTGTTCCAGGCGGCCGAGGGCGGCACGCTTTTCCTCGACGAAGTGGGCGACATGCCGCCCGCGCTCCAGGTCAAGCTGCTGCGGGCGCTCGAGGACCGCACGGTGCGCGCGGTTGGCGCAAACGAATCGGTGGCGGTCGACGTGCGCATCGTGTCGGCGACCCACCGCAAGCTCGAGGATCGCATCGCTTCCGGCGAATTCCGCGAGGACCTCTATTACCGGCTCAACGTAGTCAAGCTCGTGGTGCCTTCGCTCACCGAGCGCCGCGAGGACATCCCGCTGCTCGCCGGCCATTTCCTCAAGCGGCTGGCGGCGCGCTACCAGAAGCGCGCGCAGGCTTTCTCGCCCGAGGCGCTGGAGTTGCTGATCGCGGCGCCCTGGCCCGGCAACGTGCGGCAGCTCCTGAACGTGGTGGAGCAGACGGTCGCGCTTGCGACGACCGAAGTGGTGCCGGCGTCGCTTGTGCGGCAGGCAATTGACCATGCGGACAGCTCGCTCACGCCGCTGGACGAGGCGCGCAAGGCGTTCGAGCGCGATTACCTCGTGCAGCTGCTCAAGCTCACCGCGGGCAACGTCTCGCAGGCGGCCAAGATGGCCGGAAGGAACCGAACGGAGTTCTATCGGCTGCTGGAGCGCCACGCGCTCGAGCCGGCGAAATTCAAGGGCGTTGTCTGACCCGGGATTCACGGGACGCCTACAAACACCGCGCGAGTTGTCGTGCGGCGGCGACAGAAAAAATCGTGCAGGTTCAAGGCGGTGACGAAAATCGCGCCGATGGGCGTCGGGCCAAGCCGACACTTCACACACTTTTACACACCGCGAATTAAGTCACGATCACCACTTAAGTGATTGGGTGCGTTGGAAATTTTCGAGCTGGCACGGCGGTTGCACTAGGGGGTGCATGGACACGAACATCACCCCGACGAGCCGCGAGATCTTTCTGGCAGAAATGGAATGCACGGTGCCGTGGCACAAGCTGCGGATGCTGGTGATCCCGGTGTACTCCGCCACGGCCAGGCCCGGAATGCCCTATGTGCTTCCGTCGCGGCGCCTGCGCCCGCTCGAGCTCGATCGCATGCTGCGGATTTTTTTCCTGCAGCGCTGGTTCCGTCTAAACGACACCACGGTGCGCGAGGCCATCTGCGACTCGAGCGCGATGCGCTCCTTCATCTGCCTCAGCGCCGAAGCGGTCCCGCATGAGCACGAGATCCGCCGCTTCAGGGAGCTGCTCGTCGCGCAAGGCATCGAGGACATGGTGGTCCTTGCGGCCGAGCGCCATCTTCGCAAGCTGGGCATCGCCATCGAGCCCGGCGCGATCGTCGATGCCGCGCTGATCAAGGCACCGGTCGCCCATGCACAGGCGCCCTACGCACGAATCATCGACACTGCCGGCCAAGCGGCCGGCTAACGGAGGAAGTAATGCAAAGCTATCGGCAGCAGAAGCAGTCTTCGATCTTCATCCAGACCTTGTGGGGTTTCGGGCTGGTGGTCCTTACCCTCATCGGGATTTGCGGGACCATCTACAAGCTGCTTGCGCCTACGGGCTGGATCGCCTCCCTCATGGGCCGGGGATTCTCGGGCGGCGTGGCGGCGATCGGCCTGATGGTCGTGTTCGGCGTGGTCGGGTGGATTGCACGCACTTGGACGACCAACCGCGAACAGGCCGCCAGCGCGAACCTGCTCACCTACCTCTTCGCAGCCGCAGGCTTGCTCTACGCCTTCCAGCTCTATTCGAAAGGGGCGTTCTAGGAAAAAATCAGGCAGGAATACGGGAAAAGCCCCTTAAGAGGCGCCCGGTCTGGTTCTCAAAAGGGCTCGCCGCTCCCCCCCGAAGGCGAGCCCGTTTTTTTTCTAGTAGCGGCGCGCGGCGGCCCCCGAGCCTCCACCACCGGCGGCACCGGCCCCCGGTGTGGGATCCGGTGCGCTCAGGCTCGCGCGGGGCGCGACATAGGCGGGTTCGGAATAGCGGTCGAAAGTCGATGCGCAGGCCGAAAGGCACAGCGCGGCTGCAAGTGCGGCGAAAATCTTGGTCATGGCAATTTCCTTATTTGCGGGAAGTCCCCTTGGAAAGAGCCTAGGGCACTGCTCCGCCCTTGCCTGTAGGCGGCAGACGCGATCAGTGCCCCGTTATCGCCTACGCGCCAATCAGGAGGGCTTCGAAATCTCCGAAAGCGCCTCGGCTGCCGGCGTTATGTCGCGGCTGTCCACAGCGAAGTCACCCAGCGCGACGATGCCGACCAGGCGCTTGTCGCTGTTGACCACGGGCAGCCTGCGGACCTGGTGCTCGCTCATCAGTTTCGCGGCATCCTCCACCGAATCGGTGTCGTAGGCCCAGACCACGCCCTCGGACATGACGTCGCGCACGGTCGTGGTGGACTCCTTGCCTTCGGCGATCGCGCGGATCGCGATGTCGCGGTCGGAGATCGCACCGATCATGCGATCGTCCTCGCCGACCGGCAGCATGCCGAAATCGCCGCCGCGCATCTGCTGCGCGGCTTCCCTGATGGTCGCGTCCGGGCTGATCACCTGGACGTTGCGCGTCATCACTTCGCTGAGTGTCTGCATGGTTCTTTCTCCTGTCGGGGGTGGTGGGTAGGAAAGACGGTCAGGCGCGGTCGCGCAGTTCTTTCACGCCGGCGCTCTCGGCGCAGTGGTCGCAGCAGAAGAGCCGCGTGCCTTTCTGCATCCCGTGGCCGACGATGCGCACCTTGCAGTGCTCGCACGCGGGCGCGAGCTTGAAGATGGCGCATTCGAAGCTGTCGAAGGTGTACGACTGGCCGCCGGCCGTGGTGACCTTGAAAGCCTGATCGTAGTCATTGCCGCAGGCATCGCATTTCGCCATGGCCGTCTCCTTGGAAACGAGCAGTGTCGGCGGCGTGCGCGGCGGTGTATGTGCGGCGACTCACATACGGCGGTCGTTGCTGGACGGCGCGCAGTCAAACGGCGCGCAGTTAAACGGCGATCGGAGCCTTGATCGCCGGGTGCGGGTCGTAGCCTTCCAGCGTGAAGTCCTCGTAGCGGAAACCGAAGACGTCCTCGACGGCCGGATTCAGGCGCATGCGCGGAAAGGGGCGCGCGCTGCGCTTCAATTGCTCGCGCGCCTGGTCCAGGTGATTGAGGTAGAGGTGCGCGTCGCCAAGCGTGAGCACGAAATCGCCGGGCGCGAGTTTCGTGACCTGGGCGATCATGAGCGTGAGCAGCGCATAGGAGGCGATGTTGAAAGGCACGCCGAGGAAGAGGTCGGCGCTGCGCTGGTACATCTGGCAGGAGAGCTTCCCGTCGGCGACGTAGAACTGGAAGAGCGCATGGCAGGGCGGCAGCGCCATGCGGTCGACGTCGGCCGGGTTCCACGCGGTGACGATGTGGCGGCGCGAATCGGGCTTGTTGCGGATCGAATCGACCACCTGCCGGATCTGGTCGATCTCCCGCCCGTCGGGCGTGCGCCAGTGGCGCCACTGGTAGCCGTACACCGGCCCGAGCTCGCCCTTGTCGTCGGCCCATTCGTCCCAGATCGAGACGCCGCGTTCCTGCAGCCAGCGGATGTTGGTGTTGCCCGAGAGGAACCAGAGGAGCTCGTACAGGATCGACTTGAGGTGCAGTTTCTTGGTCGTCAGCAGCGGAAAGCTGCCGGCCAGGTCGAAGCGCATCTGCGCGCCGAACAGCGATTTCGTGCCGGTGCCGGTGCGGTCGGTCTTGGTCGCGCCGCGCTCGAGCACGGTGGCCAGCAGGTCGAGGTACTGGCGTTCGCCCGGGTCGGTGGGTGCATTCGTGGGAGCATTCATTGGGGCGATCATATGGCGATATAGGCGAAGAGGTCCCGCGCGGACTGGAAGCGGTACTCCGGTTTCTTCGCGAGCAGCTTGTTGACGATCGGCTGGTACCCCGCGAGCTTGCCGGGCAGCTGCGGGATCGGCCCGTGGACATGCTGGTAGATCAGGGCGGCGGGGTTGTCGGCCTCGAACACGCGCTTGCCCACCAGCATCTCGGCGAAAATGATGCCGAGGCTGTAGAGGTCCGAGCGCGCATCGACCGGCAGCCCCATGCATTGCTCGGGGCTCATGTACCTCGGCGTCGCAAGCAGCCCGCCTTGCATGGTGAGGCTCGACTCGGTCCCCATATCCCTGGCGAGGCCGAAATCGACGATCGCCAGGCGCCCGTTCTCGCGGAAAAGGATGTTCTGCGGCTTGAGGTCGCGATGGATGACGCCGTGCGCATGGATGGCGTCGAGCGCCTTGGCGATCTGCGAGGTGATGCGCAGCGCGCCCATTGCGGTCACCGGCTGCTCGAGCCGCACCTTGAGGTCGCCGCCGGGAAAGTACTCCATCGCGATGAACGGGTGCTGCCCGGTGAAGCCCTGGCCGTAGATCTTCGCCACGTGCTCGTTCTCGATCGCGACGATCAGGTCGTATTCGCGGATGAAGCGCTTGCGGAACACCTCGTCCGAGCGCAATTGCGGCCCGAGGATCTTGAGCACCAGCTGCAGGTTGTCGGACTCGCGCTCGGCGAGGTAGACCTTGGCCATGCCGCCTTCGCCGATCTTTCGCTCGATGCGGTAGCCCGGCACCGGGTTGGCGTCCTTGGCGGCCATGCCGATTTTCTTTGCGTCGAACTGCAGGGTGCGGCCAAAGGAAGTGTCCGGATAGGTGCGCTCCACCACCTGCGCCTGGTGCTCCTTGATCGCGTCGTCGACGGAGCGCACCAGCAGCTCGGGCGTGAGCCCCTCCTTGCGCAGGAAGTCCGCGGCGCCGGCCTTCATTGCCTTGACCGCGAGGAACTCGCCGCCGTGCGCGGTAATCAGGATCACCGGCGGCGAAAACGGGTCCTTGCTGATCTGCGCGACCCACTCGATGCCGTCGGCGCCTGCCGGCTGGGAGTCCAGCAGGACCGCGGAATAGCGGTCCCGGCCGAGCGACGAACAGGGATTGCCCTGGAAGCGCGGGTCCCATTCGTCGGTCTCGGCCTCCGGCCAGCGCTCCCGGAGCATCAGGGCAAGCTCGGCGCGGAAAGGGCCGGATTCGTCGACGATCAGGAAATGCATGACTTAGTGAAGCACAAGGCCGGGGCTGATTTTGTCATCGATTGTAGCCAAGGTTGCGCACCCGCACCCGGCCGGGGCATGATCCACCGTTTTCGCAGGGAGAAACCCGATGCTCAAGCTGTTCGGCGGCGCCAAGCCGGACCACCCGATGGCCGATCCGAGGGAGGCGAAACGCCTCCTGGACGACCTGCCGGCGCACGACCCGATCAAGGCGCTCGAGGAGCTTTCGCACTGGTTCGAGTCGGTTTCCACCGCCGAGGGCTTCAAGCTCGAGCAGCGCGTCGCCCTGCTGCTGCAGATCGACGAGGCCGGCCAGTCCCGCGTGCGCAAGCTCGCGCGCGAGTACTTCGCCAGCGTGCGGCCCTCCAAGGTGCAGGAAAACCGGCTCTGGAAGGCGATCCACGACTACTGGAACCAGGCCGGGCATGCCTTCGGCCGCGCGGTCGACCAATTCGTCACCGGTGCCAAAGGCGCGGACACGGCCAAGGCGCAGCTGCCGCTGCTGCTGGTGCGGGCGCTGCGCAGCGTCTCGCAGCAGATCAAGTGGATGCACATGCGCTACGGGCCGGTGGATCTCAGCGCGTGGGGCATCTTCAACCGCGTGTACGGATTCGCCGAGTTCCGCGGGCTCGCCGGCGCCAAGGTCGTCGTGTACCCCGGCATCCCGGGCGAGTCCACGCCGCAACAGGAATTCCTCAAGGGCGTGGTGTTCAGCGCCAGCTCGCCGGACGCGCTCCTGCCGATCGAGGTGGACCTCGCGGAGCGGCTCATCGGCGATTTCACGCCGAAGTTCGCGCTCGCGACCGCCCCCGGGCCGGACATGAGCTACTGGACCGACCTCAACCAGAACATGGCTCCGCAGCGCCTCGTGCGTCCGCCGCAGCAGACGCCGACCCTGCGCTGCTTCGGCGCCTCGGCCGCGCTGGCCGAGGTCAAGGCCCACCTGCAGAAAATCGAGTCCACCCGGCAAGTGCCTTCGAACCTCAACCTTGGCAGCGCCTACGAGCCCGAGATAGTGCTTGATGTGCTTTCGCATCTCGCGCTTTACTGGTCGCTCGAGCCGCCGGAGAGGAAGCACCCGCGGCACACGGTCAAGTCGCGCCTTTCGGTGGCGCACGGCTTCGACGGGCTGCTTGGCGTGCTCGGCGAATCGGAGTCGCTCGATTTCGAGGCGGCCGCGGTGGAAAGCTGGATCGTCGAGAACGTAAGCGCCGGCGGTTTCGGCGCCATCGTGCAGCAGGTCAAGGGCGACTGGCTGAAAGTCGGCGCGCTGATCGCGATGCAGCCCGAGGGCGGCAACAACTGGGTCACCGGCATCGTGCGCCGGGTCAACAAGATCACCGGCGGCCAGGCGCGCGTCGGCATCCAGTCGCTCTCGAAAGCGCCGCTCGCCGCAAATTTGTGGACCGGTTCCACGACCGAGAAGGGCGTGGTCCTCAAGACCGGCGATTCGGAGAGCGGCGAAGTGCGCATCGTGCTCAAGCCCGGCGTGTTCGTGCCCGGGCAGAACCTGGAGTCGGAGCGCGGCGGGCGCTTCCATGTCTACATGCCGCAGAACGTGGAAGACAAGGGCGACGATTTCGAAATTGCGAGGTTCCGCGAAATGATTCGCGAGAGCTGAGCGGGACGCCTACTTCAGGATCTTGACCAGCCAGGTCGCGATATCGGCGATTTCCTCGGGGCAGACCGAGTGCGGCATCGGGTATTCGTGCCACTCGATCGCGTAGCCAAGCGCCTCGAGCATCTTCCTTGATTGCTGCGCGCGGCCGAGGGCGATCATCGGATCGCCGGTGCCGTGCGCCATGAAGATCGGCACCTCGCGATTCGCTTCATGCCTCTCGTCCTCGACCGTGCCTGCAAGCGGCAGGTAGGTCGAGAGCGCCATCAATCCCGCGAGCCGCTTGGGATGCCGCAGCCCCGCCTGGAAAGTGATCGCGCCGCCTTGCGAAAACCCGGCGAGCACGATGCGGCTTGCATCGATGCCGCGCGCTTCCTCCTGCGCGATCAGCGCCTCGATCGCTTCCTGCGACAAACGCAGGCCTTCGCCGTCCTCGCGCCCGCCGCCCATCTCGAGGATGTCGTACCAGGCGCGCATCGCCATGCCGTTGTTCAGCGTGACGCGGCGGATCGGCGCGTGCGGGAAGATGAAGCGCACCGGCAGGCTTGCGGGAAGCCTGAGCTCCGGGACGATGGGCTCGAAATCGTGCCCGTCGGCGCCCAGCCCATGCATCCAGATGACGGTCGCAGAAGGGTTTTTTCCCGTTTCGACCTCGATCGTTTCGAGTTTCGTGTCCATGCCGCAATTCTAGCCCAAGGGGAGGGTTTGACTGCTGACCGACGGTCATTTAGACTCGCGCGCTACTGACTCGCAGTCATTAATACCGTCATTAACGCAGCCGAAATGTCCGCAGCCCGCCCCAGCCACCGACCCCCGCGCACGCGCGCGGTATTGCCCGAGGACAAGACCGAGCGCCGCGACAGCATCCTGCGCGCGGCGATCGGGCTGCTCGAGCATGCACCGCAGGGCGCGTTTTCGGTCGAGGCGCTCGCCCGCAGCGCGGGGGTAGCGAAAGGCACGGTCTACCTCTACTTCGGCACGCGCGAGGAAGTGCTGCTCGCAGTGCACGCCGAGCGCCAGCAGTTGCTCTTCGACACGCTGGACAAAGCGCTTGCCGCACCGCGCGTCGACATCCGCGTGGTCGCGCGCACCGTGACGAAGTTCCTGCGCGCGCATCCCGAATTCCTGCCGCTGGCGGCCAACTGCCGCGGCATGCTCGAAACCAACATCGGCACCGAGGCGGCGATCGCCTACAAGCAGTCGATCGGCGAGCGGCTGGTGCAGATCGGCGCGCGGCTGGAGGCGATTTTCCCGACGCTCGCGCGCGGGCAGGGCGTGAGCCTGCTCATGGCGAGCTACGGGATGATGATCGGCCTGTGGCAGATCTCCGACCCGCCCGCCTGCCTGGCGAGCGTGATGCAGCGGCCGGAGATGCGCATGTTCAACGTCGATCTCGAAAAGCAGCTGGCCGCATCGCTCGTAAACCTGTGGGAAGGCGCCACGTTGCGCCGCGAAGGGAGAAAATCATGAAGATCTCGAATGCCGGCGTAGTGCTGGCGCTTTGCGCCGCCGTCGCCGCATGCACCAAGGCCGTCGAACCCAAGCCGGAGGAAATCCGCCCGGTGCGCATCCTCAAGGTGGAGCCCATCGCAGGCGGCCGCTCGATCGAGCTCGCGGGCGAAGTGCGGCCGCGGCTCGAGACGCGGCTCGGATTTCGCGTCGGCGGAAAAATGGTGCAGCGGCTGGTCGAGGTCGGCACGGTGGTCAAGGCCGGCCAGCCGATCGCGCGGCTCGATCCGAGCGACCTGCAGCTCGCCGCGGCAAGCGCAAAGACGCAGATCGTGCAGCTCGAAGCCGAGCGCCGGTTCGCCGAGGGCGACCTGCGCCGCTACAAGGAGCTGCGCGAGAAGAATTTCATCAGCCAGGCCGAACTCGACCGTCGCGCGAGCACCTTCGAATCGACCGACGCGCGCCTCGATGCCGCGCGCTCGCAATACAGGCAGGCCGCGAACCAGGCGAACTACGCGCTGCTGGTGGCCGACAGCGCGGGCGTCATCACCGCGGTCGAGGCCGAAGCCGGCCAGGTGCTCTCGGCCGGCCAGACGGTGGTGCGCCTGGCGCGCTCGGGGGAAACGGAAATCGTCGCCGCGGTGCCGGAAACCCAGCGCGAGGCGTTCGAGCACGCCGGATCGTTCACCGTTTCGCTGAACGCTCTGCCCGGCCGCACATGGAAAGGAAGGCTGCGGGAACTGTCACCTTCAGCCGACCCGGTCACCCGCACCTACCTGGCCAAGGTCACGATGCTGGAGCCCGGAAAGGAAGTCGAGATCGGCATGAGCGCGCGCGTCGCGGCGCTGGTGGGCGTAAACGAGAAGCGCATCGAGCTTCCGGTCGCCGCGCTCTACGGCAAGGGCGACGTGATCCAGGTCTGGCTGGTCGAGAACGTCAAGGACGGCATCGGCTCGGTGCGCCTGCAGCCGGTCAAGACCAAGGGCCTCGCCGGCGACCGGGTGCTGGTGGACTCGGGGCTTGCGGCTGGAAACATCGTCGTCGTTGCAGGGGCGCAGCTACTGCGCGCCGGGCAGCGGGTCCGGGTCACCGACGCGGGCTGAACGATCGTGGAGCAGAGCCGCTTCAACCTCTCGTCCGCCGCGCTCCACTATCGCGAGCTGACGCTCTTCTTCATCCTCGCGATCGCCATCGGCGGCGTCGCCGCGTACTTCCAGCTCGGCCAGCGCGAGGACCCGGATTTCGCCTTCCGCGCGATGGTCGTGCGCACGCTGTGGCCGGGCGCGACCACCGAGCAGGTCGACAAGCAGGTCACCGACCGGCTGGAAAAGAAACTGCAGGAAACGCCCTACTTCAAGTGGACCCGCAGCTACTCCAAGCCGGGCGAGTCGCTGATCATCCTCGAGCTGCTCGACACGGCCGCGCCGAAGGATGTGCCCGAGATCTGGTACCAGGTGAGGAAGAAAGTCGGCGACATCCGGCAAACGCTGCCCGCCGAGGCAATCGGCCCCTTCTTCAACGACGAATTCGGCGACGTGTTCGGGTCGATCTACGCGTTTACCGCGGACGGCTTCACGCACTCCGAGCTGCGCGACCATGTCGAGCGCGTGCGCCAGGAGTTGCTGCGGCTTCCCAACGTAGCGAAGATCGAGCTGGTCGGCGTGCAGGAGGACAAGATCTTCGTCGAGCTCTCGACCAAGAAGCTCGCCGCGCTGGGGATCGACCCGAGCTTGATCGGCCAGGCGCTGCAGGTGCAGAACGCCATCGTCAGCCCGGGCAGCGTGGAGACCAAGGGCAGCGCGGTGTCGCTTCGTGTGACCGGCCAGCTCGATTCGGTCAAGGCGGTCTCCGACCTGCTGCTTCGGGTCATCGGGCAGAACGGCCCGCAGACTTTTCGCCTTGGCGATATCGCCACGGTCAGCCGCGGCTACCTCGACCCGCCGGTCTCGTACATGCGCTCGCGCGGCAAGCAGGCGATCGGCCTCGCGGTCTCGATGATCTCGACCGGCGACGTGCTCCAGCTCGGCAGCGACCTCAAGAAGGCCATGGCGCGCCTCAAGGCCGACCTGCCGGTGGGCATCGAGTTCGAGCAGGTCTCCGACCAGCCCTCGGTGGTCAAGGATTCGGTCGGCGAGTTCATGCGCTCGCTCATGGAGGCCGTCGCCATCGTGCTCGTGGTGTCCTTCCTGTCGCTGGGCGCGCGCACCGGGCTGGTCGTGGCCCTGACGATCCCGCTGGTGCTGGCGGCGACTTTCCTCGCCATGCGCTTCTTCGGCATCGACCTGCACCGCATCTCGACCGGCGCGCTGATCATCTCGCTCGGCCTGCTGGTGGTTGACGCGATGATCTCGGTCGAGATGATGGCGAGGAAGCTCGAGGAGGGATTCGACAAGGTCAGTGCCGCCACCTACGCCTATTCTTCCACCGCCTTCCCGATGCTGTCGGGGACCATCATCACCGCGGCGGGTTTCCTGCCGATCGCCACCGCCAAGTCGACGACCGGCGAATACACTTTCGCGATCTTCGCGGTCACCACGATCGCGCTGGTCATCTCGTGGTTCGCCGCCGTCACGGTCACGCCATTCCTCGGCGCGTGGATCCTCAAGGAGCACAAGCTTGCCGACAACGCGCACCACGATGTCTACGGCACGCCGTTCTATGCGCGATTGCGTCGCGTGATCGACTGGTGCATCGACCATCGCAAGACCGTGCTCGGCGCCACTTTGCTGACCTTCCTGCTCGGCGTGGCCGGCATGGGCCTGACCGAGAAGCAGTTCTTCCCCTCTTCGAACCGCACCGAGCTCATGATCGAGCTCTGGCTGCCCGAAGGCGCCTCGATCACGGCTACCGGGCGCGAAGCCACGCGCATGGAGTCCCGCCTGGCCGCCGATCCCGACGTGTCGAGTTATGTGACGTACGTGGGCAACGGTTCGCCGCGTTTCTTCCTCTCGCTCGAGCAGCAGCTGTTCCGCTCGAATTACGCGCACTTCATCGTGCTGACGCGCGACATGCCTGGGCGCGAGAAGGTTGTCGACCGGGTGCGCAAGATCCTCGAGGCGGATTTCCCGGGCATCCGGGGCCGGATCAACCGGGTGCCGCTGGGCCCGCCGGTCAATTACCCGATCCAGTTCCGCGTCATCGGGCCGGAGGCGGCCAGGCTCAAGCCGATCGCCGAGCAGGTCGCCACGAAAATCCGCGAGAATCCCAGCACGCTCGACGTCAATTCCGACTGGGGCGACCGCGTCCTCGCGCTTCGCATCGAAGTCGACCAGGAAAAGGCGCGGGCGCTCGGCGCGACCTCGCAGGGCGTTGCGCGCGCGACCGCGGCAGTGGTTTCCGGTGTCCCGCTCGGCCAGTACCGAGAGAACGACCGCATCATCGACGTGCTGCTGCGCGCGCCCGAAAACGAGCGCGGCACGCTGGAGTCGCTCTCGGAGCTGTCGGTCCCGACGGCGAATGGCCGGACCGTCCCGCTCGCGCAGGTCGCGACGATCACCGAGGTGCTCGAGGAGCCGATCATCTGGCGCCGCAGCCGGGAACTCACGCTGACGGTGCGCGCAGATATTGTTGACGGCGTGCAGGCGCCGGATGTGGCGATGGCGATCAACAAGACGCTCGGCGACGTGCAGGCCAGGCTCCCTCCGGGCTACCGCGTCGAGGTCGGCGGCGCCTATGAAGAGAACTTCAAGGCGCAAAACTCGATCGCCGCGGGGATGCCGATGGTGGTTGCGGTCATCCTCGCGATGCTCATGATCCAGCTCAAGAGCTTTTCGCGCACCTTCATGGTGGTGCTTACCGCGCCGCTGGGCGTGGTCGGGATCGCGCTGGCCCTCCTGGTGTTCCGCCAGCCGTTTGGGTTCGTGGCGCTGCTGGGCGTGATCGCGCTCGCCGGCATGATCATGCGCAACTCCGTGATCCTGGTCGACCAGATCGAGCAGGACATCCAGGCCGGCCATGACGTTTGGACCGCGATCCGGGAATCCGCGGTGCGGCGATTCAGGCCCATCGTGCTGACTGCGGCCGCGGCAGTGCTCGCGATGATCCCGCTGACGCGCAGCGTGCTTTGGGGGCCGATGGCCTACGCGATCATGGGCGGATTGATTGTGGCCACAGTGCTGACGATGCTGTTCGTGCCCGCGCTCTACGCGGCCTGGTTCAGGGTCAAGCGGCCGGCGCCGGAACCGGCGCCCGAAGTGCTACTGCCGACCTGACGATTCAACCGCGACTTCGGCGGTTTGCTGTCGCGCCACTTCCTTGCGCTTCATCGAAAGGTAGGTGCCGCGGTCGATCTCGTGCAGCTGGCGGGCATATTGTTCGCTCCCGTCATACCAAGCCTGCAGCCGGCGGTCGAGTCCCTCTCTCCCCGGAGCCCCGAGGTAAGACTCGATCGCCAGGTAATAACGCATGGTGTTGCGCTCGATCACGCCGCGCATGCCGCCCACCAGGTTGCCGTCCTCCGTGCTGAAGCCGACCTTGCCGGCGCCCGCGGTCGCAAGGTAGGCCTGCATTGCGAGACGGCCCGCCATGCCGAACCCGTAAGAGTAGCGGAGGTGAAGAAAGGTCTTGTTGCCTTCCACTGGCGTGGCTTCGACCATCACGTGGTAATCACGGGTGCTGAGCGGGCCGGTGTCCGCGTCCAGATGCACCGCAAAGTAGTCGGCCGAGTTGTCGGCGACGCGATACGTAAAGTCGATCGGATAGGCGTCCTTTACCGGCTGGTCGTACTTGCGGCCGATCCGCATGGTCACCCCGGTGGTGCCCCCTGGTCGCTGGCTCACCCTGCAGTCCTTGGTGTTGATCGGCAGGATCATGACTTCGCACCACGCGGCCGGCTCCGTGAGTGCCGCGCTGACGCTTGCGAACGAATGCGGCAACAGCGCGTAGACGTCGCCTTTTAGTGCTGACGACGATTCGGCCGACTCGATATGCATCGGCCGCTTGTAGGGGTTGTTCTTAAGTGCGTCAGACAACGTCCCGAGCTTTGCGCGAAGCTGACCGGCCTGCCCACCGGATTGTCCGACTTGCGCCGACGCGGTGTGCACGAAAGACACCATCAGCGCTCCCATGAGTGCGATTAAGTATTTTTTCATCATGGGTCTAGGACTCCGCTGCCTCCGATGAAGTTCGTTTCCCCGGTACTGTTATTATTTACAGTCCTGCGGCATGATGCGGGCATGGGGGCCACGGTGTTCGAAAAACTCAATCCTGCGCAGCGGGCTGCCGCGACGTACGGCGAGGAGCCGTTGCTGGTGATCGCAGGCGCGGGCACCGGCAAGACGAACACCCTGGCGCACCGGGTTGCGCATCTCGTGCTGCAGGGCGTACGGCCGGAGCGCATTCTGCTCATGACCTTTTCGCGCCGGGCTGCGCAGGAGCTCTCCCGCCGCGCCCAGGCGATCGTCGCGGGTGCCGTAAAAGGCGCAAACAATGCTCCGCCCGATGTGCGGCTGCCCTGGGCCGGCACTTTCCACTCGATTGCGAACCGCCTGCTGCGGCATTACGCCGCGCAGGTCGGCCTCGAGCCCGGTTTCGGCGTCATGGATCGTGGCGACTCGGCCGACCTGCTCGATGTGGCCCGCCACGAAGCCGGATTCTCGACGCAGGAGAGGCGCTTTCCGCGCAAGGACACCTGCCTCGCAATCTATTCGCATTGCGTCAACACGCGCTTGCCGCTGCAGGCGACGCTGGCGGAAGCATTCCCCTGGTGCGCCGAATGGGAGGCCGAGCTCAAGGCGCTTTTCGGCCGGTACGTCGAGGCGAAGCTCGCCCAGCAGGTGCTCGACTACGACGACCTGCTGCTCTATTGGCACGCCCTCATGCAGGATCCGGTGCTTGCGCGCGACGTCGAGTCGCGCTTCGACCATGTGCTCGTCGACGAGTACCAGGACACAAACACGCTGCAGGCGGAAATCCTGCTGGCGCTGAAGCCTTCCGGCCGCGGCCTTTGCGTGGTCGGCGATGACGCGCAGTCGATCTATTCCTTCCGCGCGGCCAGCGTATCGAACATCCTCGATTTCCCGCAGAAATTCTCGCCGCCGGCGCAAAGGCTCGCGCTGGAGGTGAATTACCGCTCCACGCAGGCCATCCTCGACGTCGCCAACGCGCTCATGGCCGAGGCGCAGCGCCAGTTCGAAAAAAACCTGCGCACGAGCCGCACCCCGGGCGCACGCGCCCGGCTGGTCACCGTGCTCGACGAATTCGCGCAGTCGCAGTTCGTCATCGAAGGCGTGCTCGATGCCCGCGAAAAAGGCGTGCCGCTGCGCGCGCAGGCGGTGCTCTTCCGCAGCGCGCATCACAGCGACGTGCTCGAGCTCGAGCTGGTCCGCCGCAACATCCCCTACGTGAAGTACGGCGGCCTCAAGTTCCTCGAGGCGGCCCACGTCAAGGACCTGTTGTCTCTCTTGCGCTGGGCCGACAACCGGCGCAACCGGATAGCGGCAAATCGCGTCCTGCAATTGCTGCCGGGCATGGGGCCGGCGAACGCGGACCGCTGCTTCAAGTCCTTCGAGGCGAGCCAGTTCGATCCTCGCGCGTTGGCGGCTTGGCGGCCGCCCGCGGCGACCAGCGACTGCTGGGCGGGCCTGGTCGAAGTGATCATGGACCTTGGGTCGGCGGGTCGCGCCTGGCAGGGGCAGGTGGGCGCAGCCCGCGCCTGGTACGAGCCGCACCTGGAGCGCATCTACGAGGAAAACACCGTGCGCTCAAGCGACCTGGAGCAGCTCGAGCGCATCGCGCTGCAATTCGCCACGCGCGAGCAATTCCTCACCGAACTGACACTGGACCCGCCGCAGGCGACCTCCGACTACGGCAATGACGCGATGCTCGACGAAGATTTCCTGATCCTCTCCACCGTGCATTCGGCCAAGGGGCAGGAGTGGGACCGCGTGGCGGTGCTGAATGTGACCGACGGCAATTTCCCCAACGAGTACGCCAACGGGAATTCGGAGCGTATCGAGGAGGAAAGGCGCTTGCTTTATGTGGCGATGACGCGCGCCCGCAACCAGCTCGATTTGGTCGTACCGCTCAAGTTCCACGTTTCGAAGCAGGCCCGCTCCGGCGACGCGCATGTCTACGGCGCGCGCAGCCGCTTTTTCACGCCGGGCCTTCTCGCTACGCTGGACCAGGTCGTCTGGCCGGCAACTGTCGAAGAGCCCGCGCCGCAGGCCAGCGCGCTGCCGCGGATCGACGTCGGCAGCCGTCTCAGAGGCGCTTGGACCTAGCAGTAAATGGAGTCAGAGTCGATTTTTTTTGCGGCCGTTGTGGCCGCATTTCGGCTGCATACCCAAGAGATACGCGGGGGAAAGGCAAAAAGTGGCAGCATTGGTTACGGGACCTAAATCGCGACGAAAATCGACTCTGACCCTGTTTATTTCGCCTTTGCGGTGATGGGCGCTTTCGGGCGCTTCGCCTCCCCCGGCTCGATCGTGAATTCGAAGTCGAGCGAATACCACGGCCCTTTCACATCCGCGGCAGGCGCCGGGCCATCCTGCAGCACGTAGTCGGCAACGAGCGCCTTGGTCACCGCGAATTGCGAATCGGATTGCAAGTGCGGGTCGTCCGACGGGTAGACCTGCGATGCGATGGTCTTGTAGCCCGTTTTGTAGATCAGGAAATGCAGGTGGGCGGGGCGATAGTTGTGGCGGTTTTGCGCCTTGATCAGTACTCCTGTGGGCCCGTCGACCGGCACCGGATAGCCCGCGGGACGCACGCTCCTGAAAGAGAATCGCCCATCAGCCTGCGACAGGAACACGCCGCGAAGGTTCATCTCGGCCTGCGTCGGATCCTGGTTTTCGTAAAGCCCATCGGGCGTCGACTGCCAGACGTCGATCTCGGCGCCGACGACGGGCTGGCCCGCTGTCTCCACCACCCGGCCGGTGAAGAACAACGGCGGACCCTCCACCCGCGAACGCAGCAGCGACTCCCCGTCCTTGCAGTGCGGCGCGCCTTCGCGCCAGAACGGCCCGAGATTGTTTGCCTGCGTCGGGGCAGTCCCGCCTTGTCCGTTATTCAGCAGGCAGACGAGGTTCGAGACGCCAAGCGCGCCCGAGATCAGCATCACCTCGTTGTGGCTCGGCGTGGTTTTCTGGCCCAGCGCGACGACGTGCGCCACCGCCTGCTGGAACTCGGACTCCGTCAGCCTGGTTTCGCGAATGAAGCCGTGCAAGTGCCGCACCAGCGATTCGAGGATCGACCTGGTGCGCGCATCCGGTGTGCTCTTCATTCCGTCCAATACGGCCGTAGTCACGTCTTCCTGGGTCTCGATAATCATGCTGCGCATCTCCTGATGTCGCGCGAAGTATAGGACTGGAGCTGGCAATCTTTGCGCGGTGCAGCTACCGCAATTTTACAAAGTACCCGGTGACGCAATTCGTCAGCCCGGAAGGCGACCTCACGTCTGTAGGACCAACACCTAGCGAAATTCCGAGTTGGGACTGTCACGGTAATTTCAACTGTGTAATCAGGATTACGTGATGTAGGCGCACATGGCTCGTTCATGTAGGAAAGATCCGACAGGCTAAAGAGTCCGTCTGTGCCGACCCTGCGACATTTTCGAGCGTAGTCCACTGGCAAGGCTCTTGCGAATCGATTGTTGCGGAAAAACCGTGGCGGCCCATGGAGGACCGTCAACCAAGGCGAATTCAGCAACGTTGATCGTAAACCCAGGGAAGGAGTGCCGACCATGAACCTCTTCGATCTGTATCGCGAGACTTACGCCAAGGGCAGCGACGAAGAAATGTCGCTGCAGGAGTATCTCGAGCTCTGCAAGCAGGATTCGCTTGCCTACGCTACCGCGGCGGAACGAATGCTCTCCGCCATCGGCGAGCCGGAAGTGGTCGACACGCGCAACGATTCGCGCCTGTCGCGGCTGTACTCCAATCGGATCATCCGCCGTTACCCGGCGTTCAAGGAGTTCTACGGCATGGACGAGGCGATCTCGCAGATCGTCGCGTACTTCAAGCACGCCGCGCAGGGGCTTGAAGAGAGGAAGCAGGTCCTCTACCTGCTGGGGCCGGTGGGCGGCGGCAAGTCGTCGATCGCCGAGCGCCTCAAGCTGCTCATGGAGAAATTCCCGATCTATGCGCTCAAGGGCTCGCCGGTCAACGAGTCCCCGCTGGGCCTTTTCAACATCGAGCGCGACGGTCCGACGCTCGAGTCCGAATTCGGCATCCCGCGCCGCTACCTCAACGGCATCATGAGCCCGTGGGCGGTCAAGCGCCTCAAGGAATTCGATGGCGACATCACGCAGTTTCGCGTAGTGCGCGTGCAGCCTTCGATCCTAAAGCAGGTCGCGATCACCAAGACCGAGCCGGGCGACGAGAACAACCAGGACATCTCCTCGCTGGTCGGCAAGGTCGACATCCGCAAGCTCGAGTCCCTCTCGCAGGACGACCCGGACGCCTACAGCTACTCGGGCGGCCTTTGCCTCGCGAACCAGGGGCTGCTGGAATTCGTCGAGATGTTCAAGGCGCCGATCAAGATGCTGCATCCGCTGCTGACGGCGACGCAGGAAGGCAACTTCAAGGGTACCGAGGGCTTCTCGGCGATCCCCTTCACCGGCGTGATCCTCGCGCACTCGAACGAGTCGGAGTGGAAGGCCTTCCGCAACAACAAGAACAACGAGGCGTTCCTCGATCGGGTGTACATCGTCAAGGTGCCGTACTGCCTGCAGGTGTCCGAGGAAGTGAACATCTACAGGAAGCTCCTGCGCAACAGCTCGCTGGCCGAGTCGCCGTGCGCGCCGGGGACGCTCGAGATGATGGCCCAGTTCGCCGTGCTCTCGCGCCTCAAGGAACCGGAAAACTCCAGCATCTATTCCAAGCTGCGCGTGTATGACGGCGAGAGCCTCAAGGACGTCGAGCCGAGCGCCAAGTCGTACCAGGAATACCGCGACTATGCCGGCATGGATGAGGGCATGGAAGGCCTGTCCACACGCTTCTCGTACAAGGTCCTGTCGGCGGTGTTCAACCACGACCAGACCGAAATCGCCGCCAACCCGGTTCACCTCATGTATGTGCTGGAGCAGCGATTGTTGCGCGAGCAGCTGCCGGAGGACACCCAGCGCAGGTACCTCGACTTCATGAAGAGCTACCTCGCCGGCCGCTATGCGGAATTCATCGGCAAGGAAATCCAGACCGCGTACCTCGAGTCCTATTCCGAGTACGGCCAGAACATTTTCGACCGCTACGTGACCTTCGCCGACTACTGGATCCAGGACGAGGACTTCCGCGACCCGGAGACCGGCGAGAGCTTCGAGCGCTCGCAGCTGAATTCGGAGCTGGAAAAGATCGAGAAGCCCGCCGGCATTGCCAACCCGAAGGACTTCAGGAACGAGATCGTCAACTTCGTGCTGCGCGCCCGCGCCCAGAACGGCGGCAAGAACCCGTCCTGGACCAGCTACGAGAAGCTGCGCGAGGTGATCGAGCGCAAGATGTTCTCGAACACCGAAGAGCTGCTGCCGGTGATCTCTTTCAACGCCAAGGCGTCGGCCGAGGATCGCCGCAAGCACGAGAGCTTCGTCGCCCGCATGGTCGAGAAGGGCTACACCGAGAAGCAGGTGCGCCTGTTGTGCGAGTGGTACCTGCGCGTGAGGAAATCGCAGTAGCCGTCGCGTCGCCACTCGGGTCCCCCAGAGGAGAACGGCCGTGTCCATGATCATCGACAGAAGGCTCAACGACAAGAACAAGAGCGCGACCAATCGGGAGCGCTTCATCCGCCGCTACAGCGAGCAGGTCAAGCGCGCTATCGACGGGATGGTCTCCGACCGCTCCATCAAGGATATGGAGCACGGCGGCAACGTGCGGATCCCGATCAAGGACATCTCCGAGCCGGCGTTCCGTCACGGCAACGGCGGCGACCGCGAGATGGTCCACCCGGGCAACCGCACCTTCAACACGGGCGACCGCATCCAGCGCCCCGAGGGCGGGCAGGGCCAGGGCGGCGACGGCGGCTCGGGCCAGGGCAACGGCTCGGACAGCTTCGAGTTCTCGCTCTCGCGCGAGGAGTTCATGAAGCTTTTTTTCGACGACCTCGAACTCCCGAACCTGGCGCGCAACATCACCGGCAGCGTTGCCGACCGCAAGCTCAAGCGCGCCGGCTTCACGCGCTACGGGGCGGCCACCAACCTCTCGGTGGTTCGAAGCTTGCGCAACGCGCTCGGCCGCCGCATCGCCCTGCGCGCGGGCGTCAAGCGCCAGTACGACAACGCGCGCGCCGAGCTCGCCACGCTCTCGCTCGAGCACGATTCCAAGCGGCTCGAGGAACTCATGGAGATGGAGATCACCGAGTACAAGCGGCGCCTCGCCGCGGTGCCTTTCCTCGACGACATCGACCTGCGCTACCGCCACCGCATCACCGTGCCGCAGCCGATCACGCAGGCGGTGATGTTCTGCCTCATGGACGTCTCGGCCTCCATGGACGAGCAAAAAAAGGACCTTGCCAAGCGCTTCTACACGCTGCTGTACCTGTTCCTCGCCCGCAAGTACGAGAAGGTCGACGTGGTCTTCGTGCGCCATACGGAAAACGCCGAGGAAGTGAACGAGGAGCATTTCTTCCGCGACCCGCAGACCGGCGGCACCGTGGTGTACTCGGCGCTCGAACTGATGCACCAGATCGTCCAGGCGCGCTACCCGGTTTCGCAGTGGAACATCTACGGCGCGCAGGTTTCCGACGGCGACGCGTTCGGCGCCGACCCGGAGAAGAGCCGCGGGTTCCTCGAGAAGGAGCTGCTGCCTCTCACGCGCTACTACGCGTACATCGAGGTGCCGGACATGCTCACGCCGCTCTCGACGCTGGCCTCGTCGTACAAGCGCATCACCGCAGAGCACTTCGCAATGCGCGAGGTGCGCGAGCGCCGCGAAATCTACCCGGTGCTGCGCGACCTCTTCAAGCGGGAAGTGCAATGAGTGCCGCGGCGGCATCGGCCCTCACAGGCCCGCGCAACCCGATCTCGCGCGGGGGGGAGTGGACGTTCGAGCTGATCGAGGAGTACGACAAGGAGATCAGGAAGGTCGCGGTCGACGAGTTCGGCCTGGACTGCTACTCCAACCAGATCGAGGTCATCAGCTCCGAGCAGATGCTCGACGCCTATGCCTCGAGCGGCCTGCCGATCGGGTATCCGCACTGGACCTACGGCAAGGAGTTCATCCGCAACGAGCAGAGCTATCGCAGCGGCGCGCGGGGCCTCGCCTACGAGATCGTGATCAACTCCGATCCCTGCATCGCGTACCTCATGGAAGAGAACAGCATGCCGATGCAGGCGCTGGTCATCGCGCATGCCTGCTACGGGCACAACTCGTTCTTCAAGGGCAACTACCTGTTCCGCCAGTGGACGAGCGCGGACGCGATCATCGATTACATGGTTTTCGCGCGCAAATACGTCATGGATTGCGAGGAAAAGTACGGCATTGAGGCGGTCGAGGAAACGCTCGACTCCTGCCACGCGCTCCAGGACTTCGGCGTCAACCGCTACCAGCATCCCGCGCCGCTTTCGGCCGCAGAAGAGAAGGCCCGCGCGATCGAGCGCCAGGCGTATGCCTGGAAGATGCACGACGAGATCTGGCGCACCCTGCCGGCAAAGGACAAGGCCGCCAGCAAGCAGGTCGAGCAAGGCTATCCCGTCGAGCCGCAGGAGAACCTGCTCTACTTCATCGAGAAGTTCTCGCCGAAGCTCGCCCCCTGGCAGCGGGAGCTCGTGCGCATCGTGCGCAGGATTTCGCAGTACTTTTACCCGCAGGGCCAGACCAAGCTCATGAACGAGGGCTGGGCGACGTTCTGGCACTACACGATCCTCAACCGGCTCTACGAGAAAGGCCTGGTCGACGACGGCTTCATGATCGAGTTCCTGCAGTCGCACACCAACGTGGTGTCGCAGCGCGGGTTCGACGAGCAGGGCTACGGCGGGCTGAACCCGTACGCGCTCGGATTCGCGATGTTCCAGGACATCCGGCGCATCTGCGAGAACCCCACCGACGAGGACCGCGAGTGGTTCCCGGACATGGCCGGCGCCGACTGGCGCACGACGCTCGACTCGGCCATGCGCAACTACAAGGATGAATCGTTCATCGGCCAGTTCCTCTCGCCCAAGCTGATCCGCGAGTTCCACCTGTTCGCGGTCGCCGACCACGAGGCCGAGCCGACGCTCGAGATCGCCGCGATCCACAACGAGCAGGGTTACCGCCGGGTGAGAAAGCTCCTGGCGCAGCAGTACAACCGCGACTCGCTGCTGCCGGACGTCCAGGTCACCAAGTTCGCCCGCGACAGCGACCGCAGCCTGACCGTGCGCCATTTCGTGCACCGCAAGCGGCCGCTCTCGGACGAGGCGGCGGAGGTCGCCAAGCACCTGGCCCGGCTGTGGGGGTTCTGCGTGAAGTTCGAGACGGTCGAGGAGAGCGGCGAAGTGCGGCAGCTCCAGGAATTCTATCCAGCCTGAGCTAGGCGGCTTCGGCTTCTGTCTTCAGGGCCGCGAGGCGCTCGACGATCGACTTGGATTCCACGAAGTTCGCCGTGCCGTCGGCCGAGGGGCGCAAGGCTTCCCTGGCCTCTGCGATGGCCGCCTTCATCTTCTGCGCGACGCCGCTCCGGCCATCCTTTCCGGCGATCGCATTCGCATAGCGCTCGTACTCGTCGAGGAGCGCTCGCAGGTTGTTGAGGTCGGGTTGTGCCATCGGTCTTGTCCTAGTGCGCGGCCGCCAGGTACGGATACGGATTGATCGACGTGCCTTTCCACCACCGCTTGTCGGGCCCTAACTGGTAGATCGTGAAATGCAGGTGAGGCGCATCGGGGCTCGCGTTGCCGGTGCTGCCGACGTAGCCGATGATCTCGCCTTTCCTCACGATCTTTCCCTCCACGATCCCCTGGGCATAGCGGTCGAGGTGGGCGTAGTAGTAAGCGTATTTTTCGGTGGGATCGAACTGGTAGAGCGTGATCCCGCCCGGCTTGCTCGTGAAAAGCTTGGCGATGCGCCCGTCTTCGACCGCCACCACGGGGGTCCCGCGGGGCGCCATGATATCCAACGCCTCGTGCCGCTCATTGCCGCGCCGCTCGTCGAAGTTGTCCCGGAGCTGGCGCGGCTGCACGCCAGCGACCGGGATCACCAGGTTGCCTAAGGGCTTGCCGGGCGAGCTCTCGGGCGGTGCTTGCAAGCTATTGGACGCTGAAGTGATCGCCTGGGTTGGTGGCGCCGGCGGGATCGAGGCTGGCCGGGCGACGGCGACGTCGACGGCGACCGCCACGTTCGGCGCAGCGGGCACTACCTCTTGCGCGGCCGGCGCCGGGGTGATCGGCATCGTACTGGGCGCCACCGGGCGGGCGGAGGCTTCGGGGCCGGGCACCGGGACCTGCGGGCTCTGGGGCCGCGGCAGGATCGTGCGATCGAGCGTCGGTTCTCGCGGCGAGTTGTAGTCGAGCCAGGCCCAGGCCGCAAAGATGCCGCAAATCGCGCCGAGCGCGAAAAGAAAGAATCCCTTCACACCCCCCCCTTCATGTTAGTCCTGCAGGATCGCGGGCGTTCCCGGGCCGACGGCCAGCGCGAGGGCGGCGGCATCCCAGTTGGTGAGTCGGATGCAGCCGTGCGACTGGGTCTTGCCGATCGTGCTCGGCTCGGGCGTGCCGTGGATGCCGAGGTTCTTCCTGGAGAGGTCGATCCAGGCCACGCCGACCGGGTTGTTCGGCCCCGGCTGGATCTTCGCCTTGCTGTGGGTCGGATTGGCATCCCAGAAAAGCGCCGGGTTGTAGTGGAACACCGGGTTCTTCGAGACGCCGTTGATCTTCCAGTCGCCGACCGGCAGCGGATCGTGCTCGCTGCCCAACGTCGCCGGGAATTGCGCGAGCACGCGGTTTTCGGTGTCGACGAGCGATACCGTGAGCCTGGACTTGCTCACGATGACCTTGCCGCCCTTGGGCAGCGGCGCCGCATCGGCGACGTTCGGCACGACGATCTCGGTGCCGGCCACGGCGAGGTCCTTGCCCGGGTTGAGCCGCTTGAGCAGTACGGGGCTCAGGTGGAATTTCTCCCCCAGCGCCTCGGTGGCCGAGGTGTAGCCCATGACCGGCAGTTTCGCCTTCTCGAGCATGTCCTTGGGGATCGGCAGGAAAGGGCCGGCGACATCGGCTGCGGTAATCGTGTAGGTCACGAGCGCCGGCGTGCTGTCGCGATTGAGCGCGGTCCAGGTTTCGGTATCGACGCGGCCGCTGGCCGTGAGGTTGTTTGCGGTCTGGAAGGCCGACAGGGCTTTTTCCATGTTCGAGCCAAAGGTGCCGTCGATTTCCCCCGGGGAGAAGCGGGCGCGGTCGAGCAATACCTGCGCTCGCAGGACGGCAGCGCCGGAGGCCTTGGGGCCGATCGGGACGAGCAGGTTCTGGTTGTTGACCGTTTCGGCTGAAAGCTGGGGTTGGGCTGCCGGGCGCTTGGCCGTGGCCGCGCCGGCTGCCGGCAGGAACGACAGGGCGAGCAGGAATGCAACGATGGTTTTTTCCACTGAGGGCCTTTGGGTGGTGATTGGGTCGAAATTGCGTGAGTTGGCGCAATCTTCGTTCCGATCCGGCAATTTGACTGTGCGGCAGCGCGCCGTTCAGGTTGTCTTTACCCCGCGCCGGAAGAATTTCCCCGCCAGCGTCAGGAGCCCAAGCGCGATCCCTCCGGCCACCAGCCCGACCGCCCCGTCGACAAGAAGGCCGATGAGCAGCCCGGCAAAGCCTCCGTAACTTTCGGCGATCGCCTCGACCCAGTGATGCAGCGGCGGGATGCCGTGCACGAGGATGCTGCCGCCGACCAGGAACAGGGCGATCATGCCGGCGGCCGAGAGGCCCTTCATGAGCCAGGGTGCCGCCTCGAGGATCGCGCCGCCCAGCGCGTGCTGCATTCCGGCGCCCGCCGCGGAGTCGGGGCGACGGCACAGCCAGAGGCCGGCGTCGTCCAGCTTGACGATGCCGGCGACAAGCCCGTAGACGCCGACCGTCATGATGAGCGCGATGCCGGTCAGCACGACGACCTTGGTCATCAGCGGCTCGGCAGCCACCGTGCCCAGCGCGATCACGATGATTTCGGCCGAAAGGATGAAGTCGGTGCGGATCGCGCCCTTGATCTTGTCCTTCTCCACCGCCGCGACGTCCACTTTGGGATCGGCCAGCGCCTTCGACAGCTCTGCATGCCGTGCGTCGTCCTCTTCCTTGCGATGCAGGACCTTGTGGGCGATTTTCTCGAAGCCCTCGAAGCAAAGGTAGGCGCCGCCGACCATGAGCACCGGGGTCACCGCCCAGGGCGCGAACACGCTGAGCAGAAGCGCAGCGGGGACGAGGATCGCCTTGTTGACCAGCGATCCCTTGGCCACCGCCCACACCACCGGCAGCTCGCGATCGGCCTTTACGCCGGAAACCTGTTGTGCGTTCAGCGCGAGGTCGTCGCCAAGCACGCCAGCGGTTTTCTTCGCGGCGACCTTGGTAAGCACCGCGACGTCGTCGAGGATGCTCGCGATGTCGTCGAGTAGGGCAAGGAGACTACCGGCGGCCATGCGCCGATGTTCGCCTGCGATCGTATTTGGTGCAATCGGACTCTCGCCTACAATCGGCTCATGAACATCGCCAAAGAGGCCGTTGCCGCGCTATTGCTCGCTTTCTGCGCGGTGGAGGCGCTTGCGCAGGCCGCGCCATTGCGCGCGCCCGATGTGTACTACGAGCCCACGCCCCAGAACGTGGTCGACCAGGTGGTGACCCTGGGCCGGATCGGCGTTGCCGACGTGGTCTACGATCTCGGCTGCGGCGATGGCCGCATCGTGATCGCGGCTGCAAAGGCCGGAGCGCGCGGGGTGTGCGTCGACATCGACCCGGTCCGAATCCGGGAGAGCCGCGCAAATGCCGTTGCCGCCGGCGTGGCGGAACGCATCCGGTTCGTCCAGGATGATCTCTTCAGCGTGCCGGTCGCCGATGCGACGGTCGTCTTCCTCTTCCTCTGGCCGGACCTGAACCTCAAGCTGCGGCCGAGGCTATGGCGCGAACTGCGCACCGGCACGCGCGTCGTTTCCTACGTGCATGACATGGGCGACTGGGCGCCGCGCGAAACGCGCAAGGTGCAGGGCCGGTTCGGCCAGCGCGACTTGTACCTCTGGCAGATCAGCAATTAAAAGGGGCCAGGCTCAATCCTGACGGCAACTCAGTCAGGATTGAGCCTGGCCCCTTTTAATTGCGCTTTTCGGGCGGAAGGCTTTCACCACCGCCTCGTTGGTTTCGACATACGGCCCGCCGATGAGGTCGATGCAGTAGGGCACCGCGGCGAACACGCCGTCCAGCGTTTCCTTGATCGCCTTGGGCTGGCCGGGCAGGTTGACGATCAGCGCGCCCTTGCGGATCACGGCGACTTGCCTGGAAAGGATTGCCGTGGGCACGTACTTGAGGCTCACCGCGCGCATTTGCTCGCCGAAGCCGGGCATCACCTTGTCGGCGACCGCCAGCGTGGCCTCGGGCGTGACATCCCGCGGCGCCGGGCCGGTGCCGCCGGTGGTGAGCACGAGATGGCAACCGACCTCGTCGACGAGGGCCTTGAGCGTCGACTCGATGAGCGGCCGCTCGTCCGGGATCAGGCGTGTCTCCATGCGCCACGGCGAGGCCAGTGCGGCGCCGAACCACTCCTTGAGCGCGGGGATCCCGGCATCTTCGTAAACGCCGGAAGAGGCGCGGTCGCTGATCGAAACCAGGCCGATGAGGAGTTCTTCGCCGGTGTTCATGTGGCCTCTGCGTCGCGGATGACCTTGAAGATTTCGCGGAAGGCTTTCGGCGGGCGTCCCTCGGCCGCTTCCTTGCGCGCGTTGCGGATCAGGTTGCGCAGGGCCTGCAGGTCGACCGAGGGGTGCTTCAGCGCAAACTCGGTGAGGGCCGTGTCGTCCGCAATCAGCTTTTCGCGCTGGCGCTCCATCGCGTGCTGCCGCGCGACCTCGGCCTTGGATTGGCCGCGCCAGGCATCCAGCCTTTCCTGGATCGGCGCCGGGTCGATGTCACGCATGAGCTTGCCGATGTACTGCATCTGGCGGCGGCGCCCTTCGTGCGCGGTAATGCGCTGCGCCTCGCGCACCGCCTCGACGAGGCTCTCGGGCAGTTTCATCGTGGCAATCCTTTCCTTCGAAAGTTCCACGAGTTCCGCGCCGAGCTTCTGCAGGGCGTGACTTTGCGCCTTCCTGCGCGTCTTGCTGGGGATTTCGTCTTCCATTGCGGCTATGATAACGCGCCATGAAAATAGACGAACGCTTCACCTACACAGACGCGCAGTTGCGCGAATTCGCGCAGACCGTGCTCGACCATGCCAGCGCGCTCGGCGCCTCGGCATGCGAGTGCGACGTATCGGAGGGTTTCGGCCTCTCGGTCACCGTGCGCAAGGGCAACATCGACACCCTCGAGCACAACCGCGACAAGGGCATTGGCGTCTCAGTCCACATGGGCAGCCGGCCGCACGTCAAGCGCGGACACGCAAGCACTTCGGATTTCTCGCCGGCGGCCTTGCGCCAGACGGTCGAGGCGGCCGTCGCAATCGCGCGGCACACGGCCGAGGACGATGCCGCGGGGCTCCCGGAGCCGGAGCAGCTTGCCAAAAGCCGGCCAGACCTCGACCTCTATCACGCCTGGCGCGTAACGCCCGAGGACGCGATCGAGATCGCCAAACGCTGCGAGGCGGCGGCGTTTGCGCTTTCTCCCAAGATCAAGAACACCGAGGGCACCTCGGTCTCGGCGCAGCACTCGCAGTTCATCTTCGCCAACAGCCTCGGATTCATGGAGGGCTTCCCGACTTCGCGCCACTCACTCGGCAGCTCGATGATCGCCGAGGAAAATGGCCAGATGCAGCGGGACGACTGGTACAGCTCCGCGCGCTTGCCGGAGAAGATCGCCGATCCCGAGGCGCTCGGGCGCTATGCCGGCGAGCGGGCATTGGCCCGGCTGCGCGCGCGCAAGATCGATACGTGCCAGGCGCCGGTGCTGTTCGAGGCGCCGCTGGCGAGCGGCCTCATCGGGCACTTCGTTTCCGCCGTCAGCGGCGGCAGCCTGTACCGCAAATCCACTTTCCTGCTCGACAGCCTGGGCAAGCAGGTGTTCTCGCCGCTGGTCTCGATCGAGGAGCGACCCTTCGAGCGCCAGGCGCTTGCCAGCTCCCCGTTCGACGAGGAGGGCGTCGCGACCCGCCAGCGCAGCATCGTGAAAGACGGCGTGGTCGAGGGCTACTTCCTCGGCACCTACTCGGCGCGCAAGCTTGGGCTTCAGAGCACCGGCAGCGCCGGCGGCAACCACAACCTGGTCCTCAAGCCGGGCACGAAGGACTTCCGCGCCATGCTCAAGCTGCTCGGTCGCGGGCTGCTGGTGACCGAGCTGCTCGGTCAGGGCATCAACCTGATCACCGGCGACTATTCGCGCGGCGCGGCAGGCTACTGGGTCGAGAACGGCGAGATCCAGTACCCCGTGGAAGAGATCACTATCGCGGGAAACCTCGCCACAATGTTCAAATCCATTGTGGCGATAGGGGCGGATACCCTTGTGCGCGGCTCGCGCGAGTCCGGCTCGATCCTGATCGAAAACATGACCATAGCCGGCAGCTGAGCAGGCAAGGTCCGGTACGCCGCAATTGCGGTGTGCCAAATGTTGCAACTTCGTACATTTTCGCGGCCACGGGTCGGCGAGGATGGTCTAAGGTTTGCATGAGGGGGGAATCCTTTTCGGAGGTCCCATGCAAGCCACTAAGCAACCCAGCTATGCCGAGCACGACAAGCCGCACCCAATCGTGGGCCGCATAGCGCTGGCCGCCATCATTTTGGCAATGCTGGCCATCGTCTGGGCAAAGATCGAGATTCTCGGCACGCGCGACATCGAGCGCACCCTGACCGAGGAAGAAGCCACGCTCGCGCAAGTCTGCATCGACAAGCTGCAGGCGGTCGCCTTCAACCGCTGGGCGACGGGCTTTTCCCAGTAGGCACAGGGGATCCGGGCCCCTTCCGCTTCGCGGGGCCTTCCCGGCTCCCCCGTACCCCCTGACGTCTCGACCAGCCTATTGGCCGAGTGCTTGCCGGGTTGGTTCGAGCGAGTGGAGAAAGCGCGCGATGCGCACCCAGTATTCGTCCCGCCACTCGACGCCGCGATGGCCGGTGTCGGCCAGGGTGTGCAGCGTCTTCGGCCCGCCCCAGGCGCGCGCAAGCGCCTCCCCGTGGTGCGGCGGTGTGACGTCATCGGTGCCGGCGAGCATGAATAGCGCAGGCGTGCGGACCGACGGCGCGATCGCCGCGGCGTCGTAGCGTCCCCCGACCAGCATTCCCATCGGCAGGAACGGGTAGCGTTCTTCGGCCACTGCCGCGATGCTGTCGAACGGCGTGGCGAGGATTGCGCCGGCCAGCGGACGGGTCGCCGCGAGCGTGACCGCCACGTAGGAGCCCAGGCTACGCCCGAGGACCACAATGCGCGAGACGTCCACGTCGGGCCGGGCCGCGGCGTAGTCGAAGATCCGCTTCGCGTCTTCGACGACGGCCTGCTCGCTTGGCGTGCCGCCCGAAAGCCCGTAGCCGCGGTAATTCACCATCAGCCAGCCCCACTCCGGCGGCTTGTCGCCCCAGCCGAGCATCCAGGAGGTTTCGCGCGCCACGCCGCCGAAAACGATCACGAGCGGAAAACGCTCGCCCTGCGCCGCCTTGGGCGCGCGCTTCAGCCATCCGTGCAGGGTGACGCCGTCGGTGGTGGCAATGCGCACTTCTTCCACCCCCTCGATCTTCGATGCACGCGCGAGTCGATCGGGATCCGATGGGCGCGCTCGGAAGAGCAGGCTCGAGTCCAGCGACTCCGGCAATGCCGCGCATCCGGCGATGAGCGCCGCGGCAACGATGCCGATGTAAATCCTTAGGCGCATTCGTGTGGCTAGAGCAGCGCCATCAGCGAGACAACGAACACCACCAGGCTGCCGGCCGCGAGCCAGCGCAGCGATGCGTCGTCGACCTTGGGCTTGGCCGGGTCGTCGGCGACCGGCTCGGGGTGATGCTCTTCATGGCCGCCATGATCGCCGCCGCCGTGCGCGTCGTGGTCATCGTGGCTCGCCCCATGGTTCGGATACAGGCTCGCCACCTTCGCATTGAACGCGGCAAAGAACTCTTCCGAGAGCTTCTTGGCCGCCGCATCGACGAGGCGCGAGCCGATCTGCGCGAGCTTGCCGCCGACGTTGGCCTTGACCTGGTAGATGAGCTTCGTGTTGCCGCCCTCGGGTGCGAGCTGCACCTGCGCGCCGCCCTTGCCGAATCCCGCAACGCCGCCCTGGCCTTCGAAAGCGATCGAGTACGAATTGGGCGGGTTCAGGTCGGACAAGGCCAGCTTGCCCTTGAACTTGGCCGAGACCGGGCCGATGCGCGCGGTCATCAGCACGAGGTACTCGTTCTCGCCGGTCTTGGTGATCGATTCGCAGCCCGGCACGCAGGCCTTGAGGATCTCCGGGTCGTTGAGCGCATCCCAGGTCTGCTTCTGCGTTGCCGGGATCAGCTGCTCTCCGGACATTTCCATGCGGATTCCTTTCAGTGAATGCGTTTCGCCCCGGGCGCCGTGGTTTCCACCGAGCGCCTCGCGGGCTCGTTCATCACGCGCCCCAGGTCGATGAGGCTCTTGAGATTATGCACCGGCAGGAAGCGGTCGACGTAAGGCAGCATCGCGCGCACGCCGGCGGGCTTGGCCTCGAACTTCTCGTAGCGCAGCAGCGGGTTCATCCAGATGATGTAGCGGCACGCCATGCGCAGGCGCTCCATCTCCTCGGAAAGGCCTTCGCCCGCCTCGCGGTCGAGGCCGTCGGTGACCAGCAGCAGGCAGGCGTTCTGCCCGAGAACGCGCCGTCCCCACTGGAAGTTGAAGTCGTGAAGGCAGGTCCCGATGCGCGTGCCGCCGGACCAGTCCTTGATCGCATCGGCCACGCGCGTCATCGCCACGTCGACGTCGCGGTGCTTGAGCTGGCGCGTCACGTTGGTCAGGCGCGTGCCGAAAACGAAGACGCTCACGCGGTCGCGGTCGTTGGTGATCGCATGCAAGAAGTGCAGGAACATGCGCGCGTAAGGATTCATCGAGCCCGAGATGTCGCAGAGAACCACGAGCGGCGGGTGCAGCGTCTTTTGCGCCGTGCGGATCAGCGGGATGATGCCGCTGCCCTCGCGCATGCTCGTGCGAAGCGTGGCACGCAGGTCAACGCGCGCGCCGCGCGGGTGCGGCGCGTGCCGGCGGGTGCGCACCTCCGGCAGCGGCAGGCGAAGATGCGCGAGCATCTTCTTCGCGTCGGCCAGCTCGGCGGCGGTCATCGTGTCGAAGTCCATGCGCTGGAGGACTTCGCGCGAGGAAAAGGTGAGCTTGGCGTCGAGATCGATGCGCTGCTCGGGCTGGTTCTGGTCCTCGGGCTTCTTCTGGTTGAACATCGAGTCCGTGAGGCGCTGGCTCTGCTCCTGCTCCTCCTTGCCGGTCTTGCCGTAAGTCGCCGGCAGCAGCGCCTGCATCATCTTTTCGAGCAGCTTCGGGTCGCGCCAGAAGATCTGGAAGGCCTGGTCGAAAATCGGCCGCTGCTCTTCGCGCGAAAGGAAGATCGCGGACATCGTCCAGTAGAAATCGTCGCGCCGCGCGGTGCCCGCGAGCTCGATCGCTTTCATGCAGTCGATCACCCGGTCCGGACCCACGCGCAGCCCCGCGCCGCGCAGGATGCGCGCGAAGTGCATCACGTTCTCGGCGAGCTTGCCCCGGCCTGGCGTGGATTCCGGGACGAGCAGCATCTGTGCCCTAGGCCGCGGCGGCCGACTTGGCCTCGGCCGTCAGGCGCTCGGCCTCTTCGCCGGCGATGCGCTCGATGTCGTCCTGGTACTTGAGCAGCACGCCGAGCGTGTCGTTCACCGTCTGCGGGTCGAGAGCGATCTTGTCGAGCGCCACGAGGGCATTCGCCCAGTCGATCGTTTCGGCCACGCCCGGCAGCTTGAAGAGGTCGACGGTGCGCAGGCGCTGCACGAAAGTCACGATCTCCTTCGTGAGGTTCTCCGCGGCCTTGGGCGCCTTGCGCCGCAGGATGTCGAGCTCGCGCGCCGCATCCGGGTAGTCGACCCAGTGATAGAGACACCGGCGCTTGACCGCGTCGTGGATTTCGCGCGTGCGGTTCGAGGTGATCACCACTATCGGCGGCTCGACGGCCTTGAGCGTGCCGGTCTCGGGGATCGTGATCTGGAAATCCGACAGCACTTCGAGCAGGTAGGCCTCGAACGGCTCGTCGGTGCGGTCGAGCTCGTCGATCAGCAGCACCGGCGCCTTGCCTGGCGCGCCCTCAAGCGCGCGCGCAAGCGGCCGCGTGATGAGGAACTTCTCGGAGAAGATGTCGGCGGCAAGCTTGTCCTTCGATTTCTCGCCCGAGGCCTCTGCCAGCCGGATCTCGATCATCTGGCGCGAGTAGTTCCACTCGTACGCGGCCTGCGCGATATCGAGGCCTTCGTAGCACTGCAGGCGGATCAGCTCGCGGCCCAGCGACGCGGCCATGACCTTGGCGATTTCCGTCTTGCCGACGCCGGCCTCGCCCTCGAGGAACAGCGGGCGCTTCATCGCCAGGGCCAGGAACACCGAGGTCGCGAGGCTGCGGTCGGCGACGTAGTCGGCCGAGGTGAGCAGCTTGAGGGTGTCGTCGATAGTCGTGGGGACTTTGATGATCATGAGTCGGGAGCGGGGAGTGGCGATCGGAAAGGCGCTATTTTCCGGTATTTCAACCAGCGAGGCCAGCCAATCGCTGGCGTCATTTCGCGCGCGCAGGCGGGGCTTGGCCCGGGAGGTGCGAGCTGTACTAGAATTTGAATAATATTAGTATAGCTTCTGAAACCGGGATATACTAATAAAACCAAAACCTAGTATAGCCAATGCCGAGCTACTCTGAACTGACACTGTCCGCCCAGACCGCCTACGCGCAATTGCTCGAGGCCGCCCTGGCGGCGGATCACTTCCGGTCGGTGGCCGATCTTAAGGGTTCCTTTGCGTCCAAGGCCTCAAAGGGCAAGACCTATTGGTATTACCAGTACGTGGAACCCTCCGGCAAGCTTCGCCAGGTCTACGTAGGGCCGGACAACGACGCCGTACGCGCTCTGCGCGAGAAAAAGGAAATCCCGACGGCTTCGCAAAAGCTCGGACCGCTGGCGCGCTCGGCGGCCGCGCTGGGGTGTGCGGAGATTTTTCCGAAACACGCCCGCGTTCTGTCCAGGTTGTCCGAGTATGGTTTCTTCCGAGCCGGTGGCGTACTGATCGGAACCCACGCCTTCCTCGCTTTCGGCAACATGATCGGCGCGCGGTGGGTGGATGCCGACCGGACCCAGGATGTGGACTTCGCCCATGCGGGCAAGAGCCTTTCCATCGCGTTGCCGGCCAACATCACGATCAATACCGACGCGGCAATCAAGTCGCTCGAAATGGGATTCCTGCCGATCAGCGGCCTCAACACCGAAGCGGGCGCAACGTACCTGAATCCCCGCGAACCCGAATTTCGCCTGGATTTTTTGACGACCCGGCATCGCGAAAGGGAAAAGACCTACAGCCATCCGCAGCTCGGCGTCAACATGCAGCCCCTGCCCTTCATGGAATATTCCCTGGAGGACGTGCAGCAGGCTGTGCTGTTCTCGGGCGATACCGTCGTTCTCGTAAATGTTCCCAGCCCGGCGCGCTACGCGCTGCACAAGCTCATCGTGCACGGCGAGCGCAAAGGCGCCTACGCCACCAAATCCGCGAAGGACATCCAGCAGGCCGGGTTCCTTCTGACGCGGCTGAAGGAGTTGCGGCCTTCGGACATCGCAGAGGCGTGGAAGGATCTCATCAGCCGCGGCCCGGGATGGCGCACACGCGCCAGGAACGGCGTGGAGGCATTGTCGAAGCAGTTTCCGGATTTGCGTGCAAAGCAATTGCTGGCCGAAATGCCCGGCGCGGTTAGCGGCGTCGCGCGCAGGAAGAAGACCGCTCCCGTGCGCCGTACAGGGGGCGCGAAGTCGGGCAGAAAGACGCATCCGTGAAGAGGGCCGCATCCAAATGCGGCAACTATGATGCAAAGCAGGTGGGATGCCGGCGTTATGCCCCGCCCCGGTCGCGCCGCGAGACGGGGACCAGCTACTTGAAATACATATTATCGTATGTATAATAGGGCCACATGAAATTCACGTGGACGGCGGCTAAGCGCACGGCCAACCTGAAAAAGCACGGCTTTGATTTCGCGAAAGCCGAGCAGGTATTCAACGGGCCGACTTTCACGGTGGAAGACGCCCGCGATTACGACGGCGAGCAGCGATTCAATTCCACCGGCTTTCTTGACACGGCCATCGTGACGATCTGCCACACCGAAACCGAAGACGAAATTCACATAATCTCCATGCGAAAGGCGGAACTCCATGAAATCGAAACGCTTGCCCGCTACCTCTAAGCCGCCACGCCTGCGCGTTGGCCTGAAGGACGTCAGCCGAGAAAAATTCTCCGCTGCAGTCAATGAACGCTTAGGCAAGCAGCGAGTTTCAATCATGCTCGATGGCGCGATCATCGCTTTCTTCAAGGCTAAAGCCGGGGAGCGCGGCTACCAGACGCTCATCAATCAGGCGCTCCACCAAGCGATGACTGGCGAGCAGATCGAATCCACGCTTCGCCGGGTTATCCGCGAAGAACTGCATACGACGTGAGGTTTCGGCGAGGTTCCTCGCGGACACCTCGACCTAACGCTTGAGGGCGGCAGGCGACCGAATCACGGACGCAATCGCTTGACGAAACTCCCGGCCCGCCCCAAGTGCTGCAATGCAAGGCATCATCGGGTCAAATGAAAGCCGCCCCCTTCGAGTACACCCGCTCCGCCACGCTCGCCGAAGCGTGCGCCCTGCTCGCCGAGCACGGGGCGGACGCCAAACTGATCGCGGGCGGTCAGAGCCTCGTGCCGATGATGGCGATGCGGCTCGCGCGGCCCGCGTTCCTCGTCGACATCAACCGGCTGGATGAGCTGAAACACGTTGCGATCGACGGCGATGCGCTTGTCGTCGGCGCCGCCGTCCGCCAATGCGTGATCGAACGGGATGCGCGGGCGAGGGAAAGGCTCCCCCTGCTCGGGAAAGCGCTCAAATGGGTCGGCCACGTGCAGACGAGGAATCGAGGCACCGTCGGCGGATCGATCGTGCATGCCGACCCTTCGGCCGAGATCCCGCTTGTGGCGTGCGTGCTCGATGCCACGCTGGTGCTAAGGGATTCTTCCGGCGCGAGTGACCTGCCCGCGCGCGAATTTTTCTTCGCCCCAATGATTACGGCGATCGCGCCGGAGCAATGCCTTGCCGAAATCCGCTTCCCGCTGTGGGGCGGAAAAGTCGGCAGCGCCTTCGAGGAAGTCAGCATCCGGCATGGGGATTTTGCGCTGGTGTCGGCGTGCGCGCAGGTCGAGGTGAATGCCGAGGGCAAGTGCGTGCGCGCCGCGTTGGGCATCGGCGGAGCCTCGCCTTTTCCGCATGCGCTGCCTGAGATTGGTGAACTGCTCGCCGGCAAGCGCCTGGACGATGCGTCGATCGCAGCGGCGTCCGAGGCCGTGGGCGACCTCATCGATCCCGACGGCGACCTGCACGCCACTGCGGACTATCGCCGCCACCTCGCGCGCGTGCTGGCGGCGCGGGTGCTTCGAGCCGCCGCGGAGGATGCCAAATGAGCGAGAAGCTCTATCCCCTCAAGCTTACGGTCAATGGCAAGCAACACGAGGCGCAGGTGCCCTCGCGCCAGACACTGGTCGACTTCCTGCGCGACACGCTGCGGCTGACCGGCACGCACGTCGGCTGCGAGCATGGCATCTGCGGCGCCTGCTCGATCCTTCTCGACGGCGAGCCGGTGCGCTCCTGCCTCATTTATGCGGTGCAGGCCGAAGGCTGCTCGGTGACGACGATCGAAGGCCTGTCGTTGCCCGACGGCACGCCCGGCCCGCTGCAGGATGCCTTCTGCGAAACGCATGCGCTGCAGTGCGGGTACTGCACGCCGGCGATGATTGTTGCCTCGCACGCGCTGCTCGAATCGAACCCAACGCCGTCTGAGGCCGAGATCCGCGATGCGATTGGCGGCAACCTGTGCCGCTGCACCGGCTACCAGCAGATCGTCGAGGCAGTGCAGCTTGCCGCCGGGAAGCTCGCGAAAGGCGCGAAATGAAAGCGGGCGAACCCAGCGCTTTCCGTTACATCGGCAAGCCGCGCCGCACCAAGGAAGATCCGCGCTTCGTCACCGGCCGCGGCCGTTATGTCGCGGACATCGCGCTGCCAGGCATGAAGCACATCGCGCTGGTCACGAGCCCGCACGCGTCCGCGCGCATCAAGGCGATCCGCACCGACGCGGCGCGCGCCATGGAAGGCGTGCACTACGTGCTCACCGGCGAGGAACTCTGCGCCAACGTCGATCCCCTGTTTGTTGGCGTCGATGCGCCCAAGGTCGCCCGCTACCCGCTGGCGAGGGATGTCGTCCGGTATGCCGGCGAATGGGTGGTCGCAGTCGTGGCGGACACCCGTGCGCTGGCCGAAGACGCCGCCGAAAAAATCCAGATCGACTACGAGCCGACGCCTTACGTGCTCGATCCGGAGGAAGCGATCCTGCCCGGGGCGGTGCTGGTGCACCCGGACCACGGCAGCAACGTGCTCTACCGCCGCACCTTCACCTGGGGTCCGGTCGAGGAGGACTTTGCGAGCGCGAAGCACAAGATTTCATTCCGGGCGCGCTGGGGACGCAGCGCTACCGTGCCGATCGAGACTTTCGGCGTGGCTGCGCAGTGGGACCCGGGCACCCAGCTGCTGGACGTGTGGGCGTCCATCCAGATGCCGAAGTTCCCGGACCAGACGGCGCGCGCACTGCGACTGCCAGGAAACGCGGTGCGGGTGCATTTCGACGTCGACGTCGGCGGCAGTTATGGCGTCAAGCGCGGCATCAAGCACACCGTGCTGGTCGGTTACCTCGCCAGGCGGACCGGGATGCCGGTGCGCTTCATCGAGGACCGACTGGAAAACATGCGTGGCGGTGACATGCACGGGCCGGACCGCATCTTCGACATGCAGGTTGCGTTCGAGGACGACGGCACGATCCGCTCGCTCAAGATCCGCGCGCTCGACGACGTCGGCGCTTATGCCGGGCGCTCCCCGCTGCAGCTCGGCAAGCCGGTCGGCGCGATCGTCGGGCCTTACAAGATCACCAGCGTCGAGTACGAGCCGATCTCGGTGCTCACCAACAAGACCGCGCAGGAGGCGGTTCGCGGGTTCGGCCAGTCGCCCACCAATTACGCGATCGAAACCGCGATCGACCGGGTCGCGCGCCATCTCGGCATGGACCGCATCGCGCTGCGCAAGAAGAATTTCATTGCCAAGGAGCAGTTTCCTTACCTGATCCCGAGCGGCTCGACCTACGACAGTGGCGACTACGTGACGGTGCTCGACAAGGCGCTCGACGCGGTGAGGTTCAAGGACCTCGTGGCCGCGCGCGATGCGGCGAGAAAGGCAGGTCGTCTCGCGGGCATCGGCATTGCCACCTGCCTCGAGCCGTCCGGCGGCAACTCGGCGTTCGAGCCGTTGTTCAACCCAAAAAACCAGACCACCACGTGGATGGACTCGTGCCTCGTGCGCGTCGACCTCTCGGGCGCGATCACCGGCGTGATGAACACGTCGACTTCCGGGCAGGGCCACGAGACGCTGGTCTCGACCGTGCTCGGCGAAGTCCTCGAGCGCGACCCGGACACGATCCGCGTAATCCACGCCGATTCGCTGAATGCGCTCCCGTCCAACAGCCCGGTGGGCAGCCGCATGGCGATCATGCTCGGTGGCGCCGCGGCCGGCGCGGCGAAAAAGATCAGGGCCGCCCTCATGGCGATCGCGGCCCATAACCTCGGCGTGCCGGAAGCATCGCTCCTCTACTGCGACGGCAACGTGTCGTCGAAGGCAGGCAAATCGCTCTCGTGGGACCAGCTCGTCGAGATCGCGCATCGCCAGTTCCACAACCTGCCCGCGGGCCTCGAGCCCGGCCTGCAGGCCAAGTTCGTCTGGGAAGTCCCCACCGGCGGCGGCTTGCCGACGCCGGATGGCCGTATCCAGATGTATCCCTGCTATTCGTTCGAGGCGCACCTGGTGCTGCTGGAGATCGACCCGCTCACGGCGCAGCCGAAGATCCTCAAATATCTCTGCGGCCACGATTGCGGCACGATGATCAACCCGTCGATCGTGCACGGCATGACGTACGGCGGCATCGCGCACGGAATCGGTGCGGCGCTCTACGAAAAATTCGCTTTCAGCGACAACGGGCAACTCGCCAGCCAGACCTTCATGGATTACCTTATGCCGAGCGCGCTCGAGGTGCCGGCCATCGGCATCGTCGACCACTGCACCCCGTCGCCGCTCACCGAGTTCGGCCAGAAGGGCTCGGGCGAAGCCGGCTACCTCGGCGCGCCCGCGGCGATCGCCAGCGCGGTCAACGATGCGCTGGCGCCCCTTGGGCAATCGATTGACGAGCTGCCGATGACGCCGCTCGCGCTGTGGGAAAAACTACAAGGAGAGAGAGCGAAATGAGAACGTCGGAAAAGCTATTCGTGGCGTGTGCAGCGTTGTCGATCGCGGCCGGAAGCGCGCTTGCGCAGGCATGGCCGACCAAGCCGGTCCGGGTGGTCGTCGGCCTTCCGCCGGGCAGCGGTACGGACATCACTGCGCGTGCAATTTCGGAGCGCCTGGGCGCCTACACCGGCCAGACATTCGTGGTGGAGAACCGGCCCGGCGGCAGCGGCAGCATCGCAATGAACCTGGTGGCGAAAGCCGATCCCGACGGCTACACGCTCCTCGTGATGTCTTCGTCGTGGACCGTGACGCCCTCCACCGTACCCAACCTGCCGTACGACACCCTCAAGGACCTGTCGGGGGTCACCATGCTCGCCGACATCGCCAACGCGCTCGCCGTGCGCGCGGACCGCGACTACAAATCGGTCAAGGAACTGATCGCTGCAGCCAAGGGCAACCCCGGCAAGATGAACGCCGCCGTGATTGGCGCGGGAAGCGCGACCCACCTCACGACGGAGCGGTTCCGCCTGAGCGCGGGCATCGACGTGCTGTCGGTGCCGTACAAGGGCACGCCGGAAGCCCTCACCGACGTGTTGAGCGGCCGGGTGGACTACTGCTTCTGCCCGATCGGCAACGTGATGCCGATGGTCAAGGATGGCCGGCTGCGCGCTTTGGCCGTGAGCTCCAAGCACCGTACCTCCAGCGTGCCAGACCTCCTGACCACCGAGGAGGCCGGCGTGCCGAATTCCGCGCAGCCGTTCTGGGTCGGCATGGGCGTGCCCTCGAAGACGCCGCGCGATATCGTCGCCAGGCTCCACGCCGAGACCGTCAAGGCGCTCAACTCGCCGGAGATCAAGTTGCGCTGGGCGAGCCTCAACCAGGACGTGCGCGTCTTCACGCCGGAAGCGTTCGATACGTTGCTGCGCGAGGAGGTGGTATCCAACGCGAGGCTCGTCAAGGACGCCAACATCAAGGCGAACTAGGCGGGACGATGCGGATCGACTGTGACCTCGCAGTCGTAGGTCACGGCGCAGCAGGGTTGGCGGCAGCGCTCTCGGCCGCCGAAGCGCGTCCGGGCGCGCGCGTCGTGGTGCTCGAGCGCGCTCCCCGGGCCGAAGCCGGCGGCGGCACGCGCTGGAGTCCTTCCAACATGCGCATGAAATCGACTTCGGAAGTCGTGCCCGGATTCGTGGACGACATGATGGCCGCGTGCGGCGGCAAAGGGGACCGCGCCTATTTCCAAAAGCTGGCGGCGGAGTCGCCCGAAGCGCTGCAGTGGGTGGAAAAGCATGGCGTGAAATTCCATTCGCCCGGCTACTACCTCAGTGCCGGCCCGCCGCGCATCCAGCCGGTCGGGGGCGGCGCTGCAATCGTCGAAGCGCTCCGTGCAGCATTAAATGGGGTCAGAGTCGATTTTCACTACGGATGCCGCGCGCAACAACTTGCCCGAGACGCCCGCGGTGTGATTACTGGCGTGATTGCGACGAAGGAGGATGGAAGCGCGCTGAACGTCGATGCCGAGGCGGTCGTGCTGGCCGGCGGCGGGTTCCAGGGCAACCCGGCGATGTTGCGCGAGCATTTTGGCGAAGGCGCCGAATCGCTGCGGCCGATCTCGCCGGGCTCGGTTTTCAACGGGGGCGAGTGCATCCGCATGGCTTTGGAAGCCGGTGCATTGCCTTCCGGCGACTGGCAAGGCATGCACAGCGAGCCGGTGGATGCGCGGAGCAGCGGATCCGCGCCTGTCGTGCTGGTGTATCCGTACGGCATCGTCGTCGACACCGAAGGCCGGCGCTTCTTCGACGAGGGCGGCGGCCTGGTCCACGAGAGCTGGGAGGGCTTCTCGCGTGCGATTCATTTCGACACGCCGCAACGCAAGGCCTGGGCGATCCTCGATTCGCGGCTGCACGACATCGCGGGCTACGAGCGCGCCATCCGCTCCGAGGTGCCGCCGGTGAAGGCGGGCTCCGTCGTGGAACTCGCCGCGCTCACCGGCCTGCCTGCGAAAACGCTCGGCGAGACGATTGCGGACTACAACGCCACCTGCACCGGCGACGCGAATCGATTCGACGCCGGGCGTGCCGATGGACTGGCAGCTTCGCCACAATTGACGCCGCCAAAATCGAACTGGGCGCGAGCGCTCGACAAGCCGCCGTTTCTCGCCTGGCCGCTGGTCGGCGCAATCGCGTATACCTTTGGAGGGGTGGCGACCAACGAGGGCGCCGAAGTGCTCGGACCCGACGGCCCGATTCCCGGCCTCTATGCCGCCGGCGAGATCACCGGCCATTTCCACCGCACAGCGCCGAACGCGGTCGCCGTGATGCGCGCGCTGGTCTTCGGCCGCATCGCCGGCCGCGCTGCGGTCGCGAAAAAATAGGGTCAGAGTCGATTTACGGCCGCCGAAAAATCGACTCTGACCCCATTAATTCATTCCATGCCAACAAGGCAGGCCAGATGATCATCGCCATCCACGCGCACTACATCCCGAAGCTGTTGTTCGAGCGCTTCGATTCCGAGAGGTCGAAGTTTCCCTCCGTGGTACTCAAGCGCGAGAACAACGCCAATCGCATGCAGTTCCCGGGCGGCGAGCTGACGCGGCCGATCATGCCGAAGCTCTCCGACCTTGCCGACCGCATTGCATGGATGGACAAGAACGGCATCGACCACCAGCTCGTCGGCGGCTGGCTGGACAGCTTCGGCTACGAGCTCCCGGCGCAGGAAGGTTTCGAGTGGAGCCGCTATATCAACGCCTGCATGAAGGAAGAGCTCGCCGGCCAAAAGCGTTTCACGCCGCTGGCGACGGTGCCGCTGCAGGACGGCACGCTTGCAGCGCGGGTACTGGGCGAGGCGATGGACGCGGGCTTCGGCGGCCTCATGATCGGCACGCTGCCGAAGGGACAGGGCGGCAACCTCGACGACCCGAATCTCGATCCCTTCTGGCAGATGGCCTCCGACGCGAAGGCCGGCGTATTCCTGCACCCGATGTTCCTCTGCGGCGAGCCGCGCCTCGCCGACTACGATCTCGTCAACGCGATCGGCCGCGTGGCGGACACTTCGATTGCGGTCGCACGGCTGCTGCACTCCGGCCACCTGCTCAAGTATCCGGGCGTGAAGCTGGTGATCTCGCACGGCGGAGCCGCGCTGCCCTATGTGCTTGGCCGCCTCGCGCGCAACTTCACGATCGCGCAGGGCAAGTACGCGGACCCGCGCAAGGGATTCGAGGCGCTGTACTTCGATTCGATCGTGTTCGACACCGACGCATTCGAGTTCCTCGCCGGCAAGGCCGGCAACGGCAGGATCATGCTCGGCTCGGACATGCCTTTCCCGATCGGCGACCTGGAGCCCCAGAAGCTGATCCACGCCGCGCATGTCGACGAGGCCGAGAAGCAGGCGATCCTCGGCGGCACGGTCAAGGGCGTGTTCCGGGTGCGTCCCGATTGCTGGTGCAGGCCCTGACATGGCGCTCGAACTCAAAGGCGAGCAGTCGCTGCCGGTCGGCCAGGCGGAGCTCTGGCGGTTGCTGAACGATCCCGAGGTGCTCGCGAAGACGATCCCTGGTTGCAACGCCGTGCGCGCCGTCGGCGAGGACAAGTACGAGCTCGGCCTCAAGCTGCAGGTGGCCAATGTCTCCGGCGAGTACATGGGCAGAGTGGCGATCACCGAGAAGCGCGAGCCGGAACATTACGTGCTGGCGGTGGAAGGCCAGGGGTCGATCGGCTTTCTCAAGGGCAGCGCCGCTTTCGACCTAGAGCCGAAGGGCGACAACGAAACCCTGCTGCGCTACGCCGGCAGCGCG
>JANMDK010000183.1:0-6953 GCA_031376265.1 Pseudomonadota bacterium
CAAATTCTTCCATGGTGCCGACGAGGCGCGCGAGCGCATGGTGGTTTTGCTTGAAGGCCCAGTCCCTGGCGCGCTCGTCGTTGTCGTTGCGGACCCGCCTGTCCGCGCCCATCGAGATCAGCTGCATCACCATCGCCTCGAGTCCCACGTATACGGCCAACATGAGAGGCGTCGAGCCGAAGATGCTTTGCGCGTTGATGTCCGCGCCCTTCTCGACGAGGTAAGTCACGACCTCCGAATGCCCGGAAAACGCCGCGTAGTGCAGCGCCGTCCACTGCCGCGGCTCGCGATCGAGCTTCGCGCCGCGCGCCAGCAGCCATCGCACCGCCTCGATCCGGCCCTTCCACGCCGCGTGCATGATCGCCTGCTCGCCCAGCTTGTTGGTCTTGTGGATGTCGGCCCCGCGCGAGACGAAGAGCTCCATCATGGGCAGGTTGCCCTCCCACGCGGCGATCATCAGGCCGGTGCCGATGCGGTCGCCGATGAAATTCGGGTCCAGGCCCCGGTCGAGCCAACCGCGCGCCGAGCCGAGGTCGCCCATCTCGATGCGCGAGCCAAACTCCACGGTGTCGGGCAAGCCGGTCGAGCGCCAGAACTGCGCCTGCGCCGATGTCGCTGCCAGCAGCGCCGCCCAGAGGATCATCGCTAGAATGTTTGCAGTTACCGGCTTGCCATGCATCCCTACCCTTCCTTTGCGTACCGGCCCTTGTGGCGGGCCCTTGTGGTTTCGCTCCTGCTGCATGCCGCCCTGATTGCGTGGGGCGCCTGGCTGCCGACTCTGCTACCGAAAATCGCGCGCGCGCCGGACACCCTTCGCGTGAGGCTCAGCGATCCGCCACCCACGCCACAACTTGCGCCACAGCCCGAACTGCTCATGCGTGAGGATACCAAGTCGGAGGCCCGGAAAATGCCGTTACAAAAGGCGCCGGGCAAAATCCCGGCCTCACGAGTGATCGCTGTGCCAGACTCTCCCGGACGCCCGGACCCGGGCCCGGGCGCGCGAATGCTTGCGGGCGAAGCGGCGCGCACGGCCGGCGAGCAGGTCGCCCGCCAGCTGTTTTACCCGCCCGATGCCATAGCCCGGGGACTGGAAGGCGAGGCGCTGGTGCTGCTCTTCCTCGACGAGGGCGGCAACGCGATAGCCGCGCGGATCGAGGCTTCGAGCGGTCATGCCCTGCTGGACGAGGCAGCGGTGCGGGCGGCGCGAACGATACGATCGCTGCCGGCAAGCGCGCCCAGGGAAGCGGTGTTGCCGGTGCGGTTCAGGCTGAGATAGTGGATAAACGGGGGGGGAGGCTCATGGAAAATCTTGCAGGCAAGGTCGCGGTGGTCACCGGTGCCGCGAGCGGCATCGGCCTCGCGCTGGCGGAGCGGTTCGCGGCGGAAGGCATGAAAGTCGTCCTCGCCGATGTCGAGGAAGCGCCGCTCGCCGCCGCGGCCGCGTCGATCAAGGCCAGCGGCGGGACGGCGATGCCGGTGCGCACCGATGTGCTCTCGGAGCCGGACATCAAGCGGTTGTCGGAGGCCGCTTTCTCGGCTTTCGGCGCGGTGCATGTCCTCTGCAACAACGCCGGGGTGAGCGCGGGCGCGCTGGCCGACGGCGTGTGGAACGTGCCGATGCAGGACTGGGACTGGGTGCTCGGCGTCAACTTCTCCGGCGTGCTGCATGGCATCCGGCATTTCGTGCCGCGCATGATCATGAGCGGCGAGCCGGGACACGTGGTCAACACGGCCTCGGTGGCGGGCATCGTTTCGGCGACCGCCGGCCCCTACGTGGTGTCCAAGCACGCGGTGGTCGCGTTGAGCGAGCGGCTCTACAAGGACCTCAAGATCCGCAACGCCAAGGTGTCCGCCTCGGTGCTCTGCCCGGGCTGGGTGAACACCCGCATCCTCGATTCGCACCGCAACCGCCCGGAAGAGTTCATGCCCAACGCGCTGGCGCAGCCGGGCATGACGACGCAGGCCCGCGCGTTGCGCGCCGCGGTCGGCGAGCTGCTGAAGAACGGCATTCCGCCCGCGGAGATCGCCGGGCTCGTCTGCGATGCGATCCGCAGCGACACGTTTTATGTCATCCCGGTCCAGCCGGACATCAACGACGCGATCGAAACCCGGCTCGAGGACATCCGCCTGCGGCGCAATCCCGCGATCTCGCCGATCGCTTAATGCGTACCGCCGGGGATCACCCGGCTGCGGCGTAGACGAGGCGCTTGAACTCGAAAGCGAAGGGATGCCAGAAGCCGAGCTGGCGCTGGGTCATCGAGAGGCCCGCGAACCGGCCGTCGGGCGAAATCCACCAGTGGGTGCCCGCGATGCCGCCCCATTCGAGCTCGCCAGTCGATTGCGGCGGGTCGATCGGGGAAGGCTTTAGCGTCACCGCGCTGCCGAGCCCGAAACCCTTGCCCGGCAGGTCGCCCATGCGAACGAAGCGGATGCAGCGTCCCGGCGCGAGCTGGTTGGTACGCATCTGCGCGATCGTCCCGGGCTTGAGCAGCGTTTCGCCGCCCGGCATGAGGCTCTTGACGAGCGCCACCATGTCGGGAAGCGAGGACACCAGGCCGCCACCGCCGGACAGGCGCGGCACCGGCACGACGAAAGCGCCGGGGTAGGGATGGTTGTCCAGGCGAGTGAGGCCCGGCTTCATCGGGTCGAGCGGATCGGCGCCGGCGTAGTAGGTCGCGAGCCGCGCCTTGTCCGTGGCAAAGAAGCCCGTGTCCCCCATCCCGAGCGGCGCAAAGATGCGCTCCTGGAGGAAGGCGTCGAATTTTTTCCCGCTGACGAATTCGACCAGGCGACCGAGCACGTCGGTGGCGATCGAGTAGTCCCACGCTGTCCCGGGGTGATAGGCCAGCGGTAGCTTGCCGAGCATCTCCATCATGTCGGAGAGCGGCGTTGCAGGGTTCAGCACGCGGTGCTCGTTGTACAACTTGAACATGAGCGTGCCCGGATCGAGCACGCCGTAGCCCAGCCCCGAGGTATGCGTCATGAGGTGGCGAATCGTGATCGGGGTCGCCGCCGGCTCGGTATCCGCCGCGTCGGTTGCGCCCGGCCGAAGCACGCGCCGGTTGGCAAGCTGCGGCAGGTATTTTTCCGCGAGGTCATCGAGCGCGAGCCTGCCTTCTTCCATCAGCAACAGCACGGCGCAGGACGTGACCAGCTTGGTGTTCGAGAACACGCGGAACAGGTGGTCGTCGCGCAGCGCCACTTTGGCCTCGACGTCCGCCCAGCCGACGCAACCCGATTCGACGACCTCGCGGCCTGCGATCACCGCCCACGAAATGCCGGGCACCACGCGGGCATCCACGTAGCGCTGCATCGCGCCGCGGATCGGGGTGAAGTCGCGCGCGGCAGGCATCAGCCGTTCCCGCTTTTCTCGGCGATCTCGCGCATCTGGCGCATGGCGAGCGCCCGGCGGCGGTTCGCCTCGGGCAGCGTCGACAGGTCCACCGGCGGCGCGGTCAGCCCATAGGCGGGGTAGCTCGGGATCTGGTCGCGCGCGAGCGCCGGCATGAACTTTTTGCGCTTGAACGCCGCTTCGACGTAAGGCGCCAGCTCCGCCTGCTTCTTCGCCTCGCGCGCGGCCTCGCCCTCGCGGAACTCCGGCATCACCTCCTTCGCGAAGCACTTGAGCGAATCGCAAATGTGCTCGTGCCGGTTGTTGCCGCCCTGCTGGATGAACACCGTCTGGTCGACGCCCGCGTCCTGGAACTTGCGCAGCGAAGCGCGCAGCTGCTCCGGCGAGCCGATGCACCCCGCGCCTGCGCCGAGCACTTCGGTGCCGAGCTGCTCGCGCACCGCGACGAACTTCTCCCAGATATTGGTGCGGCCTGGCGTGTGGCGGCCGAACCCGTAGAAGTGGCCGAGCGCAAACTGGAAAAACCGGAACCCGTCGATGCCGCGGCGGCGCGCTTCCTCCGCGTCCGGGTGGCAGGAGAATCCCGCCACCATCGCGATATTCGGGTTGACGGCATGGCCGATCGGCACGCACTCGCGCTTGAAGGTGTCGTAGTACTCCTGCACCCACTGCTTGGCTTCCTCCGGATCGATGAACGCGAACGTCAGCGCCCCGATGCCGTTCTGCGCCGCGAGCCTGATGGTGTTGCGGTTGGAGCACGCCATCCAAAGCGGCGGATGCGGCTTCTGCGCGGGCTTGGGCACGACGTTCCGCACCGGCATGCTGAAGTACTTGCCCTCGAAACCCGGGTACGGGTCCATCACCAGCATGTTGGCCGCCTGCTCGGTCGATTCCTTCCAGATCAGGTGCCTCTCCTCCGGGTTGATGCCGAACCCTTCGAGTTCCGAGCGCGAAGCCGACATCCCGGTGCCCCACTCGACCCGCCCGCGCGACACGAGATCGAGCGTCGCGATGCGCTCGGCTGCGCGCGCCGGGTGGTTGTAGCCGGGCAGCATGAGCATGATCCCGTGCCCGAGCCGGATGTTCTTCGTGCGCTGCGAGCAGGCGGCGAGGAACACCTCCGGCGCGGAGGAGTGCGAATACTCCTCGAGGAAGTGGTGCTCGACCTCCCACGCGAAGTCGATGCCGAGTTCATCCGCCAGTTCCACCTGGTCCAGCGCCTCGTGCAGGAGCTTTTCCTCGGCCCCCTCGGCCCACGGGCGCGGGAGCTGGTGCTCGTAGAAGATTCCGAATTTCATGCGGGTCGGTCCTTTAGGTTCCCTGTGTTCACAGGTTTGCGCGGAGGTCAGGCATTCCTGCCGATCCGAATGCGGCCGGGTTGGATGACTACGAAAGCCCCGTAGAGCGCTTCGGATTGGGAGGCCACCAATTCCAGGACCGCGGGCGCAAGGTCCTGCCGCACAGAGTGCGGGTACCGAATGAACACGACTCCGGCATTCCCTTTTGCCGACGCAAACACAAGCTGCCCGAAATCCTTGTCTTCCGTGAGCAGGATTCGACGATCGCCCGTTGCGAACTCGATTACCTCGGCGTCGCTCGAACCACGCAACGAGCCTTCGGCGACGGCATTTACGTCATGGCCTGCTGCGCGCAACGCATGCACGATGGAAAAGTCGCAGCTCTCATCAGCGAGAAACCGCATCGGCGGCGATCAGGACGCGTTGCGAACCAGCAGGGTTTCCTCATGCGCAAGAGTGTCGGCCGCATAGGCCATGGCGGCCTGGATGTCGGCCCTGGTGAGGTGGGGATAGGCCTCGAGTACGGCGCCTTCGTCCGCGCCTTCGGAGATCTTTCTCAGGATCAACTCCACGGTGATCCGCGTCCCGCGAATCACGGGCTTTCCCTGCATGATTGCCGGATTGACTTCGATACGGTCCGTGATCGTCATATGGGCTCCAGTGCCGCTCTGTCCCGGGCATCATAACGCTGTGGTAAACGCCCGCCAATGGCCGGGATGCCGTGCAACAGCGCCTCATACCGGCTAAAGCCCTGTGTCCTCTCGCGTCCAAGTCAACGGTGGCGCCAGAAAGCTGGCGGACATTCATCCCCTTCCGTACTTCTTCTTCAGGTCGGCAATGACCGAATCGAAATCGGCGGTCTTGGTCTCGCCGCGATCAAGCGCTGACAGGCGATCCTCGCACTCCCTGATCCACGCACTTTTCCAGCCGGCAGCCGGAGGGGTGAACAGGTCCTGCAACGTGTTCAGGAGGACCACCCGCTCTTCGGCGCTCAGCGCCTTTACCTGCTCGACAAGTGCTTCGATGCGGTCGGTCACGTCGTGATGCGCGCCGGTGCCGCGTGTCCGGCTTCCGTGCGCCGCACTTTTACCGCGACGTCGACTCGCGAGCCAAGCCCGTTGATCATCGCCATGAGCTGCTCCACGCTGATGCGCCGGAAGTCCGCGTTGCGGACGCGCGAGAAATCCCCCGCGTCGATTCCCGTGAGGCTCTGCGCCTTTCTCATGCTGAGGCTTTTCCTGTCGAGCGCCTTGATGATTTCCGCCGCCAAGATCGCCTTCAGCTGGCGAGCGTCGGCGTCCGGCAAGTCGAAATCCTGGTAGATATTCCTGCTCCCGCGAACGATCCCGAGCCGTTCCTTTTTCATTTCAACATCTCCTTGAGTCGCTTCACCCTGTCCCTGACCAGGTCGAACTCATGTTTCGGGGTCGTGGTTCCCTATGCCGCCTTCTTCACGCTGAACTCTACCCGCATCCCGGCGTGCCCGAGAATATTGACCAGCGCGTCAAGGCTGAATTTCTCGATCTTCCCCTTCAGCAGGTCATTGAGCCGCGGTTGCGTCACGCCGAGGCGCGAAGCGGCGTCTTTCTGGGTCAGGCCGCTGGTCCCGACGTAGCGCTCGATGCGCGTCATGAGGTCCGAGCGCAGGAGCAGGTTCTGCGCCTCCTGTGGAGGAAATCCAAGGTCGCGGAAGATGTTTGCCTTTCCGCGCGTCATTTTCAGTTTCGCCGTCATCGCCGCCTCCTTTCGTTGACCAGAGCGCGAAATCGCGTACATGCGAGTTCCATCTCCGTTCGCGGAGCACGCTGGGCCTTCTTTTCGAATGCATGGATCACGTAAATTCCTTCCACGAACTTGGCTACGTAGATGACCCTGAAGGCGCCTTCCGCGCGTATCCGCAATTCGCTCACCCCCAGCCCGATCGAGGGCATCGGCTTCCAGTCGAGTGGCTCAAGGCCCTCCTGTAACCGCGCGACCTGGCGGCCAATCCTGCCCCTTGCCAGTCCCGGAAACGCTCGTATCGCTTCCAGGCTGTCGCCGAGCCACGTAACGGGCTTGCGCATGAGTTTATCCGTTTTGATATAAAAGGCAAGCTGATCCCGCGGCCACATCTTCCAGGCTGGCGTCCCGCATGCCATTCAACCAACGTAGACCGGTTGAAGGTCGTTGACGCCCCGATGGACGCCTACAATAGGTACTGGAGAGCGCCGCTCGGAAGGTGGCGCACCAGGTCGCCCGTTCGATACATCCGCGCGCCGCCGGCCGGTTCAAACGGGTCCGGCACAAAGCGCTCGGCGGTGACG
>JANMDK010000220.1:0-4068 GCA_031376265.1 Pseudomonadota bacterium
GTTCGCAAAAGCCAACCCGGGCAAGCTCGCGTTCAGTTCTTCCGGCGTCGGCGGTGCGCACCACCTCTCTGGCGAGATGCTCAAACAAGCCGCAGGCATCGACATCGTGCATGTCGCTTACAAGGGCGGCGCGCCCGCCGCCGCAGACGTGCTGGCCGGCCATGTGCCGATGATGTTCGAGATGGGCTATGCGGCGCTGCCTTCGATCAAGGCCGGCAAGATCCGGGCGCTTGCCGTGACGTCCACGAAGCGCGTCTCGGTGCTGCCGGACGTGCCGACGATGGCCGAGGCCGGCGTTACGGGGTTCGAGTCCTACAACTGGCAGGGCGTGATCGTCCCGGCGAAGACGCCGCGCGAGATCGTCGATCGCCTCAATCGCGAGCTGAACCTGCTGCTGACGCAGCCGGCCCTGCGCGACCTCATCCAGAACGACGGCAGCCAGGTCGGCGGCGGCACGCCGGAAGCTTTCGGCGCGTTCATCCGGGCCGAGGCCGAGAAATGGGGCAAGGTGGTTCGCGCGGCGAAAATTTCACCGGAGTAAAATGCTCGCCATGCCGCTCTACGAATATTCCCCGACCTCAGGCGAATGCGCCCAGTGCAACGGCGTGTTCGAGGTCTACCAGAAGCTCGCCGAGGACAAGCTCACCGCCTGCCCGACTTGCGCGAAGCCGTGCGAGAGGCGCATCAGCCGCGTCGCGCTCGGGGGGAAATACAACACCTCGGATGCCAAGATCAAGCAGCTCGGCCTGACCAAGTACAAGAAGCAGGGCGACGGCACCTACGAGCGCACCGTGGGCACCGAGGGCCCCGAGACGCTGGTTCGGTAAGCCCTTTCGCTAGAACTTCATCGCGCGCTGGGTAGCCGGGCGCGAGCCGATCTCGCCGAGCCAGCGGTCCACGTTGGGCACGTCCCCGCAAATCGCCGGCAACACATTCTTCGCGCGGGCCAGCGTCCCGTAGAGCGCGAAATCCGCGATCGTCACTTCGCTGCCTGCGGCGAATTTGCGGCCGGAAAGCGTCTTGTCCCAGACCTTGAGGTAGTTTTTCCAGCGCCCCTCGAACATTGCGAGCGTGGGCTGGTGCGGCTCCTTGGAGCGCACGATGCCGAAGATCGTGCCGAGCAGCGGGCCCATGTCGGTCGCAGCACCCATGAAAGCCTGCAGGAAAGCCGGTCGCGCAGCCGGGTCGGTGGGAATGAATTTCCCCGCCTTGCCGGCGCAGTACTCGAGGATCGCTATCGACTGCGAGAGTGTCAGCTTCTTCCCGCCGGGCCCTTCGGAATCGACGATTACCGGGATCTCGCCGTTCGGGTTCATCGCGAGGAATTCCGGCGTCTTGTTGCCGCCCTTGGCGAGGTCGATCGGGTGGAAGGTGTAGGGCAGGCCGCACTCTTCGAGCGCGATGCGCGCGCGCATGCCGTTGGAGGTGCCTGCTGCGTAAAGGTCGATCATTTGTCTTCCCTAGTCGGAGATGGATTGATAGGTGAGCTGGCGCATCAGGGCGCGGTAGTGGCGGCGCAGGTCGGTGGCGCAAAGCATCAGCACGCCGACGAGCTGCTCGCGCGGATCGACCCAGAAGTAGGTCCCGTGCACCCCCGACCAGTAGAAATCGCCGACGGATCCTGGCACCGGGTTGCGGCCGGATTCCTTTCTCACGCAGAAGCCGAGGCCGAAGCCCTGGCCGAATTCCGCCATCGGCGCCGACTCTTCGAATTGCGCGCGCGTGGTCCCGCTGAACGCGATGCCGGGCGGCAGGTGGTCGGAGGACATGTGCTCGATGGTCTTGCGCGAAACGAGCCGCACGCCTTCGAGCTCGCCGCCGTTGAGCAGCATTTGCGCGAAGCGCTGGTAATCCGGCGCGGTGGACACCATGCCGCCGCCGCCCGAGAGAAATTTTGGCTTGTTGGTGAGCGTGCGCGCCATCGGTGGGCGCTCGCCGGTCTTGGGGTCGATTTGCGCTTCCGCAATCCGGTCGGCTTTCTCCGAGTGCACCGCAAAGCCGGTGTCGCGCATGTCGAGCGGCTGCGTGATGCGCGAGGCGATGAACTTGTCGAGGTCGAGGCCGGACACCACTTCGACAATGCGGCCCAGCACGTCTGTGGACATGCTGTAGTCCCACACTTCGCCGGGTTGGTTCTGCAGCGGCAATTTGGAGAGCTTGGTGATGAACTCGGCCGTGGTCTGGTTCGGGTCCATGATGTTGGCGGCACGATAGGCCTGCTTGACCAGCGAATCGCCGAAATGGCCGTAGGTGACCCCCGAGGTGTGGCGCAGCAGGTCCTGCACCGACATTTCGCGGCGCGGCGCCTCGAGCACCAGCGTGCGGTTTCCAGTCGCGTCGGCCTTTTCCACGCCGACCTTGAGGTCTTTGAGCTCGGGCAGGTAGGTCGAGACCGGGTTGACCAGCCGGATCCGGCCTTCCTCGACCAGCATCATGATTGCGAGCGAAACCATGGGCTTGGTCATCGACGCAATGCGGAAGATCGAGTCCACCGCCATCGGCAGCTTGCGCTCGCGGTCGCGGTAGCCAAAGGCCTGCAGGTACGCGATTTCGCCGCGGTGCGCGACGAGCGCCACGGCGCCGGGAATCGTCCCCGCGTCGATGTCGGCCTTGAATACGGTCGCGATGCGGGCCAGGCGCTCCCGCGAAAGCCGCACGGTTTCAACAGTCGCCACGCTGATTCCTCCCGGTTCTATGCAACTTACGAATTGGTATTGTAGCCAGAGGAGCGCGCAAGGTGCATTTGGTAAAATGTATCGGCATATTTCAAATGCACAAGGAGTCACCATGTCACTACGAATCAACGATACGGCGCCGAACTTCACCGCCAAGACGACGCACGGCAGCATCGATTTTCACAACTGGATCGGCGACAAGTGGGCGATTCTGTTCTCGCACCCCAAGGACTTCACGCCGGTCTGCACGACCGAGCTCGGCTACATGGCCAAGATCGAGCCCGAGTTCACCAAGCGCAACGCCAAGCTGATCGGCCTGTCGGCCGACGAGGTGGGCAACCACAGCAAGTGGGCCGAGGACATCAAGGAAACCCAGGGCAGCGAAGTCAAGTACCCGATGATCGGCGATACGGACCTCAAGGTGGCCAAGCTCTACAACATGCTGCCGGCCGACGAAGTCGCCGCCGACGGCCGCACCGCCGCCAACAATGCGACGATCCGCTCGGTGTTCATCATCGGGCCGGACAAGAAGATCAAGCTCATGCTGACCTACCCGATGACCACCGGCCGCAACTTCGACGAGATCCTGCGCGTGCTCGACTCGATGCAGCTGACCGCCAAGCACAAGGTCGCAACGCCGGTGAACTGGAAGAACGGCGACGACGTGATCATCGCCGGCTCGGTGTCGGACGACGACGCCAAGACGATGTTCCCGGGCGGCTGGAAATCGCCGAAGCCGTACCTGCGCCTCGTCAAGCAGCCTAAGTAAACGTAAAAATGGGGCCAGGCTCAAACCTGACGACGTTTCTCTTGTCAGGTTTGAACCTGGCCCCGTTCTTACTTTTCGGCATGTCAGGATTGAGCCTGGCCCCTTTTTAATATGCGCGTTTTCACTGGTTCGTTAGCCACCGAGACGAACACCTTTGCCCCGATGCCGACGGGGCTGTCGGCATTTCGCGAGCGGGGTTACTACCCGGCCGGCAAGCATCCGGACCGCATGACGCAGTTTGCCGGACCGCTGTGGGCGGCCCGCGAGCGCGTCAAGTCCGACGGCTGGACCCTCATCGAAGGCATGGTCGCCGGCGCGCAGCCGAGCGGCACGACCACGCGCCACGCCTACGAAACCCTGCGCGACGAGTTGCTGGCCGACCTCGAGGCCGCGCTGCCGGTCGACATGGTGGTGCTCGGCCTGCACGGGGCCATGATTGCCGACGGCTACGACGATTGCGAAGGCGACCTCTTGCAGCGGGTCCGCAAGATCGTCGGGCCCAGGGTGGTGGTCGGCGCGGAGATCGATCCGCACAACCACCTCACGCCGGAAATGGTCGGGAACGCCGACCTGCTCGTCTCTTACAAGGAATACCCGCACACCGACATCCTCGAGCGGGCAAGG
>JANMDK010000228.1:0-4284 GCA_031376265.1 Pseudomonadota bacterium
CGGGATCGTGCGCCAGATTGTAGTCGAGGATGGTGCGTTTCTCCGCGATGCGCAGGCCGCCGTCCTGTTCCACCAGGCAATGCTCGTGCCGCCCGAAGAAAGTGTCGGTCACGCCCTGCGCGGAGCGGTAGGTGATGAAGCTGCTTTCCACCTTGACCATGGCCTTGCCGCGCTCGAGGAAGCGCACGTTGCTGATGAGCCGCCGCGTGCGCGAGCGCGGATACTCGGCATGCGCCGTCTTCTTGTTGAGGCGCTTGACCCTCTCGGTGAGGTGGTGGCCGTCGTCGGCGATGAGGTAGAGCGAGGACTCCGGCGACGCATACGGGTCGCCGTTGGTGTTCGGCACAAGATACCGGCACTCCTCGGTAAACAGCGCGCGCCACGCCTCGAGCTTCCACTCGTTCAGCAAGGAGGCCTCGAGGATCAGGAAGTCCTCGGCCTCCGGGCGCGTTAGCGCAGCAAGCAAGCTCACTAGCCGGCCCGCTGCATCAACCGATCTCGCCACTGCAGCCAGAAGACGCGCTGCGGCAGCTCGTCCGTCGCATCCGGCTTGCGGCCGAGTCCCTTGGAGAGGTCGTTCCAAGGCGCTTCGCGGTGTGCCGCGAACGCTCGCTGGCACGATTCGAGGGCTTCGATGTCGTCCGGCGTTGCAAAGCCGCCCGGCCCGAGGAACTCGAGGAAATTCGTCAACCGCCTCGACAGCGCCGGCTTGCCGAACTCCTCGCCCGGCGCGATCGCCCAGACGCTGACTTCCATGTAGTCCACCGCCGTGGGCTGGAAGGTGCGCAATGTCACCGACATGATGTCGTTGATCACGAGGTTCGGGAAAATGAGCAGGTTGCGCGCGCAGGTCGACATGCGGTCCGCGCGCTCCTTGCCATAGCGGCCGACGAGCTTGGCGTAGATCGCCTCGATCTCGACGCGCGCCTCTTCGCCCCACATCGGCATCCACTTCGCGATCGGCCGGCCGTACGAGGCTTCGCGCTCGACCACCGCGTGCCCGTTGCCGAGATCGATGCTTTTGCCCATCACCTTGCCGCGTACCATCGTGCCCGCGGAGTTGGTCTTCACCAGGTCGAGGTAGGTCGGGTGCAGCGTCGTCACATGCAGGATGTCGGTGCTGTTCTCGGCGAGCAGCTTCCAGTTGGCGCGCGCGCTGTACTCCTGCATCTCGCCGACCACCTGCATGCCGAGCTCGGCCTGGTCCATGACGATGTCGATGTACTCGCGCGCGTTACCGAGGTAGTCGTGCAGGCTGACTGCGCCCGGGTCGAAGTTGAGGAACCACAGGCCGCGGTACGACTCGAAGCGCGGCACCGGCACGAGGTCGTTCAGCTGCGCGTTGCTGCCCGGCGCATTGAACTGCTCGTGATACGTCTCGGATTCGGCGATGTTGATGTTGCGGCCGGAATTCTCGAAAGCCCAGCCGTGATAGATGCACGAGAAGAGTTTCGCGCTGCCTTTCTTCTGGCGGCAGACCTGCGCGCCGCGATGCGGGCAAACGTTGAGCAGGCAGCGGACCTTGCCTTCGCGATCCCGCAAATAGATCACAGGGCGGCCGGCGACGCGGCGCGTGACGAAATCGTTGGGTTTCGGCAGCTCGGACTCGTGACCGACGAACAGCCAGCATTTGGCGAAGATCGCCTCCATCTCGGCGGCATGCAGCGACGGGTCGGTGTAATTCGAGCGCGCGACCTGGAATCGCCCGCTCGCCTCGTCGATGCGGAGCGCCGCGTCTGCATGCGCCCCCTGGTGATGCTGCATTGCCTTGTCTCCGCCATTGGTTCTCGCGTAAACGGATCATGGCACAATCATTGAAAATCACAATTAATTCCACCTGAAGAACCTCAATGAGCAGGAACGCAGAAAAAATCGAGCGCACCCTGACGCAAGGCTCCATCGCCGAGCTGCGCGCGCTTTACCTCGACAAATCGCTGTCCGTTTTCGACGCGGTGACCTGGTTCCAGTCGCGGATCCAGTCCGTCAGCGGGTCGACGAACCCGGGCGGCCCCGCGATCAACGCCGTGCGCGAAATCTCGGCGCGCGCCCTGGAGGACGCCCGGCTCGCCGATGCGGCGATTGCCGACGAGCAGGTGCAGGGCCCGCTGCACGGCATCCCGGTGCTGCTCAAGGACAACATCCTGACTTCCGACATGAACGCAACCGCCGGCGCGGCGGCGCTGGCGATGTTCAAGCCTCGGCGCGACGCGGTACTCGTGCGGCGCCTGCGCGCCGCCGGGGCGATCGTGCTCGGCAAGACCAACCTCACCGAGTTCGCGGACTTCGTTTCCGACGTCATGCCTTCGGGCTACAGCGGCGCTGGGGGCGTGGTGAAGAACCCGCACGGGATCGAGTACGGGCGCGGGCAGGGATCGAGCGTCGGTTCCGCCGCTTCGGTGGCCGCGTCGTTGTGCATGTTTGCCATCGGGAGCGAGACACAGAACTCCATCCAGACGCCCGCCTCCTACTCCTCGGTCGCCGGCTACAAGCCCGGCGTCGGCGTCGTCAGCCGCACCGGCGTCGTCCCGCTGGTCACGTCTCAGGATTCGCCCGGTCCTTTGGCTCGCTCCGTCGAGGATGCGGCGCTGGTTGGCTGGGTGCTGGCCGGCGCGGACGTTCGCGACAGCGCTTCGCTGTTCGCCCAGGGGACGTTGCCGGGAAGCTTGCTTGCGTCCGGCCTGGCGAACGTGCGGATCGGCGTACCCCGCCGGCAGATTGCCGACCGCCCCGAGTTCGCCGACATCCTGCCGCTGTTCGAGACCGTGCTGAAGAACCTCTCGCGCATGGGCGCGAAGATCGTCGATCCCTGCGACCTTCCGAGCGCGGAGCAGTTGCAGGAGGTGCGGTCGTGCGTATTCCGCACCGAGTTCAAGGCTGCTTTGAATGCGTTCCTGGAGGAGCACGGCGCGCCTTGCGGCATCGGCTCCATGCACGACCTCATCGCCTGGAACAACGCGCACCCCGAGGCGATTCCTTACGGCCAGGCGTTGCTCATCGCCGCGAACGCCACCAACGGCGTTGATGATCCTGCGTACCGCTCCGACCGCGCCCTCGACATCGCCTTGTCCCGCACCGCCGGCATCGATGCCGCTTTATCGATGCACGACTGCGACGTGTTGATCGCGCCGATGGGGGCCGCGGCCAAGTGCACCGGCAAGGCCGGGGCGCCGGTAGTCGCGATTCCTTGCGGGTTGGACAAGAACGGGGTGCCGTTCGGGATTACGGTGTTTGCCGGAACTGGCAGCGACGCGCGGTTGCTGGCCGTGGCGGGGGCGATTGAGAGGGCGGTGGGGGAAAGGAGGTTGCCGCGGGTTTGAGGGGTAAATTCGGTGAATTCAGTTCCGAAGGTCCAGGATTGGCGCGGTTATCGCGGGAGTTTTTATATTGCCATCAGTACACTCTCGATGATGGCTGATGAAGTCGACGTATCCCATCTCCGCCTTAGATTGCCGATTCCATTTTGTACGCCTTACAGACTAGCGCGTTGATCGCACAGCGGATTGCACCTAACATGGTTCGTGATGATCCTTTGCAAGACCCCACATTTGGTAGCTATCTTGTCAACCGCTTCTAGCTGCGTTCCTCACGCATGCAGATAGTCTTGGCGTAAGAAGAATGGGCGGCCCTCACATCGATGCATTGCGGATATCTCCGCGCTTCACATCAACCGATTGGTATGCCTTGGATCACGAATCCCAAGATGATTGGGTCAGGGCGGCGGACATGATCAAAGACCGGCTAGACGGCCGCTTCCTGCGCTACGCCGGGAACTGCCTTCGTTCACCGTATTCGGGATTCGTAGTGCTTGCTATCGACAGCCTCTTGCTCGAGACCATTCAGCAGTTCCGTGAGGGTATTACGAACGGCCGCGGAAAATCGCACAAAATGGTAACGCGGTTCCTTGAGGGCAAACGATTTCAACCTGGATTCGATCAAGAAGCCCGGAATGCATACTACGCTGACATTCGTTGCGGACTTTTGCATCAAGCCGAGGCGAAAAGGATGTGGCTGATTCGAAGAGGACAGGAAACCATGTTGCAGCCGTCACCGGATGGCCAAGGGTATGTCATCGATGTACGGGCGTTTCACAAAGCGGTGCGAAGCAGCATGAATGACTATCTTATGGAGCTGCACCAGCCATCAAACACCAATTTGCGAGTCAATTTGTGGACCAAGATGAACCACATATGCAGCGTGAGGGTCCAGCGGGGTGCAATCTATGCAGTTGAAGCTGGCCAAAACCCCGACGAGGCGCCGAACTGAACTCACCGCGCTCGCTTATTG
>JANMDK010000233.1:0-9332 GCA_031376265.1 Pseudomonadota bacterium
TCGAAGATCAGCACGCGCGAGCGCGTCTCGATCCAGCGGGCGAGGACGACCTTCTGCCGGTTGCCTCCGCTGAGCTCACCCACCCCGGATTCGATGGACGGCGTCTTGATGCGCAGCCGCTCGACATGCTCACGAGCGGCCGCGACCTCGCGCCGCCCGACGACGAAGGGGCCGCGGCAGAAGCGGCGCAGGCCGGCGAGCGTGATGTTCTCGCGCACGTTCATGGTCGTGAGCAGCGAGAGCCGGTCGCGATCCTCGGACAGCAATCCGATCCCGAGATCGATCGCCTCGCGCGGGGAACGCGGATCGACGCGGCGACCGCCCAGGTGCATCGAGCCGCCGGTCCTGCGCGCAGGCGGCCTCTACTGGACGCCGGGCTAGCCCTTTCTGACGCTAAGTGCGCTCCCGCACTGTGAGCGCAGCCGGTTGCGTTGCATATAGGAGCGACAGGCCAATGGCGCGATCTCGCGTTCCGAACCCTGACAATCCAACCGGAGACACGCATGAACACCCGTTTCAAACTCTTAGCCCTCAGCGCAATTTTTGCCGCCGCCTGGTCTGCAGCGCCGATGGCGCAAACCACCGGCTCGACCGCCAATCCGCCCAACGCGGGTGCATCCGCTTCCGGCGCCAGCGGATCCGGCGTCACGCCCCGCACGACGGGCGGCTCGGCCATGCCCACCGCGGAGAATCCCGGCATGAAGAAGCCGGCCATCCTGACCAGGAAGAAGTCCACCACCACGACGACCGAAGCGCCCGCCGCCGGATCGACGATGGGGTCCTCCTCCACAGGCGGTTCCACCACCATGGCGTCGGGCGGCTCGTCGGGATCGTCCGCCGCCCCGGCCCCGCGCAGGATGAAGAAGGACCGCGGGTAAGAAGAAGTAAAACCGGGACGCTGGTCAGCGCGTCCCGGTGGTGCCCTGCGGCGCGTTCGTGCCGCCGGGGCCCGAGGAACTCGAAGCACCTGCGGCAACTGCGGCGATAGCCGCCGCGATGCCTGCCAGCACGCCGACGCTCATGCCACCCGCAGCCGCACCCGTGGCAGCGCCTGCGCCGGCCCCGCCGCCTGCTCCTGCGCCGGAAGCGCCTGGTGCAGGCTTTGCGCCTTCCGCCTGCGTAACCTGGACGGCCGGCTTCGGCTTGGCGGTTTGCGCTTCGAGCGTCGCGCTGACTAGCACCGCGCAGAAGAATAGTGTTGTGAATACGACCTTGCTCATGTCCCATCCCTTTGGGGAGCGGGATTAGATCACAAATCGGAGAAAAGCACCGCCAGCGCGTTGGGCAATTCGGTAGCAGGCCTCGAGGTCAATGTACCGGTATCGATACACCAACTGCCCGGAGAGGCACTAACGGCGCGGCCATCGGCAAACGAATGTAGTGAAATTTCCGCCTCGGAGGCATACACTCGGTGGTATGCGTCGCTTCCGAAACACCCTCGCCGCCTTCGCCCTTGCCGCGTTCGCAACCCTCGCCTTCGCCCAGTCCGACCCTTGGGCAGGTGAACGAAAGGCCGGCCCGGCGGCCGTCATCTCCGCCAAGCTGCGGGAAGAAGCCTGGTTCGTGCCCGGCGGCTCGGGCGCAGACGGCAGCCCGGCCCTGCTCAAGGCGCGGGTGTTCCGCCCGCCCGGCGACGGACCCTACAAGGTCGCGATCATCAGTCACGGTTCGCCCGCCAGCGCGGCAGCGCGCCCGGGCATGGCCGTCCCGCGGTTTTCGTCTGCAACCGCGTGGCTGCTGGAGCGCGGGTATCTCGTCGTGTTGCCGCTGCGGCGCGGCTACGGGGACAACACGCCCTGGATGGAAGACTACGGAAACTGCAACGGCGCCGACTACGTGCGCGCGGGACTTGCCAGTGCCGACGACATCATCGCCACCGCCCGCTACTTCGCAGGCCTCACCCTCACGCAGCCAAACCGGATCCTCCTCGTCGGCGTCTCGGCCGGCGGCTGGGGCGCCGTCGCTGCGGCCAGCCGCAATCCGGAAGGCGTCTTCGCGGCGATCAATTTCTCGGGCGGACGAGGGGGACACCAGGGCCGCTATGGCGACGAGAACTGCGCACCCGGCAACCTCGTCAAGGCCGCAGCCACCTTTGGCTCGACCGCGAAAGTGCCTTCGCTCTGGCTCTACGCGAACAACGACACGTTCTTCGATGGAACGCTTTCGCGCAGGCTGGCCGAGGCTTACAAGGGCGCGGGCGGGAATGCTCAGTACCTGTTGTTCCCGGACTTCAAGAAAGAGGGCCACAACATTTTCGGGGACGCCGACGGGAAGGCGTTGTGGAATGCGCCGGCTACGGACTTTCTAAGCAGGCTGGAGTAGCGAGCTACCGGACCGAAATCGTCAGCTGAAAATCCCCCCGCAGGATATTCAGCACCATCCGGTCATTGCCCTTCAGCGCAGCCACCAGCTCGCCCACATTGCCGACGCGCTTGTTGTTCGCACCGATGATCACGTCGCCTGCGCGCAGCCCTAGCCGGAAAGCGGCGCTGCCGGGCTCCACCTTGGTGACGAGTACCACCGGGAATTTCCTTCCCTGCGCGGTGCGCTCGGCGTTGGTGACGACGGCGCCGGCGAGGAGCGGGACGCTCTCGCTGCCCGCGGCGCCCGGCGCAGCGGCGGGCACGTCGGCCACGCGCAGCTGCACCCTGCGGTCCAGGTTTCCACGGAGCACGCGAAGGTCCAGCACGTCGCCGATGATTGCGAGTCCCAGCCGGTTCCTCAGCTCCGCGGTGTTGCGCACCGCGCGGTTGCCGACCTCGACGATGAGGTCGCCCTCCTTCAGGCCCGCGGCGGACGCGGGCGAGTCCGGCTGCACCTGCGCGATCAGCGCGCCGGGGCGCTCGGCGATGTTCAGGCTCTTGGCCAGCGCAGGCGTGAGGTCCTGCGTGGTGAAGCCCAGCCAGCCGCGCTTCATCTCGCCGAAGCGGATCAGCTGCGCCATCACGGTGCGCACGATGCTCGCCGGCACCGCGAAGCCGATGCCGACGTTGCCGCCGGTAGGCCCGAGGATCGCGGTGTTGATGCCGATCAGCTCGCCCTTGAGGTTGATCAGCGCGCCGCCGGAGTTGCCCGGGTTGATCGAGGCGTCGGTCTGGATGAAGTCCTCGTAGCCTTCGGGCGTGAGGCCGGTGCGGCCGAGCGCCGAGATGATGCCGCTGGTCACCGTCTGCCCGATCCCGAAAGGATTGCCGATGGCGAGCACGAAATCACCCACCTGCAGCGCATCCGAATCGCCCAGCCTCGCCTCCACCAGCCGCTCGGACGGGATCGTCAACAGCGCGAGGTCGGTGCCGGCGTCGCTGCCGACCAGCTTGGCCTGGTAGCGGCGGCCGTCCTTGAGGCTCACGAAAACCTGCGTCGCGTCCTTGATGACGTGGTGGTTGGTGAGCACGTGACCGCGCTGCGCGTCCACGATCACGCCCGAACCCGCCGAGACCTGCGGCTCGGGCGAGCGCAGGCCGAAGAAGCGGCGGAAGAACGGGTCGCGCGCCAGCGGATTCATCTCTTCCGGCGAGCGGCTGATGACCGAGATGTTCACCACCGCCGGCGTCACCGGCTCGAGGATCGGCGCGAGCGTGGGCACCCCGTCGCGCGACGGCAGGCCGGGGATGGCCGCGCCGGCGGGCAGCGACGCCGCCAGCAGCGCGGCGCAGAGCATCGATCGAAACGCAGCGAACATGGCGCGATTTTAGTGGATCGGGGCGGTATATTGACCACCACCCAAATTACGGAGGAAGCCATGGACAAGAAGACCCACAAGGAACGCTTCGACGCAGGCCTCAAGACGCGCCGCGAGGTGCTCGGCGCCGCCTACGTCGACAAGAACGTCGCCAATACCGACGATTTCAACCGCGAATTCCAGGAGTTGCTGAACACCTATTGCTGGAACGACATCTGGAACCGGCCCGGCCTGCCGCGCAAGACGCGCAGCATCATGAACCTGTGCATGCTGACTGCGCTGGGAAAGGGCCCCGAGCTCAAGCTGCACATCCGCGGGGCGCTCACCAACGGCCTCACCAAGGACGAGATCAAGGAGGTCTTCCTGCAGACCGCCATCTACTGCGGCGTGCCGGCCGCGGTGGAAGCCTTCCGGCATGCGCGCGAAGTGTTCGAGGAAGATAAAAAATCCACTTGAAATCCGCTGCGCGGCGCCAATTTCGCGTCATCATGTGACCTCCCGAGGGAGATCGAATCTTGACGAACGCAGACGCCTTCCACACCGGCCTCACCAACCTCAAGAGCGCGATCGAGGCGAGCCTCACCAGCGAGGGCGCGCGAATCGGCCATCGCAGCATCACCCACTCCAAGCTGGGCGGGGTGGCCATGGACCTGTGGATCGACGTGGTGCCGCTCAACGGCCCGAAAGCGTCGGTGCAATTTCTCGCGAAGGAAATCGCCGCGTGCGCCGGCGATATCGATCCCGCGGTCAAGACCAAGATCGACCTCTATGCCAAGGCGTTCAAGCGCCACCTGGAGAGTCCGGATCGCAAGATCCGCGCGGCCAAGACCGAAGGCGCGTAGCCCGGCCTCAGGCCACCGAGCGTTGCGGTTCGCGGTAGCGCGCTTCCATTTCACGGCGGATTTTAACCGCGGTGTTGTTCGCGTCTACGGCGACATCGCTCCATTTCACGACTTGCCCCGCCGCGATCGGCCGCAGGACCTTCCAGCCGTGCGCGAGGCCCAGCGGCAAAGCATCCGCCGCAAGCGAATCCGCACCCGGCATCAGCCGCCCGACCACCGTGTAGCCGCCCTCGCCGTCCAGCACCTCGCCGGCCTTGAGCGCGCGCTTGGCGGTGGCAACCGCGTCCGCGCGGAATCCCGTCGGGCAGCCCGTGGGCTCGCGCCGCAACCCCACCGACGCAACCGAGATGCCCACCTCCAGCCCTATGAGGTGCCAGCGCTTGTAAAGGCACGCATAGCGCCCGGAGTCGTCGGTCTTCACGCCGTACTCGTCGAAGCAGCGCCGGATGTAGTCGGTCTCGCCCTCGAAGGCGACCCATACGCCGAAGCGGATGTCGTAGGGGATCGGCGTTCCGTCGCGCTCGAGGGACGAGACGACTTCCACTTGGCCCTTGTGGTGCAGGATGCCGCCCTCGGCCTTCGGACGCATCAGGTTCGGGATCTGGTCGACAGCGCCCGCCGGGTATTCGAGCCCGTTGGGCGCGGGCGTGAGTCCCGTGGCATTGCACACGGCGGTGCTCTCGATCGCGGGCTTCGAGCCGTCGAGGAAGGAGTTGAACATCTTGGGGTTGAGCCCGCCAAGTTCGGCCTGCTCCGGCGTCAGGCCGTAGTGGCCCCAAACGGTTTCCGGCGTCGACTGGGCGAAATGCGGCAGCCACTTGTGGCCGCGCCCGGCCGCCACCACGGGAAAACCCGCCGCGCGCGCCCAATCGACCAGGTCGCAGATGATCGCCGGCTGGTCGCCGTAGGCCAGGCTGTAGACCACGCCTGCTTTTTCGGCGCGCTCTGCGAGCAGCGGACCGCAGAAGGCATCCGCCTCCACGGTCACCATGACCACGTGCTTGCCGTGCGCGAACGCGTGAAGTGCGTGCTCGACCGCCGCCATGGGATTGCCGGTCGATTCGACGATGATCTCCACGTCCGGATGTTCGACAAGCTGCTTCCAGTCGTCGCCCACGTGGGTGCGGCGCTCTTTTCTCGCCGCGTCGAGCGAAGCCGCGCCGTACCACTCGGGCTTCCATCCGGTGCGCTCGAGGTTGAGCTTGGCGTTCGCAGGCGTTAGGTCGGCAATGCCGACGAGATGCACGCCGGGCGTTCGCGGGATCTGCGCGATATACATGGCGCCGAACTTGCCCGCGCCGATGACGCCGACCCGAAGCGGCTTGCCGGCCGCCTCGCGCTTCTGCAGCATCGAATGCAGGTTCATCTCAGGCCGCCGCGCGCGTGTTGAGATTCATCGGAACCCGGATGTCGTCGCGCAGCAGGCAGTCGTCCGGCAGCGCCTCGATCGGCGTGAAGTCGCGGTGCGCGATGTACTCCGCGCGCTTGTACTGGCGGATGTGGTTCGACACGGCGCAGAGCGACAGGTACACGATGGTGCGGTTCCACGGCGTGAGGTTGCTGCCGGAGGCGTGCACCAGGTTGCAGTGGAACATCAGCATCGAGCCGGGCTTGCCCTTGGGCGCAACGATGCCGCCGCGCTCGACCAGCCGCGTGATCGTCTCGTTGTCGATGGTCCACAGCGGATAGCTGGTGGTGTTGGTGTCGTGACCGGCGTTCAGCACGCCGCCCTTGTGCGAGCCGGGAATGAACATCAGCGGCCCGTTGAACTCGTTGGCTTCCTCGAGGAAGAGCGCGACATTCATCGCGCGCGGCTCGGGCATCGCGTCGTCGCGGTGCCAGGTGCCGAAATCCTGGTGCCACTGCCAGACGTCGCCGTCGAAGGCCGCCTTGGCGTTGATCTTGAACTGGTGCATGTAGAGCTTCTCGCCGAAGACCTGCTCGATCGGCGTGATCAGCCGCGGATGCCGGGCAAGCTTGGCGAACATCGGGTTGTACGTGTGCGCGGCGAAGCTCGTCCTCGGCGTGGTGCCGTCCTTCTCGCGCACCACCTCGGGCCGGTGCTCGGCGTAGATGCGGGGCACTTCCGCCACGAGGTTTTTCATTTCCTGCGCGGTGAAGAGTTCGGGAAAGAACAGGTAACCCTCGCGCTCGAATTGCGCGAGCTGCTCGCTGGTGAGTTTCATTGGACCTCCTTACTTCAGGGGCGGTTTTGCCGGCTCGGGTGCTTTCGCTGGTTCTACCACCTGGAAGAATACCTCGTCCGCCTTGACGAAGCCGAGTTCATACCTCGCGCGCTCTTCAATCGCGTCGAAGCCCTGCTTGAGGTCGCGGACCTCCGCGCCGAGCGCGAGATTGCGGCGCTCGAGCGCGGCATTGGCGTCCTTCTGGGATTGCAGCCGGCGGTCGACCTCCCAGGCGCGCAGCCAGCCGCCCTTGCCGAGCCAGAGCGGGTACTGGATCAGCAGGATCAGCGCGGCGAAAACGCCGGCGAGAACTCTCATGGCCGGGAGGTCATTTCACGCCAGTCCGCCTTCCCCGCCGCCTATCGCAGCTGAAAGAAAGCGTCCCGGCCCGGATAGCCCGCGGCGCCGATGTCTTCCTCGATGCGCAGGAGCTGGTTGTACTTGGCAATGCGGTCCGAGCGGGACAACGAGCCGGTCTTGATCTGCAGCGCGTTGGTGCCGACCGCGATGTCGGCGATCGTGGTGTCTTCGGTCTCGCCCGAGCGATGGGAAATCACCGAGGTGTAGCCCGAGCGCTTGGCGAGCTCGATGGCGGCGAAAGTCTCGGTGAGCGTGCCGATCTGGTTGACCTTGATGAGGATCGAGTTGGCGACGCCCTGCTGGATGCCTTCCCTCAGGATGCGCGTATTGGTGACGAAGAGGTCGTCGCCCACCAGCTGGTGCGACTTGCCGAGGCGCTCGGTGAGGCGCTTCCAGCCCTCCCAGTCGTTCTCGGCCATGCCGTCTTCGATCGAGATGATCGGGTACTTGTCGGCGAGGTTGGCGAGGTAGTCGGTGAAGCCCGCCGAGTCGAGGGACAAGCCCTCGGACTCGATCACGTACTTGCCGTCCTTGTAGAACTCGGAGCTCGCGCAATCGAGACCCAACACCACATCCTGCCCCGGCGTGTAGCCCGCCTTGTCGATGGCCGAGAGGATGAACTCGATGGCCGCGGCATGCGTCGGCAGGTCAGGCGCGAAGCCGCCCTCGTCGCCCACCGCAGTGGACATGCCCTTGGCGTCGATGAGCTTCTTTAGCGCATGGAAGATCTCCGCCCCGCAGCGCAGCGCCTCGCGGAAGCTTTGCGCGCCCACAGGGATGATCATGAACTCCTGCATCGCGAGACCGTTGTTGGCATGCGCGCCGCCGTTGATCACGTTCATCATCGGCACCGGCATCTGCATGGCGCCCGAGCCGCCGAAATAGCGGTAGAGCGGCAGGCCGGATTCCTCCGCCGCCGCCTTGGCCACGGCCATCGACACCGCGAGGATCGAGTTCGCGCCGAGGCGCGACTTGTCGTCTGTTCCGTCCAAGTCGATTAGCGTCTGGTCGATGAAGGCCTGCTCGGCCGCGTCGAGCCCCGCGATGGACTCGGAGATCTCGGTGTTCACGTGCTCGACGGCTTTCAGCACGCCTTTGCCGCCGTAGCGCTGGGTTTCGCCGTCGCGCAGCTCGATGGCCTCGCGGCTGCCGGTGGAGGCGCCGGAGGGCACCGCAGCGCGGCCCATCGCGCCCGATTCGAGCAGGACGTCGGCTTCCACGGTGGGATTGCCGCGGGAATCGAGGATCTCCCTGGCGACTACATCGACGATTGAGCTCATTTTTGTCGGTTCCCTGGTTTGGCTGTTTTATTTTGTCACGCGGCGACGCGGTTTTACGCGGCGACGCGGTTTTCGGCCCACCCACGCCGCTTGACCGCGGCATCGAGCTCGAGCAGCGTTTCGAGCAGCTCCTTCATCATGCCGAGCGGCCAGGCGTTCGGGCCGTCGGAAAGCGCTTTTTCCGGGTCCGGGTGCGTTTCCATGAAGATGCCCGAGATGCCTGCGGCCACCGCGGCGCGCGCAAGCACCGGCACGAACTCGCGTTGCCCGCCCGAAGCCGTGCCCTTGCCGCCGGGCAACTGCACCGAATGCGTTGCATCGAACACTACGGGGCAGCCCGTCTCGCGCATGATCGCCAGCGAGCGCATGTCGGACACGAGGTTGTTGTAGCCGAACGAGGCGCCGCGCTCGCAGACGAGGATGTTGTCCGCGCACCCGGACTGAAATGCGGCTTCCCTCGCCTTGTCGACCACGTTCTTCATCTCGTGCGGCGAGAGGAACTGGCCTTTCTTGATGTTGACCGGGCGGCCTGCCGAGGCGGCGGCGTGGATGAAATCCGTCTGGCGGCAGAGGAAGGCCGGCGTCTGCAGCACGTCGACGACTGCGGCCACCGTCTTGATGTCTTCCACGGTGTGCACGTCGGTAAGGATCGGTACGCCCAGGGTCTGCTTCACCTTGGCGAGGATCTCCAGCCCCTTCTCCATGCCGGGCCCGCGAAAGCTCTTGCCCGAGCTGCGGTTGGCCTTGTCGTACGAGCTCTTGAAGATGAACGGGATGCCGAGGGCGGCGGTCATTTCCTTCAGCTGCCCGGCCACGTCCATCTGGAGCTGCTCGCTTTCGACGACACTGGGCCCGGCGATCATGAAAAAGGGCTTGTCGAGTCCGGCTTGGAATCCACAGTGTTTCATGAGCTGTGTCGCACCCGCGGCGGCGGGTGCATATTTGGGTCCCCGCCTACGCGGGGACGACATTGAGATGCGGG
>JANMDK010000337.1:0-18679 GCA_031376265.1 Pseudomonadota bacterium
CAGCACCGGCAGATGCTCGACCAGGTGCTGGAAATTTTCGGCATGACGCCGGACATGGATCTCGACCTCATGAAGCATGGCCAGGACCTGTTCGACGTTTCCGCCTCGGTGCTCGTGGGGATGCGGGATGTGCTGCGCCTGCACCGCCCGGACGCGATGCTGGTGCACGGCGACACCACGACATCGTTCGGCGCAGCCCTTGCCGGGTTCTACCAAGGCACGCCGGTGGGCCATGTCGAGGCCGGGCTCCGGACCTTCAACCTCCAGGCGCCCTTCCCGGAAGAGTTCAACCGCCAGGTCGTCTCGAAAGTCGCCAAGTGGCACTTCGCGCCGACCGAGCTCAACCGGCGGAACCTGCTGGCCGAGCGCGTCGCGGACGCGTCGATCATCGTCACCGGAAATACTGTCATCGACGCGCTGCACTGGGTGCTCGATCGATTCGAGAGGGAGCCGGCGCGCGCTTCGGCCGCCTCGAACGCCCTGCGGGCGTCCCTGGGTTTCGACCCCGCGGTGACGAGGTTCGTGCTGATCACCGGCCATCGGCGCGAGAATTTCGGCGAAGGGTTCCTGCAGATTTGTGGCGCGTTACGCGACCTCGCCGAGCGCCACGCGGACGTGCGATTCGTATACCCGGTCCACCTGAATCCAAACGTGCAGCAACCTGTCATGAGCCTCCTCAGCGGGATGGGCAACGTGCACCTCGTCGCGCCCATGGGCTACGAGCCTTTCGTCTACCTGCTAAGGCACTGCCACGTCGTCCTCACCGACAGCGGCGGCATCCAGGAGGAGGCGCCGAGCCTGGGCAAGCCGGTGCTCGTGATGCGCGACGAGACTGAGAGGCCGGAGGCCATCGATGCCGGCACGGTCCGGCTGGTCGGCGCGGACCGGGAAAGGATCGTTGCAGGCGTGTCGGAACTCCTGCAGGACGGGGCTGCGTACCAGGCGATGGCCAGAGCCCATAATCCGTACGGCGACGGTCGAGCCTCCGACCGCATCGTCGCAGCCCTCAGGAAGATCTGAATGAAATCGCAATCGGTGTGCGTAGTCGGTCTCGGCTACATCGGGCTTCCCACCGCGGCATTGCTTGCCTCGAACGACTATCGCGTTTTCGGGGTCGACCTGAACACCCATGCGGTCGAAACGATCAACCAGGGCCGGATCCACATCGTGGAGCCCGACCTGGATGCCTACGTCCGGTCCGCGGTCACCGCCGGCCGGCTGGATGCGCACGTGAAGCCGGTGGCCGCGGACATCTACCTGATCTGCGTCCCCACACCCTTCCATGAGGGCGGCGGCATCCCGCAGCCGAACATCGATTTCGTGCTCGCCGCGACCAGGAGCATCGCACCGCTGGTGAAACCGGGCGACCTCGTGATCCTCGAATCGACGTCGCCGGTGGGCACCACCGCAAGAATGGGCAGGGTCCTGCAGGAAGCCGGCGTCGACCTTGCGTCGATCTGCCTGGCGTACTGCCCGGAGCGCGTTCTTCCTGGAAAAATCATGGTCGAACTGGTCGAGAACGACCGCGTCGTCGGCGGCCTCACGCCGGAAGCGACCCGGAAAGTGAGCGCGTTCTACCGGACGTTCGTGCGCGGCGAGGTCCTCGAAACCGACGCCGCCACCGCCGAGATGTGCAAGCTCACCGAAAACAGCTACCGCGACGTGAACATCGCGTTCGCAAACGAGTTGTCGCTTCTGTGCGCAAAATCCGGCGTGGACGTCTGGCGCCTCATCGAGCTCGCAAACCACCACCCGCGGGTCAAGATCCTCCAGCCCGGAACCGGGGTCGGCGGACATTGCATTGCGGTCGACCCGTGGTTCATCGTCGCGAGCGACCCTGAGAATTCGCGCCTCATCCGCACCGCGCGAGAGATCAACAACCACAAGACGGAGTGGGTGATCGACCAGGTGGCGGCGTTCGCCTCGAAATTCCACGCCGAGCAAGGCCGGAAGGCGCGGCTCGCCTGCCTCGGGCTATCCTTCAAGCCGGACATCGACGACCTTAGGGAGTCGCCCGCGGTGCACGTGGCCACGACGCTGCGCTCGCGCGGGTTCGACGTGATGGCCGTCGAGCCAAATATCTCGGAGCACCCCGAGTTCGCGCTGGTCCCGCTCGAGAAGGCCCTCGAGGAGGCCGACCTTGTCGCGATCCTCGTCAAGCATCGGCAATTCCTCCAGCTTGCCAAGTCGGGCGGGCTGGAAGGAAAGAAAGTCGTCGACTTCTGCGGCGTCGGCGCCTGATCGCATGAGACAGGTCCTGCAGAATCTCGCCAGCGGCGAAACGGAAATTGCCGAGCTCCCCTGCCCTGTAATCTCCAGCGGCCAGGTCCTGATCCGCACGTCGCGCTCCCTCATCTCGGCGGGCACCGAGAGGATGCTTGTCGATTTCGGCAAGGCATCGCTGGTCAACAAGGCCCTGCAACAGCCGGAAAAGGTGCGCATGGTGCTCGAGAAGGTTCGCACCGACGGCCTAGGGGCGACGTTCGATGCGGTGCGCTCGAAGCTCCAGCAACCCCTTCCCCTCGGTTACTGCAACGCCGGCATCGTAGTCGAGGTGGGAAGCGCGGTGTCCGACCTCAAGCCGGGCGACCGGGTGGTGTCGAACGGCCCGCACGCGGATGTCGTGAAAGTACCGAGGAACCTTTGCGCCCGCATCCCACCGGCTGTCGATGACGAGTCGGCTGCTTTCACCGTACTTGCAAGCATTGGGTTGCAGGGCGTGCGGCTGGCGCAGCCCGCGCTCGGCGAGAATTTCGTCGTCACCGGAGTCGGGTTGATCGGCTTGCTCGCCGTCCAGTTGCTGATCGCGCAGGGATGCCGCGTGCTCGCCATCGATCCCGACGAAGCGAAGCTCGCGCTGGCCAAGGCAAGCGGGGCCCGCACCTGCAATCCCGCCTCCGGCGAGGATCCGGTCGCCGCGGGAATGGCTTTCAGCGGCGGAAACGGCGTGGATGGTGTCCTCATCTGTGCGTCGACGAAATCCAGCCTGCCTGTGTCCCAGGCCGCACGGATGTCGCGCAAGCGCGGGCGCATCGTGCTCGTCGGCGTCGCGGGGCTCGAGTTGAACCGGGCGGATTTCTACGAGAAAGAGCTTACGTTCCAGGTGTCGTGCTCCTACGGGCCGGGCCGCTATGATCCGGGTTACGAGGAAAAAGGCCGGGATTACCCCTATGCGTTCGTGCGCTGGACCGAACAGCGCAACTTCGAGGCCGTGCTCTCCCTGATGGAGTCCGGCAGGCTGGACGTGAAGCCCCTGGTCAGCAGGCGCTTCGATTTTGCGGAAGCGCCGAAGGCATACAAGCTGCTTTCGGAAGACCGGGGCGCGCTCGGGGTGATTCTCGAGTACCCCGAAGCGGGCGCCCGGTTGGCCGGCCGCCATGTGCTTCTCGACGTGCAGCGTACATTCGACCTGCAGATGCCTTCGGTCGCCGTCATCGGTGCCGGAAATTATGCGTCGCGCGTGCTGATCCCCGCCCTTCGCCAGACTCAGGCGCAACTGCATACGATCCTCACGGAAGGCGGCGCCGGGGGCGTGATCCACGGCAGGCGCGCGGGTTTCGCCGCCGTCTCCACCGACGTGGAGGCGACGTTGAGCAATCCCGCCATCAATTCCGTGGTGATCGCCACACGGCATGACAGCCACGCGGGGCTGGTTTCACGCGCGCTACGCGCCGGAAAGCATGTGTTCGTGGAAAAGCCGCTCGCGATCGATGCGGAAGGCCTGGCGGAGATTGAGGCCGTACTGGCGCAGTTGCGGCGGGAAGGAAGCCAGGCCCGCCTGATGGTCGGATACAACCGGCGGTTCGCCCCCCAGGTCGAGAAGATGCGAGCGCTCCTGGCCACGGTCAGCGAACCGAAGGCTTTCATAATGACGATGAACGCAGGCGCAATCCCCCCGGGACACTGGACGCAGGACCCGGGCGTGGGAGGAGGCCGCATCGTCGGCGAGGCGTGCCACTACATCGACCTCATGCGGTTCCTCGCCGCAAGCCCGATCACGTCGATCCAGGCGCGGCGAATGGGCGATCACCCGGCGGTGACCGTGAGCGAGGACAAGGCGGCGATTACTCTCGGATTTGAGGACGGCTCGTTCGGGACGATCCACTATCTTGCAAACGGCGCCGCCACCTACCCGAAAGAGCGCATCGAGGTTTTTGCAGCCGGCCGGGTGCTGCAGCTGGACAACTTCCGCAAGCTCCGCGGGTATGGGTGGCCCGGCTTCACCAGCTTCAACCTCTGGCGCCAGGACAAGGGCCAGGCGTTGTGCATCAGGGTGTTCGTCGATTCCATCGCGGGCGGAAAAGCCCAGCCGATCGCCGACGCCGAACTGCTCGAAGTCGCTGGCGCAACCCTCGAAGCCGGGGCGCTGCTGCGGTCGCAATGAACGCCTTGGGCACGCGGCTCGGCACCCTCCGTTCGCTGGGCGCAAGGAATCTCGTGAGGGTCGCCCGCTACAGGTTGGCGCTGCGCAATCCGATCAGCCCGGTCCGGCGAATTGCGGCAAAACTCCCGCACGGCCCGTTCTTCCGGAACTGCTGCGCCCCTCCCCCGCCTTCGCCGCCCGGTTCAGCGTGGTCCGGCTCTGCCCTTTATTTCGGCTGGTATCCGGTCCCGATCGGCGCCGGGGCACCGGATTGGATGACGAACCCCTTTACTGGAGAGCGCGTCGCCGCCTCGGAGCGGGAATGGTGGCGCTTGCCGGATTTCGACACCTCGTTGGGTGACGTCAAGACCGTTTGGGAAGCGTCGAGGTTCGATTGGGCGCTGGCCATGGCCCAACGCGCCAGGGCGGGAAATGGCGCGGAATTGCGTAGGCTGAACGCGTGGGTGGAATCCTGGTGCGCTTCGAATCCTGCCTATTCCGGGCCCAACTGGAAGTGCGGCCAGGAAGCTTCGATTCGCGTCCTGCACCTCGCGACGGCGTCGTTGATCCTCGGCCAGGCTACCGAGCCTGAACCGGGCCTGGTCGATTTGATCCGCGCGCACCTCGCGCGGATCGAGCCGACCATGGGTTATGCGCTTGCGCAAGACAACAATCACGGGACGTCCGAAGCCGCCGCGCTTTTCATCGGTGGCAGCCTGCTGCGGGCTGCGAAATTCCATGACCGCTCGCAATCCGCGCGCTGGTCGGCAATGGGACGCAAGTGGCTGGAAGAGCGCGTCGGCCGGCTTGTTGCCGACGACGGTAGTTTCAGCCAGCACTCCGTCGTCTACCATCGAGTGCTGCTGGATACGCTGAGCATCGCGGAGGCTTGGCGCAGGCATTTGGGCCTTGAGCCTTTTTCCGCCGCCTTTTCGGCGCGTGCAAGGGCGGCAGCGCTCTGGCTGAGATCGTTCACGCAGTCTGGCGACGGTGACGCCCCGAACATTGGCGCGAACGACGGCGCCAGACTGATTCCGCTGTCCGATTCGCATACAAGGGATTTCCGCCCGTCGGCGCAGCTGGGCTGCAATCTCTTTGCAAGTGCGCGGGCCTTCCCAACCGAGGGCTCTTGGGACCACCCCCTCGGATGGCTCGGCTTGCCTTCCGCGACCGATGCGCTACCCGAAGAAACCGACCGCCTCCTCGACGAAGGCGGTTACGCAATACTGCGGCGAGGGGACGCGGTCGCCTATTTGCGCTACCCGCGATTTCGATTTCGCCCCGCCCAGGCAGATGCATTGCACCTCGATCTCTGGGTGCGTGGCTCGAACGTCCTGCGGGATGCAGGGACCTTCAGTTATAACGCTGCAGCGAAGTGGATGGCCTATTTCGCCGGCACTTCCGCACACAATACGGTCGAATTCGATGGCCGCGACCAGATGCCCAGGATGGGCCGCTTCCTCTTCGGGGCGTGGCTCGAGACGAAGAATCGCCCCCGCCTGGACTGCGGGCCGGATTTCTCCAGCATCGAGGCCGGCTATTCGGACGGCGAAAAATGCGCCCACACGCGCCGCGTGACGCTTGGCAAGGGGAGTATGGTGGTTGAAGACGCGATTTCGGGGTTCGCCCGCAAGGCGATCCTCAGGTGGCGGCTGGCGCCCGGCAATTGGCAGGCGAATGCAAGTGAATTCGCCTGTGGCGAGTTCGGTTTCTCCATTTCCGCTTCCATGCCGATCGTGCGGATGGCGTTGACTGACGGCTGGGAGTCGCGCCATTACCACAAGCGCGATCCCGTGCCCGTCGTCGAGGCAGAAGTCACCGGGCCAGGCGTGTTGCGCACCGAATTCCGATGGGCGGCATGAAGGTCCTCTACTTCCACCAGCATTTTTCCACCCCCCAAGGCGCGTCCGGCACGCGCTCATACGAAATGGCCCGGCGCCTCGTCGACCGGGGGCACTCGGTGACCATGGTCTGCGGGCAGTACGGCGGCGGCAAGACCGGGCTGTCCGGCGGTTTTACGCGGGGCAGCCGGACCGGGCGGGTCGACGGGATCGACGTCATCGAGTTCGCCCTGCCTTACCGCAACAACGATGGCTTCGTGCGCCGCAGCTTTACCTTCCTGAAGTATGCGTGGCGAAGCATCGCGGTCGCCCTGCGCCACGATTGCGATCTTGTATTCGCAACTTCCACGCCATTGACGGCCGGCATCCCCGGCATCGTCGCTTCCTCCCTTCGGCGCAAACCCTTCGTATTCGAGGTTCGCGACCTCTGGCCGGAACTGCCCAGGGAGATGGGCGTCATCACCAACCCGCTCGTACTCTGGGCGATGTCTGCGCTGGAATGGGCCTCGTACCATGCGGCCCGCGCCTGCATCGGACTGGCGCCCGGCATTGTGCGCGGGATCGAACGTCGTGGAATCTCCCCGGACCGCATTCACCTTGTTCCCAACGGATGCGACCTCGAGTTGTTCGGCGCGGCCGCGGCCGCCAAGTGGCGGCCTGCGGGTGTATCGGAATCGGACCTCATGGCCGTCTTCACCGGTGCGCATGGGATCGCGAACGGGCTCGATGCCGTGCTGGACGCGGCGGCCGTGCTCAAGGCGCGTGGGCGCTCCGACATCAAGCTGGTACTCATCGGCGAAGGGCGGATGAAGTCTTCGCTGGTGGCGCGCGCCGAGGCCGAAGGGCTGGACAATTGCATCTTCCATCCGCCGGTGCCGAAGGTAGAGCTTTCGGGGCTGATGCAGGCGTCAGATGCGGGGTTGATGATCCTCGCGAATGTGCCCGCGTTCTATTTTGGCACCTCGCCGAACAAGTTTTTCGACTACATTGCCTCCGGCATCCCGGTGCTTTGCAACTACCCGGGCTGGGTAACCGACCTCATTGCAGAAAATCAATGCGGCATCTCGGTGCGCCCGGGCGATCCGGGGCGCTTTGCCGACGCCCTTTCACGGATGGCGGACGAGCGGCAAGGCCTTCGCCTGATGGGTGACAATGGCCGTCGCCTTGCCGCCCGGGAATTCGATCGCCGCATGCTCGCCGACCGCTTCGTCGGCGTCCTCGAAACATCCGCCGGACTAGCGACCGGGCCATGCTGAAAAGAATTTTCGATGTTGCCGCGACGATTGCCGGCCTACCGGCGGTCTTGCCGGTTTTTCTGGTCCTCGCGTTGATGGTGCGCCTCAAGCTGGGCACCCCGGTCGTGTTCCGGCAGGCAAGGCCCGGATTTCGCGGCAGGCCTTTTACGATCTACAAGTTCCGGACGATGACCGACGCGAGGGACGAGCAGGGAAGGTTGCTGCCGGATGCTCAACGCCTGACCGGGTTCGGGAGATTTCTCCGAAGCACGAGCCTGGACGAGCTGCCCGAGCTCTGGAATGTGCTGAAGGGCGACATGAGCCTCGTTGGCCCGCGGCCACTCCTGCTCGAGTACCTTGATCTCTATACTCCGGAGCAAGGCCGGCGGCACGACATGAAGCCGGGGATCACGGGATGGGCGCAGGTGAATGGCAGGAATTCGGTTTCGTGGGACGAGAAATTCAGGCTCGACGTCTGGTATGTCGAGAACCAGTCGATCTGGCTCGACCTGAAGATCCTTGGGATGACCGTATGGAAGACACTCTCCCGCAGCGGAATTTCCGCTGAGGGCGAGGCCACCATGCCGCGATTCACGGGCCGCTCATGAGGAGGCTCGCGATCCTGGGTGCGAGCGGCCACGGAAAGGTTGTCGCTGATGCAGCGGAGGCCGCCGGATGGCAGGAGCTCGTGTTCTATGATGACGCGTGGCCGAACCTGCAGAAGATCGGTACATGGGCGGTTGCGGGGGATACGTCGGCACTTGTCAGGAATGCAGCGGGAGTAGGCGGGGCGATCATCGCGATCGGGAACAATGGGACCAGGCTGGAGAAGATGCGCGAAATCGAAGCGGCCGGCATTCCGCTCGCCTCCATCGTGCATCCGCGGGCAGTGGTGAGCCGATACGCCATTGTTGGCGCGGGCACGGCAATCTTTGCGGGCGCCGTGGTCAATGCCTACGCCAGTCTGGGGAAAGGATGCATCGTGAATACCGGCGCGACGATCGACCACGATTGCAGGCTCGCCGACGGCGTGCATGCGAGCCCGGGCGCGCATCTGGGAGGCGGAGTGGCGGTCGGGATGTCGACATGGATCGGCATAGGCGCATGCGTCAGGCACGGTGTCTCGATCGGGAGCAATGTGATTGTCGGCGCCGGATCGGCCGTGGTGGACGACATCCGGGATGGCCAGAAGGTTGCGGGCGTCCCGGCGCGCGAAATGCAAGGAAAAGGATAAGCAATGCTTGGCACTTCATTCCCACCCTGGCCCAGCTTTTCGGAAGAGGAGGCCGAAGCCGTAAAGCAGGTCATCCTTTCCAACAAGGTGAATTACTGGACCGGAACCGAGTGCCGGGAGTTTGAACGCGAGTTTGGCGCCTGGGTCGGCACTAAGCGCGCGGTATCGCTCGCCAATGGCACGGTCGCGCTGGAGGTGGCGCTCAAGGCCCTCGAGATCGGCCCCGGGGACGAGGTGATTGTCACGCCCCGATCCTTCATGGCTTCCGCGTCCTGCGTCGTCAGCGCCGGGGCGACTCCCGTGTTCGCAGACGTCGATCGAGACAGCCAGAACATGACCGCCGAAACGATCATGCAGGTGCTGACGCCGAAATCGAGGGCCATCCTCTGCGTCCACCTTGCGGGATGGCCGTGCGAAATGGACCCGATCATGGCGCTCGCGCGCTCGCATGGGCTCGCAGTAATCGAAGACTGCGCCCAAGCGCATGGCGCCAAGTACCGCGGCAAGAACGTCGGCAGCATAGGCGAGGTCGGGGCCTGGTCTTTTTGCCAGGACAAGATAATGACGACGGGCGGCGAGGGGGGGTTGGTCACGACCGATGACGAGCGGATCTGGGCTCGGATGTGGTCGTACAAGGATCATGGCAAGAACTGGGACGCGGTGTATGGGCGAGCACATCCGCCGGGATTCCGTTGGGTTCACGACTCTTTCGGCGTCAACGGCAGGATGATTGAAGTCCAGGCGGCGATCGGCAGGATCCAGCTTCGGCGAATGGCCGAGTGGGGCTCGGCAAGGCGGGCCCACGCCAGTCGGATTTGGCGCGCGGCAGGCGGGATGCCAGGGCTCCGCGCTCCTCTCGTCCCCGACCACATGGAGCATGCGGCATACCGATGCTATGTGTTCGTGGAACCCCCTCGTCTGAAGACGGGGTGGGATCGCGACCGGATAATGGCCGAAATCAATTCACGCGGGGTGCCCTGCTCGGCAGGATCGTGCTCCGAGATCTACTTCGAGAAGGCGTTCGACGGGACCGGGTTCAGGCCTGCCCAGCGCCTGCCTGTAGCGCGCGAACTCGGAGACACCAGCCTAGCGCTCCTCGTGCACCCGACGCTGGGCGACGAGCACATTGCCAAGACCTGCTCCGTGCTTGCGGATGTAATGGCGTTGGCGACGGCGTAATCACCCGATGCCCGATCTCTCCAGACTGACCCGCCTTCCCAGGCCGGCCAAGACGCTGATCCTCATCCTCGTCGACTCCCTGATCGGCGGGTTGACTTTCTGGCTTGCGGCCTTGGCGCGCGGAGGGCGAATCCCGACAATGCCATGGCTCTACATGGTGGCGGCGACAGCGTTCGTGATGCTGATCGTGCCTCTGGTGGGCCTGGCCTGCGGGCTCTACAAGCCGGTGGTGAGATTCCATATCCCGCGCCTTTCAAGGCGGGCCGGAATCGTAAGCGGCGTCACGGGAACACTTATCGCGGTCGTGGGGTTCATGGGAGGGGCCGCGTACGCGCATGCGATCGGCCTTGGTGCGGTCTACGCATTGGTCCTCTTCGTGCTCCTGGTCATCAGCCGGCACGAGGCGCGTGCGCTGCTTGGCGCGACCACCGCGAAAGGGGCGCCTGTCGCGGTCTACGGCGCCGGCAACGCCGGGCGGCAACTCGTCGAGGTCCTGCGTCGCGGCCAGGAGCGCATGCCCGTCCTCTTCATCGATGACGACGCATCGCTGCGCGGAAGGACCATCGAAGACCTCCCGGTCCTCAATCCCGCAGACAAGCGATTCCGGGAGCGGCTGCTCGCAAGGTCCGTCCAGGAGGTGTTGCTCGCAATCCCGTCGGTCAAGCCCAGCCGACGCAAGGAAATCCTGGAAATGCTCGGATCGATGCCGGTTCACGTCCGGTCGGTGCCGGGCCTGTCCGAGCTTGCGAACGGGACCTTGTCGGCCGAAGGGCAGCTCAAGGAAGTGACGATCGAGGACTTGCTCGGTCGCGAGCCCGTCGCGCCGCTCGCGGGACTCCTCGAAAAGTGCGTGAAGGACAAGGTGGTGCTTGTCACCGGGGGGGGCGGATCGATCGGGTCGGAGCTTTGCAGGCAGGTCCTTGCGCTGGCCCCAAAGAAGCTAATGGTGCTGGATCACAGCGAATTCGCGCTCTACCAGATCCAGCAGGAGCTCGACCGCATGCCTGACGTGCCGGATCGCATACCCCTCCAATTCATTCTCGGCTCGATAACGGACGAGAACATCGTCAAGGAAATCATCACCAACCGGCATGTGGACACGATCTACCATGCAGCAGCCTACAAGCACGTGCCGATCGTCGAGGACAATCCTGGCGAGGGCCTTCGAAACAACGTGCTTGGTACCTGGCGCACCGCCCGCGCGGCCGCTGCGGCCGGAGTCGGCCATTTCGTTCTGATATCGTCGGACAAGGCGGTACGCCCGACGAACGTCATGGGCGCAACGAAGCGCTTGTCCGAGCTTGTCGTCCAAATGCTCGCGGAGCAGTCTTCGAAAACGATCTTCTCGATGGTGCGTTTCGGGAACGTGCTGGACTCCTCCGGATCGGTGGTTCCGCTGTTCCGCCAACAGATCGAGCGCGGGGGCCCGGTGACCTTGACGCATCCCGACGTCACGCGGTATTTCATGACCATCGAAGAAGCCGTCCAGCTCGTGATCCAGGCGGGCGCGATGGCGCAGGGAGGCGAGGTTTTCGTTCTCGACATGGGCGAGCCGGTGCGCATCAGCGACCTGGCCGTAAAGATGATCCATCTCAGCGGGCGCTCTACGCAGGACGAGGCGAATGGCCAGCACGAGAAAATCTCGATCGAATTGATCGGGCTTCGCCCAGGCGAAAAACTCTATGAGGAGCTACTGATCGACGGCAACGCGACGGGGACCGCCCATCCAAGGATCTGGAAGGCGCGCGAAACCCCTCCCGACGCGGTCGAGCTCGACGCACAACTGAGGCGCATCGAGAGCGAGCTCGGCAGGAGCGACGTTGCGATCGTCGTCGATTCGATCCTTCAACGCTGGGTCGCCGGCTACGCCGGCAAGGCATCCTAGAAAGTCGGTTTGCCGTCCACCGAGAAACTGCTGACCCACGTCGCGTTTGCGATCGCGATCTTCGGGGTTTCGGCAGCGCTCACGTACCTCATGATCCGGACGGTGCGGGTACTCGACCGCCCGAACGAGCGCTCGTCGCACGTGCATCCGGTTCCCAAATCAGGTGGGGTGGGAATCGTGGTTTCATTCGTGATCGCGTGCCTGGTGATCTATTTCGTGGCCGGGGTCGCGCGAATTCCCGATCCGTACTTCTGGGGCTTCCTGCTGAGCGCGATCGCGCTTGCCGTCGTGTCCTTTGTTGATGACGTCACGCAGAAGTCCTTCCTGGCGAAGATATTCACGCAGATGGCGTGCGTTTTCGCGATGCTCCTCGTCGGGGTAAGCATCAAGGTGCTATGGCTGCCGTTCATAGGGGAAACCACGCTGGGATTCTGGGGTTACGCACTCACGTTCCTCTGGCTCATGGGGCTGACGAACGCCTATAACTTCATGGACGGGCTCGACGGCCTCGCCGCCGGTGTCGCGGCGATTGCCGCGTCATTCATGTGCGCGATTGCATGGAACCAGGGAAGTTATTTCGTGTACCTCGCGTCGTACGCGCTGATCGCCAGCGTGGCCGGGTTCCTGGTATTCAATTTCCCGCCCGCGAGGATATTCATGGGCGATGTGGGAAGCGCATTCCTTGGATTCGCGTTTGCGGCGCTTGCGGTCATCGGCGCGAGCTTCGATTACGGCAGGCTCTCCTTCTACATCGTGCCCCTACTGCTGTTTCATGTCATTTTCGACACGTTTTTCACGTTCCTTAGGAGGCTCATGCGAGGAGAGAAGGTGCATCTGGCGCACCGATCGCATCTTTACCAGTTGCTCAACCGGATGGGATACAGCCACCGGCAGGTCTCTCTTTACCACTACGCAGTCGCCATCGCACAAGGCATCGGCGCCTTCGTCTTGGTGAGCCTCCCGCCGTCGCAACGGTTATCGACTTTCGCCCCATTCTTCGTTTTCCAGTCCGTGTATGCAGCTTGGGTTCTCTCAAAGGCCAGGAAACTCGGGTTGAATTGAAGCCGACGGGCCTAATGGACCGAAAAAGGAATAAACTATTGAATAATTAGATGAAATTCTTGGAAGTCAGAGATTTTTCGAATAGTGTTGTTTTTTTGCAAATCAAAGCAGTCTTTCCCCCTTAAGCCATGGGGGCTAGTTGCGGGGCCTTTAGCGCTTTGCTAGACTCGGTTCCTCGTACTACCGGTTACGCTGCACTCGCGTTCGCGTTCATTGCTTAAATGGGGAGTAGAAATTGAAGAAACTTATTGGAGTCTTGGTAGCCTTGGCATTCGCATCGAGCCAGGTCTTGGCGCAAGCGCCTCAGGGCCAGCCGGGTGCAGGCGCCGGCGGCGGTGCGGGTGCGGGCGCGGCTGCAGGTGGGGCGGTTGGTGGCCTGACGGCCGGCATGATCGCCGCAATCGCCATCGGCCTTGCGGTAGTCGCTGCGGCGGTGTCGAATGACGACAACCCCGTGGCTGCTGCCGGAACCGGCGGAACTGGCACGCGCTAACCGCTAGTTCTAAAACCAAAAGGCCTTGGCATCGTGCCAAGGCCTTTTTATTTGCGGCAGCCCGGTTCGGTTCCGCATTCCTTCGCGGACGCGCAAAGCGTCAAAGTTGCCCCAGGCAAAAGCTTTTTCCCGCAAAATTAGCTCATTGGTTCGGCAGTGACGCTTGCCTGCGGACCTTAAGCGAAAGCTCGTGAGAGCGCCGAGATATACAACCCCGCACTCATGAAACCCAGATCGGCTGCATTGTTGATCGTGCTGGCGGCCAGCGCGCTGGCCGGGTGTGCCGGTTCGACCACTGCCGTCTTCGATTCCCTGAAGTACGCGGTGCAACGAAATTCCGACCTTGCCTCGGTAAAACTCAACCCGGATTTCCGTTACCTGCGTGCCTCCATCCAGGGTCGGACCGTATTGCTCGTCTTGGGATACGTTGACCAGCATCCGTTGGGGCCGGTCGAGGTCTGGTACAGCGCGGAGCGCGAGGTGCTCCGACTCCAGAACGGCAGGATCGTCGGCGCCACGGGGCTCACGACGGAATGGCGAAACGTGCAGTTGTCCGATTCGCCGAGATGGGCCTCGATTTTGGCCGCCGCATTCCACAGCATCAAACGAGTGCGGGACATCATGCCCGGATACAGCTACGGCGTTGAGGATACGCTCGTCGCGAGGCCTTCGTCGCCTCCCTCTCGCAATTCCCTGATCGGAGTTGACCCGAGCTCGCTCGCGTGGTTCGAGGAAACCATTGCGCGCACGCACCGCACCGGCAGGCCAGGACCCGCTTTCGACTCGGACGCAGTTTCGAGATTTGCAGTGCGCATCGACGGCACGCAGGAAACGGTGGTGTACGGCGAGCAGTGCCTGTCCAAGGAGGTTTGCTTCGCCTGGCAACGATGGCCAGTCGAGTCCCTGGCGGGTCAAAGCCGGTCGAAATGAGGGGCGCCTTCTTGCGCGGGTGCACTGCGATTGCATTGGCAACGCTCGTTTGGCCTTCCGCTTCGTTTGCCCAGACGCTTCCCCAGAGGCTAAGCGATTGGCTACTAGCGCAGCCAAACCTCAATAACGAGGCCGCCTATCCGCTTGGATTGAGTTGGAGGGTCCCGGAAGAGAGGGTCGCGCAAACCGCCGCGCGCCTCGCTCTCCTCTCGTCCCTATCGGGATCAAATCCGGAACTGCGCGCCGACCCGAATGCGACGGCGAGGTTGCGGGAATTGGTCGGGGGAATGCCCGCCACAGGGCGAGTGCGTGTCGCGTTGGCCGATGCGCGTTGGCTGCAAGCGAATCCCGGCCGCGATCCGGTCCTTCTGCCGGGCCACACGGTGATTCTCCCCCCCCGACCATCCACGGTGACCGTGATTACGGATCGCGGCGACCCATGCCCCGTCACCCACGCGCCACTTCGCGAAGCCATCGCCTACTTGGCGGCGTGCATGCCCGGGAAGGAAGGCAGCATCGACTGGGTATGGATTGCGCAACCGGATGGAAGGGTTCAGCGATTTGGCGTCGCGATCTGGAACCGCGAAAAGCAGGACGAGCCAGCGCCCGGAAGCTGGATGTGGGCACCGTCGCGCGGTAGCGGGTGGCCCGAAGAAGTATCCCAAAGCTTGATCGAGTTCCTGGCGACCCAAGGGCCAGCCGGTGACCCGGGCCAGGCCCTCTCCCCCTCACGGGGCATTGGATCGCGCCAGGTGCCTGACGCGCCGGGCATCGATTACCAATCGCGAAACCCGGAAGTCTCCTCCAACGATTGGGGCGCTACGGGGCTGATGCAGACGCCCAGCGCGCGAATGCGAAAAACGGGCGCATTTTCATTTCACTTCAGCCGGGTTGCTCCGTACTCGCAAGGAAACCTCTTCTTCCAGCCTTTTGACTGGATGGAAACGGGATTCCGTTACACCAACATCAGCAACGTCTCGTACGGACCCGCAGAACTCAGCGGCGACCAGTCGCTGAAGGACAAGAGTATCGACGCGAAATTCAGGCTATGGAGGGAGTCGGCTTACTTGCCTGAAGTGGCAATCGGATTGCGCGACCTGGCTGGTACCGGGCTGTTTTCGGGGGAGTACCTGGTCGCCAACAAGCGCACCGGCAATTTCGACTGGAGCGTCGGAATGGGTTGGGGCTACGTGGGCGCACGGGGAAACATCCGCAATCCCATTGGTCGCCTGATCCCGTCTTTCGACACCCGCAGGGCGACTGGAGGGGAAGGAGGAAACCTCGGGCTGAAGAATTACTTCCGAGGGCCTGCGTCACTCTTCGGCGGGGTGCAATACCAGACCCCTTGGGAGCGGGTGATCCTCAAGCTCGAATATGACGGCAACGACTATAAGCACGAGCCCCAGTCGAACAATCAGCGTCAGAGTTCCCCCTTCAACGTGGGGCTCGTCTACAAGCTTGCGCGGGCGGTTGACCTCACAGTGGGGTTCGAGCGGGGAAACACGCTAATGCTTGGCGTAACGTTACATACTCAACTCGACGGCCTCGAAACCCCGAAGCCAAACGACCCGCCGCGAGTACCTGTCTCGCCTCTCCGTCCTCAAAAGGAGCCGGATTGGGCAGCCACCAGTCGCGATATCGCGACGCAGGCCGACTGGCGCGTCAGAAAAATAGAGCAGCGTGGACGCGAGCTCAGGCTGACCTTGGACGACCCGGAAGCCGTCTACCTTCGAGAGCGGATCGACCGGGCGGCGTCCGTCCTCCACCGGGACGCGCCCCCATCCGTCGATCGTTTTGCCCTGACCTACCGGCAACGCGGCGTCGATGTTGCCGAAAGCGTCGTGGACCGGGACGCGTGGGTGGACGAGAGGATCAGGCCGCTTCCGCCGTCGGAGCGCAGGCAATCGATAGTTGCGCGCGAGCTGCCCGCCGATCCTGCCGGCAACGCTGGAAAGGTGCTTTACGAGAGCCGGGCACCCGCATTCGAGCACGGCCTGGGCTTCGACTACCAGCAGACGCTCGGCGGCCCCGACGGCTTCGTCCTCTTCCAGATCTCGGCTGTGGAGCGGGCCAAGTGGCGCCTGCGCGAGGACACGTGGATCCAGGGGAACGTGAGGCTCTCGCTCCTGAACAACTACGACAAGTTCAAGTACACCGCGCCCAGCAACCTGCCGCGCGTCCGGACTTTCATGCGCGAATACCTCACCACGTCGCCGATCACCATGCCGAACCTCCAGGCGACTCATGTGGGGAAACTGGGGGCAAACCACTTCTACAGCCTCTATGGCGGCTATCTTGAGTCGATGTTCGGTGGCGTCGGCGCCGAATGGCTCTACAAACCTTCTTCGAGCCGCATTGCAGTGGGTGTCGATGTGAATGCCGTGCGGCAGCGCGAATTCGAGCAGGCATTCGGTTTCCGGGACTACAAAGTGGCCACGGGGCATGCCACCGTGTACTGGGATACGGGGTGGAACGACGTGCAAGCGCGAATCCACGTAGGCCGATATCTCGCGCGCGATTTCGGAGCAACCCTCGACGTTTCACGCGTGTTCAAGAACGGCGTGACTATCGGAGCGTTCGCGACCCGCACAAATGTTTCGGCCGCACAGTTCGGCGAAGGCAGCTTCGACAAGGGAATCTATCTCAGCATTCCATTCGACGCATTGCTCACCAAATCAACCAATACGGTCGGGAATTTCGTATGGAAGCCCCTGACCAGGGACGGCGGCGCAATGCTCGGACGAGCCAATCCCCTTTACTATCTGACGACATCGCGAAACGAGAGGGCCCTGTGGCACGAGCCGGCGCCGCGCCCCAACGAATACCTGATGCCCGCCGACCGGCGTGAGGAGAGATTGCCGCCCCCGAAAGGACCCGAACCCTCGCTGCAGATCAATCCGCGGCCGGCGTCGGCGGCGTTCGTCGCGGGCTCACAGCTGGAACACGTCCTCGTCGAGCATCTTTTCCGTCAGGGCTTTCGCAACGCCAAGGTTTCCTACGATTCCTCGCAGCGCCTTTCCCTGGAACTGGCCAACGACACGCTGCACCCGCTAAGTCGTGCCGCAGGTCGCGCCGCGCGTACTGCGTTAAGGTTCTCGCCCTTGGAAACAAGGGAGATCCGCGTCACCCTCGCTGAGCGGGTCGATCCGCTGGTGACTTACGAGTTCGTGGATCTCGCCAAGCTCGATGCGTATTTCTCCGGCCTTGTGTCGGAGTCGGACCTCGAGCCCACGGTCATGGTGAAGTACCTCGATCCCGCAGTGCGCGAAGCTTATCCCCTGGCCTTGCTTGGCGACATCGACACCACCCCCACCCTTCCAAAACTGCACGCGGCAATTCCGGGGCTGCGCTCGCTCGGGCGAACCAGCGACGACGTGGCGGCCGCGGCCCGGAGCGCGTCCCAAATCGACTGGTTTCGCGCGGGAACGGCGGGCGCGGGTCTTGTGATGGCGAGCGCCTTTCTCGACAAGCGCGTCTTCAAATACGCAACGAGCCACGCAGGAGACCGGTGGCTGAAAGCTGGAGTCAAGATCGGGGATGCACTGCCTTGGCTGGGGCTCGGCGCTGCGGCAATGCTCGCATTCGATGGCTCCGATCCAAGACGCGCGGAAGCGGGCACGGCCGCACTCGAAGCGGGCGGCGTAGCATTCCTGGCGGCAACCGGGTTGAAGTATGCGGTCGGCCGCGCGCGCCCCGAATCCGGTTTGGGCCCTCATCATTTCAAGCCCGGCTCGAGTTTCGATGCTTTCCCGTCCCGGCACGCCATGGTTGCGTGGGCGGTCGCCGCGCCCCTGGCACAGGAGTACGACGCAAAATGGCTCTACGGGGCGGCTGCGCTGGCCTCACTTGCAAGGGCAGGCAGTCGCGAGCATTGGGTGTCCGACGTGGTCGCCGGCAGCCTGATCGGCTATGGGATCGGCCGGTTGTTCTGGGAGACGTCACAATCGAAAAGGAAGGGAGCGGCAAACATTTCGGTGAGCCCTTCAGGTGTTTCGGTAGGCTGGGCGCTGGAATGAGCCCCGCCGGTGCCGGCAATTTGTGGTGCCTCTTCGCTTTGCTGCTATCGGCGTGCTCGGCGGCACCCCGCGCAAGTACGCCCTATGATGAGCAAACGCGAGCGGCGATTGCGAGGGAGATATCCGCGACTGCCCGGACGATCGCCGCCTCAAAGCCTGGAGCAAGGGTGTGTCGTCACTTGCAGGTGGGAATTTCGGAGCACGACCTCGTTCGCGGTACGGTGGTCGGCGCCGGGCCTGTGGAATTGACGATCAGAATTGTCTCGGGAGGCAGGTTTCCGCATTACGTGAATGGTACCGAGGTCAAGCCAGGCGCCGTCGTCTCCGACCTTCCCACGAACTGGGTGCCTTGTACCTGATGAGAGCGCTTACGCCTTACCAATGATTTTGGGGCAACCATGAAAGTCTTGATTACCGGCGCCGCCGGCTTCATCGGCTCCA